>JBAVML010000134.1:0-1823 GCA_049690035.1 Chthoniobacteraceae bacterium
GTGATCGGGCATGAAAATCTCCAGGCGATCATCATGGCGGGCGGCAAGGCGCCCGCGACGGCAGGGAACTACAATGCGATCGGGAAGCTGACCACTAGCGGCGACGCCAGCCTCGCCTACATCGCCGCCGGGCAGACGAAGGACGACTCGTCTTTCGCCAATCGCATCGGCATGGCGGAGAATCCCGACGCGGGAATCGGCGCGGTTTCAGTTGGCGGAAATTGGTTTCACAGCAACCTCACCGCGGGGATCAACGACGTGAACAGCGCCGGGGTGAGCAGTGGCGACACGCGCGACACCGGCGACGCGACCCGGCACGCCGTGCTCGGGCCGGTGGTGATCAAAGGACTCGTCACCGACAACCCGATGCTGTCCGGCCTGAGCGGATTTGCGGCGGAGAAGATCGCGAGCATCACGGCGGGCGGCGTGAAAGTCTTCAAGACCGGCGACGCGGACAAGAAACTCGAGGCGTTCAGCTTTGTGAATGTGCGGGAGATTTGAGCCAGCGGATGAAAACGACACCGCGCCTTCAATCGGTTGCGCATCGTCGGAATGAGCGTCTCGTGAATAGCAGACGCGCGAAAATCCGCCCCCCAGGGGGCAATTTCCGATGAGCGATGCGTGTTTCTTCCCCACCAAATATGAACACTTCACGCACTCCATTCCTCCTCCGCGCCCTCGCCCTCGTCGGCGCTCTCAGTGCGCTCGCGGCGCCCGCCCGGGCACTCGATTCGAATGGCAACGGGCTCAATGACGTTTGGGAAATCATCTTCAACGCGAGCGCGCTGACCGCGAGTGGAGATGCGGATGGCGACGGCGCGACCAATCAGGAGGAGAGCCTCGCGGGAACGAACCCGTTCGATTCGAATTCGCGTCCGGCGTTGAGTCTCGCGCCATGGTCGGCGGCGCAGTTTCAACTCGGCTACGCGCGTTCGGCGGGAAAGCGTTACCGCATCGAGTTCAAAACCGATCTCGCGGCGCCGTCGTGGACCCCGTTGTTCACCGAAGTCGCGCTCGATTCCGCCGCGGCGGCGTGGCTCTTCAGCAATCCGGCGGGGAATCGATTTTACCGCCTGGCGATCGGCGATGTGGACAGCGACGGCGATGGTTTGCTCGATGCGGAAGAGCGCTGGCTCGGGTTCGATCCCACGACGAATCGCAGCGATCGAAACGATTCGACTGACGCCGCACGGGTGACGGCCGGCTTGAGCGCGGCGAGCGTGGTAACGGTCGGCGTGCTCGATGCGCGCATGAGCGAGCGCTGGCCGGATCCGGCGGTGGTCGTGGTGCGGCGCAGTGGGGGGCTGAAGCCGATCACGGTGAACGTCGGCTTCACCGGCACGGCGACGCGCAACGCGGACTACAGCGCGAGCATCGCGGGCAACGTGGTCTTCATCCCCGCCGGTGTGCGCGAAGTGCCAATCGTGCTCACGCCGATCGCCGACGCAGACGATGCCGAAGCAGCAGAGACGATCATTGTCACGGTGCTCAGCGGCAGCGGCTATTCGCTCGGCACCGGCATTTCCGGAACGTTGACTTTGGACAACGAAACCGCCGCCAGCCTGCCGTCGGCGAAGGCGGCGGCGCGCTTTCTTTTGCAGGCCGCGTTTGGGCCGGATCAGGATGCGAACAGCAACGGCCTTCCCGAGAACGTGGAGCAACTGATGAGCGTGGGATTCAGCGCGTGGATCGACGACCAATTCACGCAGCCAATCGGCTACGTCCAGCCGTGGGTGGATTGGGCGAGGGTGAATGCGCAGGGCATCCAGCTTTACGGCAACTGGAAGGAGTTCTCGTGGTGGGCGCGCGCGATGGGCGCGCCG
>JBAVML010000135.1:0-3385 GCA_049690035.1 Chthoniobacteraceae bacterium
TGTAGTCACTCCTCTACACGATGAATCTGCGCCGCGACGTCTTCCAAGCCATTGCCGATCCCACGCGGCGCTCGATTCTCGTGCTGGTGGCGGCCCAGTCGATGACGGCGGGAGCGATTGCGGCGGAGTTTGATACGGCGCGGCCAACCGTCTCGAAGCACTTGCAGATCCTCACCGAGTGCGAGCTGCTGCAGCCGGAGCAACAAGGACGGGAGATTTATTACCACCTCAATCCCGACAAGATGAAAGAGATCGCCGACTTCATCGAACCTTTCCGGCGGATGTGGGACTCGCGCTTCAACAAGCTGGAAAAGGTGATGAAACAGGTGCAGGCGAACGAATCGAAAAAACATGGAAACAAAGACCAAAGTCGCGGCCGCTGACGGCCAGCAAGATCTGACGATCACGCGGGATTTTGAGCTACCCGTCCAACTGCTTTTCCGCGCCTACGCGGAGGCCGATCTCGTCGAGCAGTGGATGGGCACGAAGGTGCTCAAGCTGGAAAGTCGGCGGCATGGCAGCTATGAGATCGAGACGCGAACGCCGACGGGCGAAGTGGCGTTTCGCGCCCACGGAGTGATCCATGAATTCAGCGAAGGGCGCAGGATTGCGCGGACCTTCGAAATGGAAGGCGCGCCCTTTGGCGTGCAACTAGAGGTGCTGGAGTTTGAAGCGACGACGGACGCGACGAGCCGGTTGCGCATGCATGTGATCTACGAGACTGCGGCACAGCGCGATCAGTTGCTGAAGATGCCGTTCGCCTTTGGCCTGAACATGGCGCATGACCACCTACAGGAGGTCGTCGAGAAGCTAAAGTAACACCCCACTATTGCCGCTCGATTCCTTATGAATCCAACTACCAAACGAACCGTTCTCCGCTGTTTTCACATTCTCTTCGGGCTGCCGCTGATTGGCTATATCTATGGACCGCCGGCGGAGACGCAGCAGTATCTGCCTTACTTTCGCTATCTCTATGTCCCCATGGTTCTACTTTCAGGATTGTTGATGTGGAAAGGTCACGTCCTCACCCGTCTGGCGACCAGGAAGTAGTTGGCGCAACGAAACACCTGAAAACGAAACAAAATGAAAGGCACCGCTCCTAAGAACGAATTGTCATCGAAGCAACGCGACGCACTGCTGAAAACCTTGCAGGCGCGCTTTGAGAAAAACGTGAAGCGGCATCCCAAGCTCGATTGGACCAAGGTCCAAGCGCGCCTAGAGGCAAAGCCAGAGAAGCTCTGGTCGCTGAACGAAATGGAACGCACCGGCGGCGAACCGGACGTGGTCGCGCAGGACGCGAAGACGGAGGAAGTGACTTTCTACGATTGCGCCGAGTCCACGCCCGCAGGTCGGGTGAGCCTTTGCTACGACGAGGAGGCGCTGAAGTCGCGCAAGGAGAACAAGCCGAAGGGCAGCGCGGTGGGAATGGCGGCGGCGATGGGCATCGAGCTGCTGACGGAGGAGGAATATTTCGCGCTGCAGAAGCTGGGCGACTTCGACACGAAGCGGTCGAGCTGGGTTAAGACGCCGGAGGAATTTCGGACGAAGGGCGGCGCGCTCTGGGGTGGCCGCAGCTACGGCCGGGTCTTCATCGGGTGCAACGGTGCGGAGTCCTACTACGCGGCGCGGGGATTCCGCGGTGTCCTGAAGTTCTGATTTTCTGCTGATCGCGCTCCTTCGAAATCACTCGTTGGAATGGCGATGTGCAGTTCACTATAAGTCTCCCATGAACCTCCGACTCCTCCTCCCCCTGGCCACTTTGGTCACTGCTTCTACGTTCGCCGCGGACGCGCCGAAGCTACCGCCCATTCCATCTGAGCCGATCGCCAAGAAGAAGGAGCTGCTCTTCTCCGATGACTTCGAGAAGGCCGAGCTCGGCAAAGCCTGGGCGATCGTGGTGCCGACTTTTTCCATCGAGAAAGGAACGCTGAAGGGAACGCAGATGCGCTTCGATACGCCGGAGGCGGATGGCAAGCCGGCGGTGAAGGGGCATCAGGCTGTGATCGGCAATGACATCCCGACCAAGGACAGCGTGATCGAGTTCCGCTTCCGGCTCGGCGGCGCGCAGTCGGTCACCGCGGAGTTTGATGATCGCAAATTTAACGGCTCGCACTACGGGCACCTCTGCATGGCGCGCATCGCGGCGGACAAGATCATGCTCGTGGATCAAAAGGGGCTCGCCGTGGCGCGTCCGGACGGCGCGACGGGCGAGCCGCCGGCACCCGCCGGCCGGAAGAACGCGACCTTTCCGCTCAGCCTCGATCCCGAGACGTGGCACACGTTCATGCTCGAGACCGTGGGCGACACCATGCGCGCGTCGATCGACGGCAAGGCCGTGGGGTTCCTTCAGTCCCCGGGGATTGCCCACCCGACTAAGTCGAAGGTGGAATTCGGCTGCATGGGCAAGGACGGCTTCTTCGACGATCTCAAGGTCTGGAACGCGGAGCCGGCGAAGTAGGCCGTTCGCGTCCTCCGCACGCCCTTACTTCCTCCGCGTCAGCGTGACCTCGCCGCAGGTGCGCGGGTCTTGCTTTCCGCCGGTCCAGCTCGTGCCGGAGGTCGTCAGCGTCGAAGCAACGGTCTTCGACGGAGCGGACAGCTTCAGCGTGAGGCTGTGCATATGTTTGTCGCGGCGCGGATTGAAATTGGTGCCGCCGTCGAACTCGAAGACCAGTTCCTGCGGCGTGCTTTTCTGCGCGTTGAGTTTCATGCGCGGCTGGTTGCCGATCGCGCAGTAATGGGTCATCAGCAGGTTGCCCTTGTCCATGTGATAGACCGAAAGCATTTCCATCGGCGAGCCGGGGAAGATCGTCTCCTGGACGGCGCTCCCGCCCGCCGTGACGCGGAAGACCGAATGCGACGGCGGCATCCCTTTCATCGCCGCGGGTCCGTGCCAATCGCCCTTAAGCGACTTGATTTCGCCAAACGCCTGCTCGGGCGTGACGGCGGCATGGGCGGCGAGGCTGGTGAGAGTGAAGAGGGCGAGGAGTGAGGAGAATTTCATAGCGGTGCGATTTTGAATTGAGAGCGTTGAAAGGCAAGGACGTGTGCGAGGTCCGCGGGCCGATCGTCGGCACAGCACGCGACTCGTGAACATCGCTGGCGACGATTTGCTTGGCGGGTGCGCCGTCGGGCCGGTTTGATCGAGACCATGTCGCCTCGCTTGCTCGTTCTGCTCTCTGGCCTCGTCTTCACTGCGGCTCTCCCGGCGGCTCCGGTAGAGCGATTGCGGGTGAGCGAGGATGGACGCCAGCTCCTGCGCGAGACTGTGTGAAAAGTATTTCGCTCCTCCCATGCTGGTTTGAGTAGCAAAAACGGCCTGGAGCTGGCAATCTCAATTCCCAGCATGAACTACGTTGCTGGAGCCAGTCGTGAGCAGAGCCTG
>JBAVML010000136.1:0-47697 GCA_049690035.1 Chthoniobacteraceae bacterium
GAGTTCATCGAGGCCAAGACCAAGGAGGAGAAGAAGGCGTGGGCGCTCATCGAGCAGGGCTACGACGGCAGCTACAACGGCGAGGCGTACGGCTCGATCATGTATCAAAACGAAAACCTCACGGTGCGCGTGAGCGATGAGTTCATGGAGGCCGCGATCGAGGGCCGCGAGTGGTGGACGAAGCGCGTGACCGACGGTCAGCGCTGCGAGAAGAAGGAAGCGAAGGCGCTGCTCCGCAAGATCGCGGAAGGCACGCACGTCTGCGGCGATCCGGGCATGCAGTTCGACACCACGATTCACAAGTGGCACACCTGCAAAGGCACCGCGCGGCAAAACAGCACGAACCCGTGCTCGGAGTATCTCTTCCTGGACGACACGGCGTGCAATCTCGCGTCGCTGAATCTGCTCAAGTTCAAAAAGGCCGACGGCGCCTTCGACGTCGAGCGCTTCAAGGCGGCGGTGCGCATCTTCATCACCGCGCAGGAAATCATCGTCGATAACGCCAGCTACCCGATCAAGGAGATCGCCGAGAACTCGCACATCTTCCGCACGCTCGGTCTCGGCTACGCCAATCTCGGCGCGCTGATCATGAGCTACGGCCTCGGCTACGATACCGATGAAGGCCGCGCGCTAGCCGGTGCCATCACCGCGATCATGACCGGCCACGCCTATGAGCAATCGGCCAAGATGGCGAAGGCGATGGGGCCCTTTCCCGGCTACCACGAGACGCGCTGCAGCGGCGTCGACAAGACGGTCGATTCGACCAACGAGCCGTACATGCTCGAAGTGATGGAGCAGCACCGCTCGCATGTCGAAAAAATCCAGGCCAGCGATCGCTTCGGTTACCTCAAGGAAGAAGCGCGGAAGGTCTGGGACAATGCACTCGTGCAGGGCAAAAAACACGGCTACCGCAACGCGCAGGTCACCGTGCTCGCGCCGACTGGCACGATCGGCTTCCTCATGGACTGCGACACCACCGGCATCGAGCCCGACATCGCGCTGGTGAAATACAAGCTCCTCGCTGGCGGCGGCATGTTGAAGATCGTCAACCAGACGGTGAAGCCCGCGCTCCAGCACCTCGGCTATGACTCCTCGTCCATCGAGAAGATCATCGCGCACATCGACAAATACGACACCATCGAGGACGTGCAGGACGAGCAGACCGGCGAGACCATTTTCTCCGGCCTTAAGCCCGACGACATCAACGTCTTCGACTGCGCGTTCAAGGCGCACCGCGGCACCCGCAGCCTGCATTACCGCGGTCACATCCGCATGATGGCCGCCGCACAGCCCTTCCTCAGTGGCGCCATTTCCAAGACGGTGAATCTCCCCGCGGATGCGACGGTGGACGATATCGTCAACACCTACATCGAAGGCTGGAAGCTCGGGCTCAAGGCCATCGCGATCTACCGCGACGGCTCCAAGCGCAGCGCACCGCTCAACGTTAAAAAAACAAAGGACATGGGCGGCAACGTCGACGCCGCGACGGAGACTCCAATCGCTGACTTCGATGCCGTGCTAAACGACAAGCTCGCGCTCGAATCCCGCATCGGGGAACTCGAAGGCGTCATCGCCGCATTGCGCATCAAGGCCGACGAACCCGTCCGCCGCCGCATGCCCGACACGCGCGTCGCCATCAACCACAAGTTCGAGATCGCCGGCCACAAGGGCTACCTCACCGTCGGCATGTTTGAGGACGGCCAGCCCGGCGAGCTCTTCATCCAGATGAACAAAGAAGGCAGCACCATTGGCGGCCTCATGGACACCGTGGCGACGCTCAGTTCCATCGCGCTGCAATACGGCGTACCGCTTGAGTCGTTGGTGAAAAAGTTCGCCTATCAGCGCTTCGAGCCGTCCGGCTTCACCCGCAATCCGGACATCCGCAACGCCACCTCGATCACCGACTACATCTTCCGCTGGCTCGGTTGCCAGTTCATCAAGGGCTACAAGGAAGCCACCTCGCCAAACAAAGGCCAGGCCGACCTCCCGATGAAAGAACTCGCGCAGATCGACAAGGCCTCGATCAACCGTCCCGTCGCCGATCTCCCGCGCGAAACACCGAGCATCATCGATGTCATCTCGCACAAGAAGGGGAGTGAAGGCGAGCCGCACATCAGCACCACGCCCGAGACTCACTTCGATCGGGTCAAGGTCGCGATCGGCAACATGTTCATGGACATCACTTGCTCAAACTGCGGCTCGAGCAAAGTCATCCGCGCAGGCGCCTGCGGTTGCTGCACCGAGTGCGGCACCAGCCAGGGCTGCAGCTAGTCTTCCCATGAGCCAACCCACCACCAAGGACGAACGTCCGCGCGACAAGGGCACCGGTCCCATCCTCGCGGATTAAAGCTGCGGGCGGCCTGCCGCCCCAACCAACGAAACCCGGCCGTCGGACTGCAACAGGTTCCGGCGGTCGGGTTTTTTTTGCGCTGGCGGATAGCGGCTGTTCATTCAGCTCCGCCGCTGCCAGGATTTCGGCCATGAAAAACGCCGTCTTCGCCCTCCTCTTCAATGCTCTCATCTCGACCGGCTTCGCCGAAGGCAAAGTCGATTTCCAAGTCTCGGATACGGTCAAGACCGTCCTCGAGCGGCAGGCCGGCCAGAAGGTCGAGCTTCGCCTTTCTTCTGGTGAAAAGATCGCCGGAAAAGTGGAAAAGGTTGGCGAAAAGACCGTGCATCTTTCCTCGATTACCGGACAGGAATTCTTTGACGCCGTCGTCGTTCTCGAAGAAGTCACAGCGGTGCTCGTCCGCACGAAGTAGCGCACGGAGCCGCCCTCGTCGCGCTCCATGTCCGGGCCTGAACTCATCCGCGGTCTCGGCCGGCGCGATGCCACCGCACTGGTCGTCGGCACAATCATCGGTACCGGCGTGTTTTTGAAAACGACGCCGATGGCGCAGGCGGTCGGTTCTCCCGCTTGGGTGCTTGCCGCGTGGCTCGTCGCCGGCGCGATGTCGCTCGCGGGAGCGCTGGCGTATGCCGAACTCGGCGCGCTGCTGCCGCGAGCCGGTGGCGAATACACCTTTCTCCGTGCGGCGTATGGCGACCTGCCCGCATTCCTTTTCGGCTGGATGCGGATCGCGGTGGGCGGCAGCGGTTCGATCGCGATTTTCGGTGTGGCGTTCGCGACCTTCCTTTCAGCGCTCATCCCGCTCGACGCGGTGTGGTTGCGACGCAGCTTCCATTTATTCGGCGATCAGATCGACTGGCAGCTCGGCAGCCGGCAGTTGGTTTCCGTCGCCGTGATCACGATCTGCTCGGCGGTGAATTGCCTGCGCGTCGTCTTCGGTGGACGCTTTCAGTCAGTCATCACGCTGGTCAAACTTGTAAGCATCGCGGCGATTGTGGTCGGGGTGTTCCTTTTTGGGAAAGGCACGAGCTGGGAGCATTTCGCCGCGCCAACCGGAGCGGGAGAATGGCGCGGTTGGCCGGCGTTCGGCGCCGCCGTGCTCGCGGCGCTGTGGTCGTTCGATGGCTGGAATAACATGCCGATGGTCGCGGGCGAAGTGCGCGAGCCCGGTCGGAACATTCCCGCCGCGCTGATGGCCGGCATGGCGATCGTCCTCGTCGCCTACGGCCTCGCGAACCTCGCTTATTTCTACGCGCTGCCCTTTTCCGAAATCCTCAGCGCCAACTCGACCGGGCACCGCGACGCGCTGCCCGTCGCGGCGAAGGCGGCGCAGTCGTTCCTCGGCGAAAATGGACCGAAGCTCGTCTCGCTCGCGTTCCTGCTCTCCGCGGTCGGCGTGCTCAACGGCTCCATCCTCACCAACGCGCGCGTCCCGTACGCCATGGCGCGCGACGGGCTTTTCTTCCGGCGCTTTGCCACGCTGAACGCCCGCACTTCCGTGCCGGTCGCCGCGATCGCCGGCCAGGCGGTGTGGGCCAGCGTGCTCGCGGTCTCGGGAACGTTCGATCAATTGACCAACTGCGTCGTCTTCGCTGGCTTCATGTTTTACGCGCTCACCACGTCTGCGGTGTTTGTCTTGCGCAGGAAAATGCCGGACGCACTCCGGCCGTATCGCACGATCGGCTATCCGTTTCTTCCCGCGCTCTTCATCCTCGTTTCGCTCGCCCTGCTTTGGAACACGCTCACTGCCGCGCGCCTGGAATCGCTGGTCGGCCTGGGACTGATCGCACTCGGTTTGCCCGTGTATTTTCTCCTGAAGCGCCAGACCCAGCCGCTCTAAGCCGCGATCCTCCTGCAGGTTAACACCTGTGCCGCATTGCGGTCTTCACCTTCCACATGCTCCCCCGCGCACTTCCACTGACGTTTCTCGCCGCCGCGCTCGCGCTCGCCTCCGCGCGTGCCGAGGTGCAGGAAGTCACCTTCGAGCACGACGTGCGGCCGATCCTCAAGGCGCACTGCACGCACTGCCACGGCGAGGAGGAGAAGCCGAAGGGCGGCGTGGACTTGCGGCTGCGGCGGTTCATGGACAAGGAACTCGACGGTGGCGACCACGTGCTCGTGCCGGGGAAGCCGGACGAGAGCGAAATGGTGCGGCTCATTCGCGAAGGCGAAATGCCGAAAAAGGGGAAGAAGATTTCCGCGCAGGAGCTCGCGCTGATCGAGAAGTGGATCAAGCAAGGCGCGAAGGTGGCCAAGCCGGAGCCCGAGACCCTCGCACTGGGGATGTTCATCACCGACGAGGATCGCGAGTTTTGGTCGTTCAAGCCGATCGCGCATTCGCCGGTGCCGCAGTTGGAAACTGCTGCGCGCGTGCGCAACCCGATCGACTTTTTCGTCCTCGCAAAGCTTCGCGAGCAGCAGCTCGACTTTGCGCCCGATGCCGACAACCGCGCGCTGCTCCGCCGCGTGACACTCGACCTCACCGGCTTGCCGCCGAAGCCGGAAGAACTCGACGCATTCCTCGCCGACACCGCGCCGGACGCTTACGAGAAAGTCGTCGATCGCCTGCTCGCTTCGCCCGCGTATGGCGAGCGCTGGGCGCGGCACTGGCTCGATGTCGCGGGCTATGCGGACTCGAACGGCTACGCCGAAGCCGACTCGCCGCGGCTGCATGCATGGCGCTATCGCGACTACGTCATCCGCGCTTTTACCGCCGACAAACCGTGGAACGAATTCATCGTCGAACAGCTCGCCGGTGACGAACTCGCCGGCGCGACCCAGGCCGAAACGCAGCAAGCCGTGCTCGACCCGAAGAAACGCGACGCGCTCACGGCTACCGCGTTTCTCCGCATGGCGCCCGATGGCACCGGCGATCCGGGCGACGACATGAAGCTCGCGCGCAACCAGGTCATCGCCGAGGAACTGAAAGTCGTCTCGTCGGCGCTGCTCGGGCTCACGGTCGGGTGCGCGCAGTGCCACGACCATCGCTACGATCCGATCCCGCAGGCCGATTACTACCGGCTGCGCGCGGTCTTCGAGCCGGCGTTCGATTGGGAATCGCGGTGGCGCCCGCCGGCCCAGCGCGAGGTCTCGCTCTACACGCCGGAGGAACGCGCGAAGGCCAACGAAATCGACAAACAAGTGGGCGACATCAATCGCGAGGCGCAGGCGATGAGCAAAAAATTTCTCGACGAAATTTTTGCGAAGGAAGTGGTGAAACTCCCGGAAGAAGAGCGCGAGCCTTACCGCGCCGCGCGCGCGACGGTGGAGAAAGATCGCACGCCAGAGCAGAAAGCGTTGATCAAGAAATACCCCAACGCGCTCGCGCTCTACTCGCTCGATCTTTACGACGCCGCCGCGCAGAAAAAGGTGACCGACAAGATCGCGGAGGGAACGAAACTGCGCGCCACGCTTCCCCCCGAGGGGAAGGTGATGGCGCTCACCGAAGTGAAGGGCGTGGTGCCGAAGACGCATCTCTTTCACCGCGGCGATCACGATCAGCCGAAGCAAGAACTCATGCCCGGCGAACTCACCGTGCTGGCGGGTCCGGAAATCGAGCCATTCAAGCCGGAGCAAGTGCCCGCGGGTTCCTCCGGTCGAAGGCTCGCCTACGCGCGCTGGCTCACGAATGGAAAACATCCGCTCGTCGCGCGCGTGCTGGTGAATCGTTTTTGGCTCAATCACTTCGGCCGCGGACTGGTGAACACACCGGGCGATTTCGGGGCGCTTGGCGAGCGGCCCACGCATCCCGAATTGCTCGACTGGCTGGCGAGCGAATTCATGGCCGGCGGCTGGAAGCTCAAGCCGCTGCACCGGCTCATGGTGCTGAGCACGACCTATCGCCAATCGTCGCGCAACGAGGCTTCGCTGAAAGCCGACGCGGACAACAAATTCTACGGACGCTTCAAACTCCAGCGCCTCGACGCGGAGACGCTGCGGGACTCGATGCTCGCCGCTGCCGGCACGCTCAATCGCAAACAATTCGGCGAGCCCGTGGGCATCGCGCGCGATCCCGGCGGACGCATCGTCGTGGGGATGGAGCAGCTCAACACGAACAAGGATGTGGTCAAAGTCGTGAGCCGCGGCCCGGACGATTTCCGCCGCTCGATCTACGTCCAGGTCCGCCGCAAGACGCCGCTCACCGTGCTCGATACGTTCGACGCACCGACGATGCTGCCGAACTGCGAAACGCGGAACTGCACGACCGTGGCGCCGCAGTCGCTCATGCTGATGAACGACAACTTCGTCCTCGATGCCGCGCACGCGCTCGCCGCGCGGCTGCGCAATGAAGTGCCCGGCGATGCACGCGGCCAGATCGTGAAAGCGTGGCGCATTCTCTACGGCCGCGAGCCGCAGGAAACCGACGTACTCCGCGGCCTCGCCTATCTCGCCGAGCAGACCGAAGCGGTGCGGGCCTATCACCACGGCATCCAGCACGCGAAGGACGCACCAACGCCCGACCCGCAGCTCGATGCGCTCGCGAGCCTCTGCCAGATTTTCTACAGCTCGAACCGTTTCCTCTACGTTGAGTAAACGAAGAATCGCTAGCGAAGATCAGCCGCGATCACTCCCGCGCTTGGCGCGAAGACGAACTGCGCTGCACGCCGGTGCATCCATCAAATCCGATTCCTTTCCCACGACCTCTCCCCATGCGCTTTTTCATCTCGTTCGCCTGCTTCTTCATCCTCGCCCTCGGTCCCGGTGCCTCCGGCCAGGCCGCTGCGAGCAGCGATGATGAACCGGAGGACATCATCCTCGGGTTTCGCGGCAAATCGAAATATCAGATCGTCGTGCCGGATGTGGCGGCGAATGCCGCGACGGAGTCTTCCGTGACGCGCGCGGCGGAGTTGCTCCAGCAGGCCTTCGCGGCGAACAAAGTCGAGCTGGCCACCGTGAAGGAATCGGCGCTGGATGCGGCGCGGCCCGCGTTCTTTCTCGGGGCGACGAAGTTTGCGGCGGCGAATGGCGTGGACGTGCGGCAGCTCCGGGGCTGGGCGTTTGCGCACAAGGTGGTCGGGCGAAACGTGATCATCGCGGGCAATGACGAACCGGATGCGCTGGAGGAGAAACGCGACATCGCGGGATGGCGCACGGGGAGCAAGGCCGCGCCGCTGCCGTTCGAGGGCACGTTGTTTGGCACGGCGGAATTTGTGCATCGCTTTGTCGGCGCACGATTCCTTTCGCCGGATGACGCGGGCACGACGTTCGTGCCGCAATCGATCATTCATGTGCCGCCGATGCTCGATGTCCGCAGCGAACCGCAATTCGCCGAGCACGACATGCACACCGGGCCGGAGCTGTTTTACACCGCGAATCATTGCCGGCGCTTCACGCGGGTGTGGTCGCGTGGCGGACACCAGCATCCGTCGGCGGTGCCGATCAGCGAGTATGGCAAGACGCACCCCGAGTATTTCATCCTCACGGGCAATGTGCGGCAGCCGGCGGTCGGCGCGACAGATGGGCAGCTCTGCCTCTCGAATCCCGAAGTGCGCGAGCTGATCTACAAGCACATCCTCGCGTGCTGCGATCAAGGCTTCGATGTGATCGAGCTCGGCCAGGCCGATGGCTTCCGCCCTTGCCAGTGCGTGGAATGCGCGGCGCTCTACGGCGTCCGGCCGACGACGAAACCGGGCGACGGCATCGCCTTCAACAACGATCGCGCGTGGGCGGAAAAGCTCTGGATCATGCATCGCGACATGGCGGTGCGGCTGATGAAGGATCGCCCGGACAAGAAGCTCATGATGACTTCCTACGGCCCGACGTTGCCGCCGCCGCAGACGTTCCGCGAGTTCCCGAAAAACACGATCATCGAGATGATGCACTCGGACGCGGAGGCGTTCGCCGCGTGGAAACAGCTAGCGGTGCCCGGCGGATTTTCGGCTTATCTTTACAACTGGGGAAACTTCCACCTCGTGGGGCTCACGCCGCTGAACACGGTGTCGATGATCGCGGAGCAAAACCGGCTGCTCGTGGAAAACAACGTCCATTCCGTGCAGGTAAATGGCAGCCCCGGCGCGGGCCAGTGGGGACTCGAGGGGCCGAATATTTACATCTACCTGCGACTCGGAATCGACCCGAGGACGCAGACCGCGAATCAACTCTTCGATGAATATTTGCAGGCCGCCTTTCGCGAATGCGAGAGCCCGATGCGCCGCTTCTTTGTGAATCTGCAAAAGCGCGTGGAGCTGTGGAAGCTGATCGAGAGCTACGCAAACCGTCAGGGGCGTGACTCGATCTTCGCGCTGGGCACGCTCTGGCCGCCGGATGTGATCAGTTCGCTGGAGGACGATCTCGCTGCTGCGGAGGGCGGAGCGCAATTGCCCGAGGTGAAGCGCCGGCTCGACGTGGTGCGTTACGAGTTCGATTTCCTGAAGCACCTCGCGCTCGTCATCAACGCGTGGCGCAATCATCAGGCGATGAACAACGCGGCGTCACTCGCGCAATTGCTCGATGCCGTCGATGCACGCAACGCCTTCGTCGCCGGCGTGGTGAATGGCGACGCGAAGTATCCGAAAAAGAAGAACCCCGCGTATCGCTTCGCCGACGAGCGCTCGCTGAAGTATGCGGGCCGTTACCTCGACCGCGCGCCGTTCAACTGGGACACGGTGAAGATGCGCGCGAATCCGGAGTCGATGCATCAGCAGACCCAAACGCTCGCGATCGAACGTGTCACGGGACCGCTGACGCTCGATTCAGCGCGCTGGGAAAAAGCGGAGTCGCATCCGCTGCTGCCCGCCGACGTAGCGAAGCCGCTGCAGGCGCCGACGAACTTCCGCGTGCTCTGCGACGACGCAAATCTCTACGTGCGCGTGAGCGGCGCACAACCGGCGGAGAAGATGACCTTCGCCGCGCGCGGCCACGATGCCGAGCTGTGGTTGCAGGAGAGCATCGTGGTGAATGTGTCGCCCATCGCGGATCGCAGCCGCTATTTTTACTTCGCCTACGAGCCCGAGCCGACTTCGTTCAACGACGCCGAGCACGGCTTCATCACCGACTATCTTCATCCGCGCTACGGCTGGAATGACGAGGGCTGGAACGGCGCGTGGACCTTCGAGACGAAGCTCGTCGCCGCGCAAAACCGCTGGGAATCCATGGCCGTGATTCCCTTCGAAACGCTGCGCACGAAAACGCCAAAAGCCGGCGACACCTGGTATCTCAATGTCGGACGCGTGCATTTCCTCGACGCCGCGAGAAAGCAGGAAGGGCGTGAATTTTCCGCATGGACCGGCAAGCTCAATGCCTCGCGAATTCCCGGCGATGCTTCGTTTGGCAAGGCCACCTTCAAATGAATCCACGCTCGATGAATCGCACCTTCCTTCTCCTCGTCGTGCTGCTCGCCGCGTTTGCGGTCTCCGCGCCCGCCGTCGATTACACGCAACTCGCTGCGGCTAGGCGACTGCGCGCCGACAAGCGTTACGACGAAGCCATTCAGAAGCTCGAAGGGCTGGCCGCCAAGACCGACGAAGCCGGTGAAAACTACGGCTACCTCGCCCTCGCCATGGATATCGCCGTCGATTCGCTGAAGAACGCCGACCGCGCGCTCGCTCTCGCCGCTTTGGTGAAAGACCCCGCGTATCGCGACTTCGCCAGGCTCCGCGTGCTCGCCGACTTCGAGCGTCACGACGAAGCGCTCGCCTCCGTGCGCGACAAAAAAATCGACGAATGGCCAGTGCGCTGCCGCGCCCACGCGCACGGCATTCTCGCCGGGATCTATCATGCAAAAAAGGACGCCGCCGCCGAACTCGCGCAGTGGCAACTCGCCGCCGCCGCACCCGGCGCGGAGGTCGGCGTGCGCGGTCGTGCGTTGCGCGAGGCGGGCGTCCTTTTTCAAAAGCAAGGTGACGCCGCGAAGGCCGAGGAGCAGTTCCGACTAGCGCTCGCCGTCACGCCTTCGGGCTACGCCTGGCGCACCGAGAGCCTCATCGCGCTCTCGCGTTTGCTCCTAGATCAACATCGCGCGAAGGACGCCGTGAAAGCCTTTGAAGGCACCGACTTCACCAAAGTCTCGAGCGACAACTTGAAAGCCGGTCTCCTCGAAGCCTACGCGCGCGCGCTGCTCGCCGCCGGGAAGAGAATCATGGCGATCGAGACGTTCGACCAAATCCTACAACTCAATATTTCCGCGGCCTCGAAAGAGCGCCTTAACCAGGAACTCGATCGAATGGCGGAGGAATTTTGAAGGTTTCCACTCGAACGACTTCGCTGAACGCGGACGCGTCCGCCTGGCGCCCAAGGAAACGGCATCCTCGCGGATAATCTTACCGATGCTCCCCTCGCACCTCTGTTCCCGCCGCCATTTCATCCAGGCGAATTCCTTCGGCATCGGGTCGCTCGCGCTCGCGTGGCTGCTCCGCCAGGAAGGCCTGCTCGCCGGTCCGGTGAAGCCGCACGTCGATGGCCCGGCGCGCTACGATTTGCTGCCGAAAGCGCCGCATTTCGAGCCGCAGGCGAAGGCGATGATCTGTCTTTTCATGATGGGCGGACCGTCGCAGATGGACCTCTTCGATCCGAAGCCGATGCTCACGAAGTATGACGGGCAGAAGTTTCCCGGGGAGATCAAATACGACAACCTTGCGCAGGCTTCGGCGAAGGTCTTCGGTTCGCCGTGGAAATTCGAGCCGCGCGGTCAGTGCGGAATGGAGTGGAGCGAGCTGCTGCCAGGGCTCGCGGAAATCGCGGACGAGATTACGCTCATCCGCTCGATGCAATCCGGCGTGAGCAACCACGCGCAGGGGCTCTACGCGATGAACAACGGGCGCATCACCGCGGGCCGCCCGACGGTCGGCTCGTGGCTCACGTATGGGCTCGGAAGCGAGTCGCAGGAACTGCCCGCTTACATGGTGCTCGCGCATCCGGGCGGACTGCCGACTTTTCAAGGCGAGCATTACACCAACGGCTGGCTGCCTTCGCTCTACCAAGGCACGCTCATTCGTCCGACCGAGCCGCACATTCTCAATCTCGACCCGCCCGCGGAGCTGGCCGGCAAGCCGCAGGAGCGGCAACTCGATCTGCTCAAGTCGATCAACGAAGCACACCTCGCCGAGCATCCAGGCGAACTCGATTTGCAGGCGCGGATTTCCAGCTACGAGCTCGCCGCGAAGATGCAGACGGCCGCGAAGGACGCGCTCGATATTTCCAACGAACCCGAGCACATCAAAAAACTCTACGGCGTGGATAAAGCCGAGACGAAGGACTACGCGACGCGCTGCATCATCGCGCGGCGGCTCGTGGAGCGCGGCGTGCGTTACGTGCAGGTGCTGAATTCCGGGCAGTCGTGGGATCAGCACGGCTCACTTCTTTCCGCGCTGCCGAAAAATTGCGCGGCTGTCGATCAGCCCTGCGCGGCGTTGATCAAGGATCTGAAACAGCGCGGATTGCTCGACACCACGGTCGTGCAATGGGGCGGCGAAATGGGACGCCTGCCCGTGCTGCAAAACGATGCGGGCCGCGACAAGTGGGGCCGCGATCACAACACGTTCGGGTTCACGCATTGGGTCGCCGGCGGCGGCTTCAAACGCGGCTATGTGCATGGCGAGACCGATGAGTGGAGCCATCGTGCGGTGAAGGACATCGTCCATCACTACGACTGGCACGCCACGCTGCTGAAGTGCTTCGGCCTCGACCACACGCAGCTCGTTTACAAGCGCAACGGCATCAACGCATCGCTCACGGACGGGCAGGGTGCGCGCGTCGTGACGGAGATCCTGGCGTGAAGTGCGCCGCGCTCGCGCTGCTTGGCTTTATCGCGCTGGCCGCGCTGCCGGCTCGGGCGGTCGATTTCATTGCGCATCACGGCAAGATCCTTTCGGTCGACGATCGCTTCTCGATTTATGAAGCGATGGCCGTGCGCGACGGGAAGATCGTTGCCCTCGGCACGAACGACGAAGTCCTCAAATCGAAGACCGGGCAGACGCAGCTCGTGGATCTCGGCGGCAAGACGGTGTTGCCGGGCTTGATCGATTCGCACACGCATCCCACGGGCGCGTCGATGACGGAGTTCGATCATCCGATCCCCGACTTCGAGACGATCCAGGACGTGCTCGACTACATTCAGGCGCGCACCCAAGTCGCTGCCGAGGGTGAGTGGATCACGCTCAGCCAGGTCTTCATCACGCGCCTGCGCGAACAGCGTTACCCGACGCGCGCCGAGCTGGATCGTGTCGCGCCAAAACATCCCGTGCTGTATCGCACCGGGCCGGACGCTTCGCTCAATTCACGCGCGCTCGAACTGAGCGGCATCGATCGCAACTTCAAGGTTGCCGATGGCGGCGCAGGCTTCGCCGAAATGGACCCGCAGTCCGGCGAGCCGACCGGCATCCTGCGCAACTGCACGCGCTTCGTGAAGGTGAAGCCGATCGATCGCGTGCCATCGAAAGCCGACCAGCTCTCGCAGCTCGCGAAGCTTTTCCAAGACTACAATTCCGTGGGCCTCACCGGCATCGCCGACCGCGACTCCGGCGCGAGCGCGATCAGCCTCTACACAGCATTGCGCGACCGCGGCGACTTGACGCTGAACGTGTCCATCTCGCACGGCGTCGGCACGATTGGCGCCATCGACGAGGTGCAAAAAAAGATCCGCGCGGTCGCCGAGCACCCGCTCTTCAAGGACAAATCCGGGCCGGTGCGCATCATCGGAGTGAAGGTCTATCTCGACGGCGGCATGCTCACCGGCAGCGCCTACATGCGCGAACCGTGGGGCGTCAGCAAAATCTACGCGATCACCGATCCGAGCTATCGCGGCGTGCTTTTCATTCCGAAAGAACGGCTCGTGCCGATGGTGCGCACGGCGACGGAATGCGGGCTGCAATTCACCGCGCACTCGGTAGGCGACGGCGCCGTGCACGCACTTCTCGATGCGTATGAGGAAGTGAATCGCGAGCTGCCGATGCGCTCGCTGCGGCCATGCGTGACACATGCCAATTTCCAAAGTCGAGATGCTATCGATCAGGCTGCGCGTCTCGGCGTCGTGATGGATCTGCAACCCGCGTGGCTTTACCTCGATACACGCACGCTCTCCGCGCAGTTCGGCGACGAACGGCTGCGCTGGTTTCAGCCGCTGCACAGTCTTTTCGCCGCGGGTGTGATTGTCGGCGGCGGCTCCGATCACATGCAAAAGATCGGCTCATTGCGCGCGACGAATCCCTACAATCCTTTCCTCGGTATGTGGACTGCGATCACGCGTCGCGCCAAATGGTTCGACGGCGCGCTGCATCCCGAGGAAGCGTTGACCCGCGAGCAGGCGATCCGCTTCTACACGCGCAACAACGCGCATCTGCTCTTCTGCGAAGATCGCGTTGGCTCGCTCGAACCGTCGAAGCGCGCGGACTTCATCGTGCTCGATCGCGACATTCTCACCTGCCCGGTGGATGAAATCCGCGAGATCCAAGTCCTGTCCACCTACCTTGAGGGCAAGCAGGTTTTCGCGCGGAAATGAAAGCGAGAATCTTGGCGCTCACGTTCATTGCTTCGCTGGCCACGTCAGCGCGGGCCGCGGCTCCGGCGACGGCGGAGGCCATGCGGCTGCTGAAGAGCAACTGCTTCTCGTGTCACAACGACCAGAAGAAGAAAGGCGGCCTGGTAATGACGACGCGCGAGGCGTTGCTGAAAGGTGGCGACAATGGCGCGGCACTCGATCTGGATTCACCGGAGAAGAGCATGCTGATCGAGGCGTTGGCGGCGGATGCCGATCCGCACATGCCGCCAAAGAAGCAGCTTTCCTCGAAGCAGATCGAAGTGCTCAAGCTTTGGGCAAAGGAAGGCGCGGCGTGGGATGCGGCGTCGCTGGTGAACGAACCGTCTGCGACACGCAAGGTGACGCTCGCGGCGTTGCCGACGACCTACCGGCCCATCCTCGCGCTCGCGCTTTCGCCCGACTCGACGCGACTCGCCGTGGGCTGCGGAAACGAGGTGGTGCTCTACGATGTCGCGGGGCCAAGTCCTTCCGTCGTTGCACGGGCGAGCGCCCATCTCGATCCGGTGCAATCGATCGCGTGGAGCCCGGATGGGAAACAGCTCGTCACGGGCGCTTTTCGCCGCGTGGTGGTGTGGACCGCGGAGTCGCTGACGAAAGCGCGTGAGATCAGCGAGGGGCTGACCGACCGCATCACCGCGCTGCGTTTTTTACCGGATGGAACGCAGATCGTGATCGCGGACGGGCGCGTTGCCGAGGCGGGCACGCTGCGGCTCGTCGATGCGTCGAGCGGTGCGATCACCTCTTCATGGCTGGCGCACGCGGACACCATCTTCGGCCTCGCCGTGAGCAACGATGGCAAGCTGCTCGCCACGGCGGGTGGCGACAAGTTGGTGAAGTTGTGGGATCTGGCGACACACGCGGAGATCGCGAAGTTGGAAGGTCACGCCTCGCAGGTGCTCACGGTGGCTTTCGACGAGAAGGCGACACAGCTCGTCAGTGGCGGCATGGATCAGCAGATCAAAGTCTGGGACGTGAAGACGCGCGAGAAGATCAACGCGCTCGGAACGCCGACCGCGGCGATCACTTCCGTGGCGTGGTCGGCGGGGACGGTCATCGCGGTCACGGATGCGGGCGCGGTGATGCGTTATACTGAACTGCAGAGTCACACCGGCGGTCAGCGCTCGGAGTCGGCGAAGGAGCGCAAACTTGAGGCAGCGGATGTGGCGCTGCATGGCGTGGCGGTGACCGCGAATGGCGAGCGCGTCTTCGCCGGCTCACAAGACGGGCGACTCTTTTCCTGGAACAAGGACGGAAAACTGGACGGCAAGATCGCCGTCGCCGAGTCGCAGCCCACGCCGGCCGCGGCGCCGAGTTTTCTCCGCGATGTCCTGCCCGTGCTGAGCAAGGCGGGCTGCAATGCGGGCGCGTGCCACGCCAAGCCGGATGGGCAGAACGGCTTCCGCCTCACCGTCTTTTCCTTCGATCCGAAATCCGACTACCGCCAGATCCTGCAGGATGCGCGCGGGCGGCGGATCTTCCCGGCGGCACCGGCGGAAAGCCTGCTTTTACTCAAGGCCACCGAGACGATCCCGCACGAGGGCGGCGAACGTTTTGCCAAAGACTCCGACGCCTACCGCACGCTCGTGCAGTGGATCAGCGGCGGCATGGTCTATCGTGGGGAAAATGAGCCGTCGCTCCAGCGCGTGAGTGTGCAGCCGGCGGAGCGAGTTTACAAAAAAGGCGACACGCAGCAGTTGAGCGTGCAGGCGCATTATTCGGATGGCTCGGTGCGCGACGTCACCGCGCTCGCGGGTTTTGCTTCCAACGACAAGGAGATTGCCCGCGTCACCGATGACGGCCTGGTGAGCGCGGGAAAAGCGACCGGCCAGGCGGTCATCGTCGCGCGCTTCATGGGGCTCGTCGGCGACTCGCGGATCAGCGTGCCCGCGGATCGCACCTTGCCCGCGGAAAAATACGCCAGCCTTCCGGTGAGCAACTTCATCGACACGCTCGCCTATGCGCAGTTCCAGAAGCTCGGGCTCTTTCCTTCCGAGCCGTGCAGCGATGCCGAGTTTCTCCGCCGCGCGACGCTCGACACGATCGGCGCGCTGCCGACGCCCGAGGAGGCACGAGCCTTCCTCGCTGATGCGGAAAAAGACAAACGCGAGAAGCTGATCGACCGGCTGCTCGCGCATCCGTTCTACGCGGATTATTGGGCAAACAAATGGGCCGATCTTTTGCGCCCGAACTCGGATCGGGTCGGGATCAAAAGCGTCTATGTGCTCGACCAATGGCTGCGTGAAAACTTCCGCGCGAACCGCCCCTACGATCAGTTCGTCCGCGACATTGTGCTCACCGAGGGCAACACGCATCGCTTCGGCCCGGCGGTGATTTATCGCGACCGCCGCGAGCCCGCGGATGTCACCACGATGTTCAGCCAGCTCTTCCTCGGTGTGCGTCTCGACTGCGCGAAGTGTCATCATCATCCCAACGAGAAGTGGGGCCAGGACGACTTCTACAAGATGGCGGCATTCTTTGGTCCGCTAAAGCAGAAGGGCGCCGGGATTTCCGCGCCGATCTCGGCGGGAAATGAGACGTTCTATTTTTCGCCCGGTCGCTCCGTGAAACATCCTGTGACGGGAGAACTCCTGAATCCGCAGGCGCCCGACGGCCCGCCGCTGAAGCTCGCGGAAAACACCGATCCGCGCGGCGCGCTGGCGGATTGGATGACCGACCCAAAAAATCCGTTCTTCGCGCGCGCGCTGGTCAATCGCGTGTGGGCCTCGTTCTTCGGCAAAGGCATCGTCGATCCCGTCGATGATTTCCGCATCTCGAATCCGCCATCAAATCCCGCGCTGCTCGACGCGATCGCCCAGGAATTCGTGCGGCAGAAGTTCGACCTCAAGACGCTGATGCGGACGATCCTGCGCTCGCACCTCTACCAACTCAGCGCCGCGCCGAATGAATTCAACCGCGCCGACACGCGCAACTTCTCGCGCTCGTATCGCCGCCGGTTGCCCGCGGAAGTGCTCGCCGACGCGCTGGCCGATGTCACCGGCGTGCCCGATACCTTCGCAGGCATGCCGCCCGGCAGCCGCGCGATGCAGGCGTGGACCTACAAGATCGACTCGCAGACCATGGACGCCTTCGGCCGACCGAACTCGAGCAGCGACTGCCCGTGCGAACGCGACACGCGCCCGAGCATCGTGCAGTCGCTGCACCTCATGAACTCGCGCCTGCTCCAGGAAAAGCTCGCGAGCAAAGACGCCGGCGCGCGCACCAGGCGGCTGGCCGAAAGCCAGTCCACCCCCGGGGAAATCGTCACCGAGCTCTACCTCGCCTGCTACACGCGCCCGCCGAGCGGGGAGGAGTTGAAGATCGCCACCAGCGCTTTCGCCGCGGAGGGCGTCACGCGTCGCGCCGCGACTGAAGACGTGCTCTGGTCGCTGCTCAATTCCGCGGAGTTTGTCTTCAACCACTGAATGCCACGAAGGCGCCCGCCTCCATCGCAAGAACGATCTCGTCGCCGCTGGGCTTCGGAGGATTCTGCACTTTCGCGCTTCTAGTTGCCGGTGCGGCGCTCGCGGATGACTGGCCGCAATTTCGCGGGCCGAAACGCGACGGCGCGTGGAACGAGACCGGGCTGCTGAAAACTTTCCCAGCCGACGGCTTGAAGATCGTGTGGCGCGCGCCGGCGGGCTGTGGTTGGGCGAGCCCGGTGGTCGCGGAGGGCCGCGTGTTTCTCATCGACTCGGAGCTGGTGAAGCCGATCGCGCGGGAGCGGGTGCGGTGTTTCGAAGCGGCGACCGGGAAGATGCTCTGGTCATTCGCCTACGAAGTGACCTACGCCGAATGGGCCTTCGTGCCCGGCCAGGGCGGCGGCCCGAGCGCCACGCCGGTCGTCGAAGCGGGTCGCGTCTTCGCCTTCGGCGGCAATGGGCACGTGCATTGCCTCGATGCGGCGAGCGGGGCGGTGATTTGGGAAAACGATCTGCGCAAAAGCTACGAAGTGCGCGAGCTGCAATGCCGCGCGTCGCCGCTGATCGAGGGCGATTTGTTGATCTTGCCAGCGGGCGCGAAGCCAGGCGCGTGCGTCCTCGCACTCGACAAAAAAACGGGGCGCGAAGTGTGGAAGGCGCTCGACGACGCGCCTTCCAATAGCTCGCCGATCGTCGTCGTGGCAGGCGGTCAGCGGCAGTTGATCGTGTGGACCGATGACTCGGTCGCATCGCTCGATCCCGCGACGGGCGCAACGTGGTGGCGGGAGCCGATGACGACGAGCAACAACGACTCGATCCCGACGCCGGTGGTCGAGGGCAACCGGCTGCTGATCAGCGGACTGATGTTTGCGCTGAACGCCGCCAAGCCCGACGCCACCGTGCTCTGGCCCGGCATCCTGCCCGCCACCAAGCGGCTCCTCAGCAATACCTCGTCGCCCTTCCTCCGCGGCGAATACATCTTTTCCGCAAAGTCCGGTGGTGAACTGGTCTGCCTGCGCGCGTCTGACGGCGCGCTCGTGTGGAAAGCAAACACCGTGACCGGAATCAAGGGCGGCGCGAGCATTCACATCACCCCCACTCCTGATGGCGATCTGCTCTACACCGACCAAGGAAACCTGATCCGCGCTCAGCTCGCTCCCGAAGGGTTTCGCGAAATCAGCCGCGCGCATTTGATCGATCCCACCACGCCGTTCGCGGGCCGCAATTGCGCATGGGCACCGCCGGCGTTTGCCAACGGCCACGTCTTCGCGCGTTCCGACCGCGAACTCGTCTGCGCGTCGCTCAAGGAAGACGCTGCCCGCAGCAGATAGCTGCCGCCGCCTCCCACGATCTGCAGCGTGCGCGTTGGCTGACGCCCCCCATTGAGGGACACCCGACGGAATCACTCCTCCGCGTGCAGGGGAATTTCGAGGTTGAGCTTCGGCGAGCCACCGTCACGCTCCGTGGAATGACCCACTCCCGTTCCCCACGTCTTTGTTTCCTTGCCGCTCTCGCCCTGCTTCTGGGCGTTTCCGCCCGCGTCGTCGCAGCCGATCATCCCGACTCCACGGGCTGGAAAGACCTGATCGCGCCGGACTTTTCGAATGTCGTGGAGACCGGCCACTGGACGATGGCGAATGGAGAGATGGTCGCCAAAGATCACGAGACGCTGTGGACGAAGCAGTCCTACGGGGACTTCGTTCTCGATCTCGAATTCAAGGTCGCCGCGGAGTCCAACAGCGGCGTCTTCCTGCGTTCGAGCAACATAAAAAACGCGCTCTCCGCGCTCGAGATTCAGGTCCACGATTCCACCGACGGAACGAAGTACGGGATGGTCGCGGCAATCTACGACGCCATGCCGCCGACCAAAAACATGGCCAAGCCCGTGGGCGAGTGGAACCATTTCACCATCACCTGCCGCGGCAGCCTCGTCTCGGTGATCTTCAACGGCGAAGAAGTGATTCATGCCGACCTCAACAACTGGCCTGAAGCGAAGAAGAATCCCGATGGGACGCCAAATAAATTTCCCGTCGCGCTGAAGGATTTTGCGCGCAGCGGACCGATCGGTTTCCAAGGACTGCACGGCAAGGCGCAGGCGCCGGTGTGGTATCGGAACATCAAGATCAAGCCGCTCGATTGAGCGCAGACCAGCCGCGGCGAGATCATGGACGAAACCTCGATTACGCAATTCATCGCCGGCACTTTTTCCGGCGTTGATGTCGTCGTCGGGGACGAAGGAGTCGGTGCGGGCGACACCTTCTTTTTTTACGACCCGAATCGTCAGCTCGACCCAGCACACCGGCTTCCTTTCGAGACGATCGTGACGAAGGACTACGGCGACTTTGACGCTGCCTCGAATCTCAATCGCACCGGAGTTTTCCGACTGAATATCGGCATCGGCCGCGACACGTATCGCGCGTTATTTCCCGAAACAGAAGCAGCTTCCGCGACCGGTGAGGCCGCGGAGGCTGCGTATGATTTCGCTGCTTTCGACCGGCTCCTGCCGCACCCGGTGTATGGCAAGATGCACTGGGTGTGCATTCTCAATCCCAGCGTGGCGACGTTTGAAGCCGTGCGCCCTTTGCTGGCGGAGGCCTACGATCGAGTCGCCCGCAAGCAGGCGAAGGAGTAAGCCCGCGACCTACTTGTTCTTCTTTTTCCTCGGAGCCTCGATTTTCGCAGCGGCGACTTCCGAGTCGGACAGCTTGCCGTCGTGATCGGTGTCGAGCGCGGCCAAGGCGGTGAAGGCGGTCTGGATGTTGGCTACTTCCGCGCCGTCGATGGTGCCATTGTGGTCGTGATCGAACCGACCCAGGATGCGAGCGGGATTGGCGCCCCTCTTACCCTTGGTGCCTTTGGCGGCTTGGGCGGGGGCGGCGATGACGAAGAGAGCGAGGGAGGTGAGGGCGAGGATACGGATCATGGCTGGATGGAGTTGATAGATTTTTGGGTTGAACCGAAGGACGAACGCCGCCGGCTACGAGGGTTAACAGCGGAATGCGGTTCGATTGGGACATTAAAACAAGGCGCGCTGCGCCGAACGCGGGCGGCTCTCGGCGCGGCGAGCTGCTTTTCGTGCCTACGAAACGCCGAGGGCCACGGATTACCCATCAGCTCCCCCATGTCTCTCCTCCACCGCAACTGTGCCGGCATCTCCCGCCGTGACTTTCTCCAAGTCGGCCTCGGGGGCACGCTCGCGCTCGGGCTGAGCGATCTGCTGCGGCTGCGCGCGGCGGCGAGCACGACTTCGGCGCCGGCGGCGAAGAAGAACGTCAATTGCATCATGATCTGGATGGATGGCGGGCCGTCGCACTACGAGACGTTCGACCCGAAGCCGGACGCGCCGGCCGAAATCCGCGGCACTTTCAAATCGATCCCGACCTGCGTGCCGGGCGTGCATTTCAGCGAGCCGGTGCCGGAGTTGGCGAAGGCGTTCGACAAGTTCACGGTCATCCGCTCGATCGCGCACAAGGACCCGAACCACGGCGGCGGCAATCACTACATGATGACCGGCGCACCCACGCCGGTGCCGGTGGGATGCGGGGCCTTCGTGACGTTCCATCCGTCGTTTGGCTCGATGGTTTCCTACGACCGAGGAGTGCGCAGCGGGCTGCCGGCCTACATGGCGATGCCGAGCAACACGCGCTCGGGCGGGCCGAACTTCCTCGGCGGCCAGCACGCGCCGTTCACGATCGGCGGCGATCCGAACGCGAATGGTTTCCAGGTGCGCGACGTGGTGGTGCCCGCGGAGATTTCCGAGAGTCACGCCACGACGCGCCGCGAACTGCGCGCGTCGCTCGATCGCATGCAGCGCTTTAACGACAAGCTGGTGGAAGATCCGGCGGTGGTGTTCGACGAGTTTTACCATCAGGGCTTCGACCTCGTGTCGTCGTCGAAGGCACAGGCGGCGTTCGACATCAGCCGCGAGGACGCGAAGGTGCGTGATCGTTATGGGCGAAACGATGTCGGCCAGCGGATGCTGCTCGCACGGCGGCTGGTGGAGGTCGGCGTGTCGTGGGTCACGGTGAACTACGGCGGCTGGGACGATCACCGGAAACTTTTCGAGACCTACAAGGGCGCGCGCCTGAAGACCTTCGACCAGGCGCTCTCCGCGCTGCTCACCGACTTGCACGAGCGCGGGCTGATGGAAAACACGCTCGTCGTCGCGCTCGGCGAATTCGGCCGCACGCCGAAGATCAACAAGGACGCGGGCCGGGATCACTGGCCGCACGCGATGTCGGTGGTGATGGCCGGCGCGGGCGTCCCCGGCGGACAGATCGTGGGCGCGACGGACGTGAAGGGCTATAACGCCTCGGAAAACGTGTATCGTCCTGAGGACTTCGCCGCTTCGCTCTACACGAAGATGGGCATCGATCCGCACCAGACGCTCCACACCAGCACGGGCAAGCCGGTGCCGCTGGTGAACGACGGGCGGTTGATCAAGGAACTCTTCGTCTAGCCGCCGTCGCAGCGACCGAGCGCGCCATCGATTTTCGTTTCGCCAGTGGGGCCGCAGATGGCTAGCACTCTGGCGTGGCTGAAATCACGCTTCTCCTCGACGCCCGGCACCGGGGCGAGGCCTACGCCGCGGGCGCACTGCTGGCGCAGGTCTATGCGGAGTTGCGCGATCTCGCTCGCGCGAAAATGGCGCGGGAACAACCCGGTCACACGCTCCAGCCCACCGCACTCGTTCACGAAGCCTGGATGCGTTTGGGTGACCAGCGCTTTGAAAACCGGGCGCATTTTTTCGGCGCCGCCGCGGAGGCGATGCGGCGGATTCTCGTCGATGCGGCGCGACGCAAACAGCGCGAGAAACGCGGCGGCGGCGCGGAGCATGTCGATGTGGACGGGGTCGAAATCGCCGCGCCCGGCGGCGGTGGCGACGAGTTGCTCCGCGTGCATGAGGTGCTCGATCGGCTGGCTGATGAGGACCCGCAAAAGGCGGAGCTGGTGAAGCTGCGTTTCTTCGTCGGCCTCCCCCTCGCGGAAGCCGGAGCAGTGCTCGGACTGCCGGAGCGCACGGCGAAGCGGCACTGGGCCTACGCGCGCGCCTGGCTCTTCGACGCCATCCAGCAGGACGAAAACGGCGAGGCAAAATAATTTCGGCCCGCGTGGCCCATTTCGCCGCCGGACGGCGCATGAGCAGGAGAATGAACTCGCTCACTCAGGATCGGGAGCCGGCCCACGCCGCGCCATCCAGCCGCTGGGGACGGGCGACTTCCGATGCGGGCGAGGATGCTCGCGAGGCGCTGAGCGAACTGGCGGCAAGTTACTACTACTGCGTGTATGCCTGGTGGCGTCGCGCGGGGCACGAGGCGGAGTCGGCGGCAGTGGCGACGCTCGCGTCTTTCGGGCGGTGGCTCGGGGAGGCGCCGCCGCGGCGCAGCGATTCGGGCAGCGAGACGATGCGCACGTGGCTGACGCAACGGCTGGTGGAACTTTCGGGTGAAACGCTGGAGGCGCCCGCGGCGCCGCCGATCGCCTTCGACCCGCAGTGGGCGGAAACGCACTACGCCGATGAACCGCCCGGCGAGGCCGACGCGATCTTCCAGCGCCGCTGGGCGCTCACGGTGCTGGAGTTCACCGTGGCGACGATGAGCGCGGAATATTCCGCGCGCGGGGAGGAGGCGCTTTTTCCCGAGCTGGTGCCGTTCGCGGGCTTCGACTCGGGGGAGGAAGATCGCTACGCGGCGGCGGCGACACGCATCGGCCGCACGGTCGGCGCGATGCACAAGGAGGTCTTCGATTTCCGCCACCGCCAGCGGGAGCTGCTGCTTTATTTCGCCGGCGATACGCTGCTCAATCCTGCGGAAGCGCAGAGCGAGATCACGGCGCTGCTCTGCGCCTGCGATGCTCCGGGTCCGGAGGCGGCCAACGCCCGGCTCCCGACCGCGATCGGCGCTATCCATCCGGACGAAATGCTCGCGCGCGCCATGCAGAGCGTGCGGATGACCGGCGGCGGCGCGGATGGCTGGCAGCCGCCGACGGTCGCGGAAGCGGCGCGCCTTTTCCCGCAGTACGAAGTGACGGCGCTGCTCGGGCGCGGCGGCATGGGCGCCGTTTACCAGGGCCGGCAGGTGGAGCTCGACCGCCTCGTGGCGATCAAGCTCCTGCCGCTGGAGGTGAGCGTGAATCGCGACTTCGCCGACCGATTCCGCCGCGAAGCGCGCGCGATGGCGAAGCTGCAGCATCCGAACATCATCGATGTGTACGACTTCGGCACGACCTCCGAGGGGCATCTTTACTTCGTCATGGAATATGTGGACGGGGCGAATCTCGACGCGATGATCCGCGGCCCGGGCCTGGAGCCGGCGCAGGCACTGGAGATCATCGGCAGCGTCTGCGATGCGCTCGCCTACGCGCACGCGGAGGGCGTGGTGCATCGCGACATCAAGCCGGCCAATGTGATGGTGAGCACGAAGGGCAAGGTGAAGGTGGCCGACTTCGGCCTCGCCCGGCTGACCGATTCCGGCCCCGAGCAGCTCGGCCACACCGTCACCGGCACGGTGATGGGCACGCCGGATTACATGGCGCCGGAGCAAAAGCGCGGGATGGCCGTCGATCACCGCGCCGACATCTACAGCCTCGGCGTGATGCTCTACGAAATGCTCTGCCGCGAAGTGCCGCAGGGCATCTTCGATCCGCCGAGCCAGCGCGTGGCCGTGGATTCGCGCGTCGATCAGGTGGTGATCAAAGCGATGCAGCAGCAGCCCGACCGGCGGTATCAATCAACGCAGGAGATGAAGACGGCCGTGACCGAGGCGAGCGTGCCGCAACCGCTCGCGATCGCCCCCAGGCGGGGAGCTCTCGCCCGCCTGCCGCTGGGCGGGATGAGCCGGGCGATGACCATGTTCGCGCCCGGCGCCGCGCCACGATCGAAGAAGAAGCCGTACTTCGCGAGTCTGGGTTTTCTGGCCATCGGCGCGGCGGCACTCTTCTACCTCCAGCCTTGGAAGAAGAGCGCGCCACCGAGCCCATCGCCTGCTCCGCAAGTGGCCGCGCCCCCGACCGGGCCGGGCAACCCTGGCGTTCTCACCAAGACCGCAGCTTTCGGCCCGTGGCAGCCGCTCTTCACCGACGCGGAATGGAAGGAGAGCAAGAGCCGCAAGCAAATCGTCGATGGCCGCGTGCATCTGGAAAACCAATTCATGCTGAAGCCGCAGCCTGCGGCCGACGGCGCTATTCGCGCCCGCATCTCAATCCCCGAGGCATCGCAGAAGCATGCGGCCATCATCGCCCGCAACGCGAAGGGGATGGGCTCATATAAGCTTCAGGCCCAGGCGACCGTTCAGGCCGGGGGGACCGCCGTTGTCCTGCTGTATTTTCCTTCGGACCTCAAAGGGATCGAGCTGGAACGCAAATACCTGTCGAAATCTCCTCCACCCAGCGGTCTGGTGCTGGAGCTGCGCCTGCTCGGCAACCGCCTGAGCGCGCTGGTTGATGACACCTTGCTTTTCGAAGTCCGCGACTCCCGCCTTTCCGAACCCGGCGAGTGGGGCCTCATGGCGAGCGACGGCTGGTTCGAGTCCGTGGAAGTGCAGACGCCGCTGCCTGCCGCCGCGCCGGTGGTGAACCCCTTCGGCCCGTGGCAGCCGCTCTTTACCGAGGCGGAATGGAAGGAGACCGTGCCGGGTCGGCGCGAAGTGATCGATGGCCGTCTGCATTTGGTGAGTCGCACCTCGAGGAAACCGCTATCTGCCGCCGATGGCGCCATTCGCGCCCGAATGCAGTTCCGCGAGGGAAACGACGATACGTCGCTCCTAGCCCGCGCGGCATCGGGTGACAGCAAATATAAACTCAGGGTGCATCAGAACACCGCGACCCTGTTTTGCTTCCCGCCGGACGGCGGCACAGCGATCAATTTGGGCGAACATCGTTTGTCCAAACCCCTTCAAGCCGGCGACACCCTGCTGGTCGAGCTGCGCCTGCAAGGCGATCGCCTGACCGCGCTCTTGGATGACGCCGTGGTCATCGAAGCCCGCGACTCGCGTATCACCGCCCCCGGCCAGTGGGGCGTCCTCGCGAACAACGGCTGGTTCGAGTCTGTGGAAGTGCAGACGCCGCTGCCTGCGACCGCCGACGGCTGGGAAGACGTCTTCTCGAAGCTCACGCCTGAGATCGTCGCGCAGACCGGCCACGGGTGGACCCTGAAAGACGGCGTGCTCTTCAGCCCGGACACGCAATTTGCGACGCTGCCGCTGCCCGCCAAAGTGTCCGGCACCAGCTACCAGGTGCTCGTGAAGCTACGGCAGCTCCCCGCGAAGGGTGTCTTCTACGTCACCCTCCCCGTCGCGGACCGGATGTGCGGATTCGAACTGGAAGGGCGTATTCAAGGCGGCATCTACACGGGCCTGAGTCTGGTGAATGGCAAGAACGGCAAAGATCTGCCCGAAGTCTTGGAGCGCAAACAGGTGAACGACTCCGCACCGCACGAACTGGAAGTGACCGTGCGCCTCGACGGCGCGAACGCCACCATCACTACCACGCTCGATACCCGCCCGCTCTACGCCTGGACCGGCCCCACCGCCGCCCTCAGCCAGCACCAGGTTTGGGCCACCACCGAGCCCGGTGCCCTCGCCTTCGGCACCAAAGCCGCCGACTGGGCGGTGTCTGAGGTCAAGCTGAAGCGGCTGGGACCGGGCGCCGCGACGAAGGACTGAGGAGGCGGAGGGGACTAAAGGGGGACGGTGGATCGGCGAGCCAAAGGGCCGCTGGTTGCCTCCGGGCGAGCCGAGGGCAAAATAATTTCGGCCCGCGTGGCCCATTTCGCCGCCGGACGGCGCATGAGCAGGAGAATGAATTCGCTCACTCAGGACCGAGAACCGGCGCGGGCCGCACCGTCCAGCCGCTGGGCGCGCGCGATCTCCGCGCCTGGCGAAGATGGCCGCACGGCGCTGAGCGAACTGGCGGCGAGTTACTGGTACTGCGCCTACGCCTGGTGGCGCCGCGCCGGGTTCGAAGCCGGGGAGGCGGCCAGCGCGACGCGTGCTTGCTTCAGCCGCTGTCTCGGTGAAGCCCCGCCGCAGGAGATCGACTCCGGCAGCGCGCGGCTGCGCGAATGGCTGCCCTCACGGCTCGCGGAATTTGCGGGCAGCGAGGTGGAACTGACGAGCGAGCCGTTGATCGATCTCGATCCCGACTGGGCCGAAAGCCGCTATGCCGACGAGCCGGAGGGCGAGCCGGACGCGATCTTCCAGCGTCGCTGGGCACTGACGGTGCTCGAATTTGCGGCGTCCACTTTGCAGGGCGAATATGCCGCGCGCGGGGAAGAGGCGCTCTTCACCGAGCTGCTGCCGTTTGCCGGCTTCGAGCCGGCCGATGACAAGCGCTACGCCGCCGCCGGCGAGCGCGCGGGCTGCAGCAGCGGGGCGATGCACAAGGCGGTCTTCGAGTTCCGCACCCGCCAGCGCGAAGTCCTCCGCGCGATCATCGCCGACACCGTGGTCGATCCCGCGGATACCGACGGCGAAATCACCACCCTGCTCTGCGCCATCGACATTCCCGGCGCCACCGACGCCAACACGCCGCTGCCCAGCGCCATCCAGTCGCTGCGCCCCGACGAGATCTTCGCCCGCGCCATGCAGAGCGTGCGCATGACGGCCGCGAGCCGGGGTGGCTGGACGCCGCCGAGCGACGCGGAGATCGCGCGTCTTTTCCCCGAGTACGAAGTCCTCGGGCTCCTCGGCCGCGGCGGCATGGGCGCGGTGTACAAGGCGCGACAGATCGAGCTCGACCGCGTGGTCGCCGTCAAGCTGCTCCCGCTGGAGGTCAGCGCGGACCGCGATTTCGCCGACCGCTTTCGCCGCGAGGCGCGCGCGATGGCGAAGATGAGCCACCCGCACATCATCACGGTTTACGACTTCGGGACGACCAGCGAGGGGCATCTCTTTTTCGTCATGGAGTACGTCGAGGGCGCCAATCTGGACGACATGATCCGCAAGGTGGGGATCGAGCCCGCGCAGGCGCTCGTCCTCGCCGCGCAGGTCTGCACGGCACTCGCGTATGCGCATGAAAAAGGAATCGTCCACCGCGACATCAAGCCCGCCAATGTGATGGTCGATCTCGCCGGCCAGGCGAAGGTCGCGGACTTCGGTCTCGCGCGGGTCAACGATGGCGCTGCCGATGCTCCGGGCCACACCGTCACCGGCACGGTGATGGGCACGCCCGACTACATGGCACCGGAGCAAAAGCACGGGATGCACGTCGATCACCGCGCGGACATCTACAGCGTGGGCGTGATGCTTTACGAAATGCTCTGCCGCGAGACGCCGCAGGGCGCCTTCGAGCCGCCCTCCAAGCGCATCGGCTGCGACACGCGGATCGACAAGATCGTGCTCAAGGCGATGCAGCAGGCGCCGGATCGCCGCTACCAGACCACGCACGAAATGCGGGCCGACGTGGCCACCGCGCTCACCCCGCCGACTCGCACGCCCAAGCCGCGCGTCCCGACCGTGCCGCTGCAGCCGCAGGTCGAGCCGCCACGAAGCGGCTCGCCGGTCTTCACCGTGGCGTTCGTCGCCGTGCTCGGTGTCCTCGGCTATGTGATCTACCAAAAAATGAAGCCGCCGCAGATCGTCGCGACGCCGCCGCCGATCACCACGCCCGCACCCACCGCCGCTCCGACAACGCCGAAACCAGAGGAGCCAAAACCAGCCTCCAGCGAGAACGCCAAGAGTTCTGCGCCGAAGACCACGGAGGCCCTGATCGCGACCGCTCCCACGACCCCGGCGCCCACGACTCCAACTCCGGCACCCGCGGTCCCACTGAGCGCGACGGGAAAGTGGATCGCCGAGCAGGAGCCGCTGTGGAAGGCGGCGTATGCCGCCGAGGTCAGTGGGCCGTTTGAGAAAGGCGTGGCCGCCTTGAAGGGACAGTATCTCGCGGCCATCGATACGCAGCTCGTCGCCCTCGCCAAGGCAGCGAAGCTCGACGACGCCGTCGCCTTCCGCACCGAACTCGAGCGGATGGCCCGCGGCGGCGACGTGCCCGCCGAAGATGAAGCCGCGGTGCCCGCCCCGATCAAAACCCTGCGCGCCAGCTACCGCACCGCTTTCACCAAGCTCGACACCGAGCGCTTCACCAGGGCGAAGACCGTCCACGCCCGCTACGACACCATCCTCGCGCAAAGCCAGGCGTTGCTGACCCAGAAGCAACGCCTTGACGAAGCCCTCGAGATGAAAGCCACGCGCGAAAAGCTGAGCGCCGCGTGGCTCACCCCGCCCGGGGGCACCGCCGTGCAAGCTCCCGCAGTGGCCGCTGCCGCCCCGCCGAAACCGGTAGCCGCAGAGCAAGGTCCCCGTGCGCTTCTCGCTCCCGCCATTCTCAAAGACGGCTTCACCAACATCCTCGGCATGAAGTTCGTTCCCGTGAAAGGCACCGACGTGCTCTTCTGCGTCCACGAAACGCGGCGGCAGGACTACGCGGCCTATGCGTCGCAAGTCTCCGGCGTGGACGGCCGGTGGCAAAATGAGCAGAGCAAAGGCGTTCCCGTCGGCGGCGAAAATATTCATCCCGTGGTCGCCGTGAGTTGGGAGGATGCGCAGGCCTTCTGCGCGTGGCTCAGCAAGATGGATGGTAAGACGTATCGCCTACCGACCGATGAGGAATGGAGCTTCGCCGTGGGGATCGGAAACAAGGAACGGCGGACCAAGGACACCATGCCGGAGATGCTCCACTACAAGGACCGGGACGATTTCCCGTGGGACGGCACCGTTCCGCTCAAGACGAAAGACCGGCCCGGCAACTACGCCGACAGCGCCTATCACGAGAAGTTCCCCGCGGACCGATGGAATGAAGGCTACAGCGACGGGTTCCCCACCACCGCTCCCGTGATGAGCTTCAAACCCAGCAAGGTCGGCCTCTACGATATGGGCGGCAACGTGCGCGAATGGGTGGACGACTGGTGGAACACCTCGCAGCAAGAGCGCGTGGTACGCGGCAGCGACTGGGGTAACAGCCCCCCTCCAGGCGACCGCTCGCTCTATCTCGCGTCGTCCTACCGCGGTCACTACGCGGCAGGCGGTCGCTCCCCCACGGTCGGCTTTCGCGCCGTGGTGGAGAACCGTCTTCCCGCGAAGTCCGCCGCCGGCATCGCCAAGACCACGGCGCCGCCTCCGGGCACGAACAAGCCGACGGGGGCGACAGAGGCTGACGGCTGGGAAGACCTCCTCGCCCCGGTCACTCCGGAACGGCTCAAGCAAAACGGTGACGGCTGGCGCAGAGAGGGCGCCGCACTTCGGAGCCCGGACAGACCTTTTGCCAGAGTACCGCTCGGCACCTTCGCCGCCAGCAGCTATCAACTGCGCCTCAAGCTGAGGCAACTCATTCCGAAGGACGGTTTCACCATCATGCTCCCGGTCGGGGATCGCCTCGTCGGGTTCACGATCGATGGCCTGCGCTCGGAGGGGTATTTCACCGGCCTGAATCGAGTCGATGGCAAGCGGGGCAAAGACCTGCCCGGAAGCGTCCTCGGCCAGGTGGTAAAGGATTCCGATCTGCACGAGCTGGAGGTGACCGTCCGTCTCGACGGCGCGGAGGCGAACATCTCGGCCACCTTCGACGCCCGTCCGCTCTCCGCCTGGGCTGGACCCATCGCCTCCCTCAGCCCGAATTGGCCCGATCAGATGAAGTTCGCTGACACCCTCGCGCTGGTGAGCTTCGCGGACGATTGGCTGGTCACCGAGACGAAGGTGAAGCGTCTGGATGCGGCCACCGCCGCCAAGCCCGCACCACCCGTGAACACCTTCGGCCCGTGGCAGCCGCTCTTCACCGACGCGGAGTGGAACGCGCCCAAAACGAGCAACCGCGAAGTCGTGGATGGCCGCCTGCATCTTCTCGGCCCCGCCTTGCTGAAGCCGCATCCTGCCGTGGATGGCGTAATCCGCGCCCGCATTCAGTTTCAGCAGGGATCGAACGGCATGGGCTTCTACGCCCGTGCGGCGGCAGATGGGGGGCGGTATAAGATATACGTCCTGAAGGGTCGCTCCATTGATCTGGTTCACGTTGAGCCCGGCACTGCCGCCGCAACCATCGCCAATACTCACAGGCTCGCCACTTACATTCTGCCCAAACCCTTCCAACCCGGCGATACCTTCTTGCTCGAGTTGCGGCTGCAAGGCGACCGACTCACTGCTCTCGTGGATGGCGCCGCGGTCATCGAAGCTCAGGACTCGCGCTCTCCCGGTCCCGGCCAGTGGGGCATCATCGCGATGGATGGCTGGTTCGAATCTGTCGAGGTGCAGACACCGCTACCCGCCGCACCGCCGACAGCACCTTAGCCCTCCGTCGTGCGTGGCCCTTTTTGTCGCCGGACGACGCATAAGCAGGCAGAATGAGCACGCCATCCATGCAACCTCCGCCCACACCGCCGCATCCGCCCGGGCCGCCGATCCGGCCTCCGACGCCACCGCCGGCGCACGGGCTTTCCGCGGAACGCGCGGCGCGGGCGGAAGCGACGTTCAGCGAGGCGCTCGACCTTCCCGAGGCGGAACGCGCGGCCTTTATTACCAGGCAATGCGGGGACGACGCGGAACTGGCCGCGCACGTGCGCAGGTTGCTCGCAGCGCATGAGCGGGCGGCCGGTTTTCTCGAGGACGACGCGCCGCTTTCGCCGGAGATCGAGGAGCAACTCGCGCGGTTGAAGCCCGAGGAGGAGGGCGAGTTGATCGGCCCGTACAAGTTGCGCGAGCAGATCGGCGAGGGCGGCTTCGGGACGGTGTGGGTGGCGGATCAGGACAAGCCGGTGCGGCGGCGGGTGGCGCTGAAGATCCTCAAGATGGGGATGGATACGAAGGAAGTGATCGCGCGCTTCGAGCAGGAGCGGCAGGCGCTGGCGTTGATGGAGCATCCGAACATCGCGAAGGTGCTCGACGCGGGCGCGACGCAGTTTGGGCGGCCGTTCTTCGTCATGGAGCTCGTGCGCGGGGTGAAGATCACGGACTACTGCGATGAGCAGCAGCTTTCCACGCAGGAGCGCATCGAGCTGTTCATCACCGTCTGTCAGGCGGTGCAGCACGCGCATCAGAAAGGGATCATCCACCGCGATCTTAAGCCTTCGAACATTCTCGTGACGATCAACGACGGGAAGGCGGTGCCGAAGGTGATCGACTTCGGCGTGGCCAAGGCGACGCAGGGAAGGCTCACGGAGCAGACGGTCTATACGCAATTCCAGCAAATGATCGGTACGCCGCTCTACATGTCGCCGGAACAGGCGGAGATGACTTCGCTCGACATCGACACGCGCAGCGACATCTACGCGCTCGGCGTGCTGCTTTACGAACTGCTCACCGGGCACACGCCGATCGATCAGGACACGGTGGCCCGCGTGGGGATGGATGAATTGCGGCGCTTGATCCGCGAGGTCGATCCGCCGCGGCCGTCGATGCGGCTGAAGACGCTCGCGGGCGACGAACTCACCACGATGGCGAAACGCCGCCACACCGAACCGGCGAAGCTTCCCGGGACGTTGCGCGGCGATGTGGACTGGATCGTGATGAAGTGCCTGGAGAAGGATCGCCAGCGGCGCTACGACACGGCGAACGGCCTCGCGCTCGATCTCCAGCGGTATCTCAAGAACGAAGTGGTCATCGCGCGTCCGCCGACCACCACGTATCTGCTGAGCAAGCTCATCCGGCGCAACAAACTCGTCTTCGTGGCGGGTGCAGCCGTCGCGGCGTCGCTCGTCATCGGCCTCGCGGCGAGCGTGTGGCAGGCGGTGCGGGCGGAACGCGAGGCGACGCGGGCGAAGTCTGCCGAGCAGCGCGCGACCGCGGACGAGCAGAAGGCCACTGCCGCCGAAGCCGTCGCCAAAGCCGAAGCCGGCCGCGCGACGAACGCCGAAGCCGTCGCCGTGCAGGAAAAAGAAATCGCCCGACAGGCGCTGGCGAAGTCGCAGCTCGACCTCGCGGAAAAGGAATTCGAGCGCGGCAAATTCGACGAGGCGCAGAAGATCCTTAACGAGACGCCGGAGAGCTTTCGCGATGCGAACTGGCGCTTCCTGCGCACCCACTCGCGCGACTTCACGGCGCGGCTTTCCATTCCCGGCAGGGGGAGCGTGCATCAGTTGCAGTTTTTGCCGCAGGGAGACCGTTTCGCGGCCACCTGCTTCTATAACCTCATCGGCGTCTTCACCCTCACGGGCCAGCAGATCGGCGATTGGGTGCCAGCGGTCGGGGATGCTGCCAACACCTTCGGGATCGATCGCGCCGGAGGCCGGCTCGCTTACGCCGCGTCGCCCAGCGAAGTCGTGGTGCAGGAAGTGGCCACCGGCCAGGTCCTGCGCCGCTGGACTTGTGATTCCGGCACGAACAAGAACGTGCTGCTCAGCCCCGATGGCGGGACGGTGATCGTCGCCGGCGGCAAGCAACTCAGCGCCCATGCGGCGCAGACAGGTGCGCCGCTCTGGACGCAGCCGTTCACCGGCGTCGTCCCGGCCTTGAGCGCGGATGGCCGGAGCTTGGCGGTGCTCGCGGCGAAGTCGGGGCTGGCCTTGAAGGTCCATCTCCTCGACCCGCTCACCGGTGCGGTGCTCAAGACTCTCGAAGCGATCGCGGACAATCCAGACAAGACGACCCTGCAATTCAATCGGACCGGCGACCGGCTCGCGTGCTACGGCGGCGACGAAGTGATCTTCTGGAATCCGCAGACGGCGGAAAAAATGCGCGCGCTCCATTTTCCGGGGGAGGAGGTGAGACTGCTGCGTCCCGCTGGCGACGTGGTGGTGACGTGCAACGGCAGCCGCATCCGCCTGTGGGAGGCGGCGACGGGCCGGCTGCTGCGTTCGCTCAATGGTGCCGGCACCGAGATCAAGAACCTCACTTTCAACGCCGATGGAAACGTGCTGCTCTCGGCGCACCATGGGACGAACGACGGGATCGTGTGTGTCTGGCCGGTGCGGCTCGGGGAAGAGATCGCCTCAGCACGTTTGGGAAGCAGCGGTCGAGCCTCCCGCGTTGTCTTCAATCGCGAGGGGGCCAGGTTTTATGCGTGCGCCAACACTGCCGGGGCCTGGGAGAGCCGGGGCGGCCGCGAGACATGGAGGTTTTCCCCGGCCACGCCCAATGTTCTGCAAATGGACCTCCACCCCACGGACGGATCCATCCTCCTGTCCGAGTGGGGCCATGTGAAGTTCACGCACCTCTCGTCTGTCGGGGAGAAGCTGGAAGCGTTTGGCGCGAGCCACGATGAGAGCGTGAAGTTCAGCCGCAGCGGCCAGTTGGCCCTCTCCGTGGAAGTCGCATTCTCCCAGATCAATCCCGGCCGGTCATTCAGCGTGATGGAATACCCGTCGGGCAAGGTGCTGCGGAAGATTGAACTCGAGAATCCCCGCCAGCCCTTCGCCGCCTTTTGCCTCGATGAGGCCGCCGTCGCCACTGCCGCGCGCGCCGGCGGGATCACCGTGTGGGATTGGAAGGCGGGCACGCGACTGCGCCAGATTGCTGCCGCGCAGACCGGGAGCATCGCCTGCCTCGCGTCCAGCCCCGATGGCCGGCGTCTCGCCAGCGGCGGTCTCGACCGCTGGGTTCGCGTGTGGGACGCGGTGACGGGCCACCTGGAGGTGGCCTTCCGCGCGCATTGGGAAACCGTGCGCTGCGTGGTCTTCAGCCCCGACGGGCGCGAAATCGTCAGTGGCAGCGAAGACGGCATCGTGCGCGTGCACGACGCGGCCACCGGCGAGGAAAGGCTCACCCTTTACGGCCTCACCGCGCCGGTGGGTGGTGTGGACTTCAGTCCGGATGGCACACTCGTCGCCGCGATCGCCACCGATGGCGTCGCCAAAGTGTGGGACCGCAAACTTTCCAGCGCCCCCGCCCTGCTGCCGAAGTAATCCAAGCCGCGCGCTGAAATGATGAGGACGCCGTTTCGGCCCATGAAGGGGATGAGTCGGAGGTAATGTTATATGCATGTCTCCCCCCGCTACCGTGAAAACCCTCTTGCTGATCTTCGCCACGCTTCCACTCGTCGCGGCGGAGCCGACGCTGACTCATCTCGCTCCGGTCGCCGGGCAGCAGGGAACGACCGTGGCAGTCACAGTCTCGGGAAAGTTCGAGCCGTGGCCGCCGCAGGTCTGGGTGGATGCGCCGGGCATTTCATTTCAGCCCGGAAAGACAAAGGGGAAGTTCGACGTGGAGATTGCGAAGGACGCGGTGCCCGGTTCGCATCTCGTCCGGCTCTTCAACGACTCCGGCGCGTCGGCCCCGCGTTTTTTCATCGTCTCCTCCGAGCCCGAACTCGCCGAGATGGAACCGAATGATGAATTCAAAGCGCCGCAGAAAATCGCGAGCCTGCCGGCGACAATCAGCGGGCGGCTCGACAAGGCGGGCGACGTGGATTCCTTCGCCGTCGATTTGAATAAAGGCGAGACGCTGACGGCGCGCGTCGAGGCTTACGTGCTCGGTTCCACGTTCGACGGCATGCTGCGCGTCGTTGACGAGCACGGCACGCAGCTCGCATTCAATCACGACGGCCGAACGCTCGATCCGCTGCTGACCTGGGCCGCGCCGCGCGATGGCACGTTCCTCGTGCAGTTGATGGGCTTCGTCCATCCGGCCACTGCCGACGTGCGATTCACCGGTGGTGATGGCTGCGTTTATCGGCTGCATCTCGGCACCGGCGTAGCGCCGCGCGTGGAGGGCGTGGCCGGGGAGATCGCCGAGCAGGAGCCCAATGACGCGGCGGCGAACGCTCAGGCGGTCGGTCTCCCGGTGACGGTCGCCGGGTGCATCCAGAAAAGCGGGGACGAAGACCGCTTCATTTTCACCGCGGTGAAGCAACGCGTCTATGCCTTCAAGCTGATCACGCTCCGGACGGGCACGCCGCTCATCGCCTGGCTGCGGATTGAAAACAAAGATGGAAAAGAGCTCGCGCGGAAAGACGATGCGCCCGATCCGCAGCTCGCGTGGACCGCGCCCGCGGACGGAAATTTCACCGTGGCCGTCGGCGATCTCACGCATCACGGCGGCGCGGATTTTACCTATCGTCTCGCCGTCTCCGAGGCGGTGCCTGATGTCAGCGCGACTGTGGCGAATTCGTCCGTCACGATCGCGCCCGGCAAGAGCGCCGAGGTGAAGGTCACGGTGAAGCGCGCGAACGGATTCAAAGCGAAGCTCCAGCTCGCGGCGAAAAACCTGCCCGAGGGCGTCACTGCTCCCGATGTGGAGATCGCGGAGAAGGCTGCGGAAGCGACGTTGAAGTTTTCCGCGGACGCCGAGGCGAAGCCCGCGAACCAGCCGATCCAACTCGTGCTCCGCGAGGTGGAATCCGGTGCAGAGCATTCCGTGCGATACCCGATGATCGCGACGTCGGAAAACAACGGAGTCCCCGCCGGCTATACCGAGCTCGTGATCAACGACACCGATCAGCTCTGGCTAACGGTCCGGGCAGAGGGAGCGAAATGAATGATGGCAAGGCTGCGCCGAAGTGCGCAGGTCGTCGCCGCATGCGCACTGCCTCGAAAACAGCCTCCGTGGCCTAGCGCTGCTCCGGCGGGCTGGCTTCGAGCGGGATCTGCACTTCGCGGAGCACCTCAAAGACGTGGCGGATGATCGTGCGGTAGTGCTGCTGCACAACAAGGTCGTTGGACTCCTGTTCGAGCGCGAGGAAGTCGTCGAAATCTTCCTTGAGCTTCAGTCCGAGCAGCGTGCGCAGTTGGGCGGCGGTGTCGTTCACGGGCTCGCCCGTCATCGCACCGACGCTCGTGGCCACGTCCTCGCTGTGCTGGGTGAGTTCCTCGATGCGCGCCTGGAGTTCACCGTTGCGGGCTTCGAGTTGCAGGTTGAGCCGCGCGAGTTCTTCGGGCGTGGGCTCGCCTTCGATGATCGCGCCGAGCTTTTCCGCGCGCCGAGGGCGCTCTTCCTTCTGCCTCGCCTTGGCCTGCGCGGCAGCCAGTTCGTTGCGCAGCGATTGCACGTGCGCCTCGATGCCTTTGAGCGCCTCGTTGAGATTAAATCCACGTCCGCCACCACCGCCGCCACCCTGGCTGCCGGCATTTCGCGGGGTGTAAACCGGGCGTTCCTTCTGCGGTTCGCGCTCGCGGGATTCGCCGCCCTGCGGCCCGCGCTGAGGGCGGGGTTCATAGACGGGGCGCTCTTTTTTCGGAGCATCGTCCTCGTCTTCATCCTCTTCATCGAGATCGTCTTCGTCCTCGTCGTCGTCATCGAGCACGGCGGCGGGTTCGCCTTCGGCAGGAACTCCGGCTTCCGGTGCGTCCACGACGCTCGGGGCCGGCGCTTCCTTTAACACCGCAGTAATCGCCTCGGGCAGCTCGGCGACTTCCTTGCGCAGCGCGTTCTGCCACTTCGTGCTCCACCGGCTCACGCCTGCGATCGCTGCGGCCAGCGCCGGGTCCGGCAATTTGTCGAGCCGTCCGGCTTCCTGCGCCCATTTCAGCACGCCGAGCTGAGTCACCGGCGGATGCGGGATGGAAAAGACCGCGATCGTCGCGCACTGGACGAGCAGATCGATCTCCGCCGGCTTCAACTCCGCCAGCGGGAGCTGCGCCAGCCACGGCTTGCCGCGGCCGATGAAGACATTGGAAATGATCTGCGCGTTCTTCGCCGTCAGCCCGCCCGTGTCCTTGTCGCGCAGATCCTTGAGGACACCGAGCGCCACCTTCAGCGCCACCGGCACGTCGAACTTGAACAGCGCGCGCGCCAGGCTCAGCCGCATGCGACGCGCGGCGTCCGTCTCTTCCTTCGCGAGACCCGAGAGGAGCTGGGTGCGAAAGCCTGCGGTCAACTCCGGCCACACCTGCTCCACGCCGCGCACGCCGACGATCCACGGCAGTCTGGGCAGGATCTCGACCGCCCGCGCCACACCGCCGCGTCCCCCCATCAGCGCTTCCTTGAGCAAAGTCACGAGCCGCTCCTCGTCCACCTGCGAGAGCCGGGCGCGGGCCGCAGCCTCGGTGAGCTGGCCGAGTTCGTCCTGTTCGCTCGGGGTTTCCGCGACGGGGAGGGGCTCCTCTTCCGGAGGAATATCCTGCGCGGCCTCCGGCACCGTTTCGGCCGGGGATTCGGGCGCGGGTTCAGGCGGGGGCAGCGGGGTGGGTTCTTCCGTGTCGGAATTCGTCTCCATGTCGATAAAAGTTGGGTTTACACAAGAGCCGCCCCCGCGGCAAACGCGAGCAAAAAGACCACCCGGCGCGTGGAGACGCCGCGGAGTGCGGTTTTTCTTTCGGTTCCCGGCGCGCCGGTTGTAACTTCGCCGCCCTATGGCCACGAAAACCGAAACCCCGGAAGAGAGCAAAGACAGCAAAGTCACGATCGCTCGAAACAAGAACCTCGATCTGGCCATTCAGCAGATCGCCAAGGACTTCGGCGACGGCGCGATCATGCGGCTCGGTGAATCGACCAAGATGGACGTGGAATCGATCCCCACGGGCAACATTCTCATCGACCGCGCGCTCGGCTGCGGCGGCTTTCCGCGAGGACGCATCGTGGAAATCTTCGGCCCCGAATCATCGGGCAAAACCACACTCACGCTTACGCTCATCGCGCAGGCGCAAAAGCTCGGCGGCCTCGCCGCGTTCGTGGACGTGGAGCACGCGCTCGATCCGCAATACGCCAAAAAACTCGGCGTGAATCTCGACGATCTCCTCGTTTCCCAGCCGAGCTCCGGCGAAGAGGCGCTGCGCATCGTCGAGACGCTCGTCCGTTCCAACGCGCTCGACGTGATCGTCCTCGACTCCGTGGCCGCGCTGGTCACGAAACAGGAGCTCGAAGGCGAGATCGGCGACTCCACCGTCGGCGCCCAAGCCCGCCTGATGAGCGCCGCGATGCGCAAGCTCACCGCGCTCATTTCCAAGGCGCGCACGATCTGCGTCTTCACCAACCAGATCCGCGAAAAGATCGGCGTGATGTTTGGCAACCCCGAGACGACGCCCGGCGGCAAGGCGCTGAAATTTTACGCCAGCGTCCGCGTGGACATCCGCCGCATCGGTCAGATCAAGCAGACCGACGGCGTGGTCGTCGGCAACCGCACCAAGGTCAAAATCGTGAAGAACAAAGTCGCGCCGCCCTTCACCGAGGCCGAGTTCGACATCATGTATAACGAAGGCATCTCCGGCACCGGCTCGCTGCTCGATCTCGCTTTGGAAAAAGGCATCGTCGAAAAACGCGGTTCCTGGCTCAGCTATAAAGGCAGCCAGCTCGCCCAGGGCCGCGACGCCGCCAAGGAAGTGCTCAAGACCGACGAGAACCTCTACAACGAACTCTTCGCCGCCGTGCAGGCGAAGCTGGATGAGGAGAAGAAGTAGCGCCGTTGCCGCCGCGCGTTTCTGACGTAACCTGATCGCATGAGCGCCAAAGAACAGGTCGCAGCCTTGCTCCAGCGGTTGCCGGAAGATGTCGAACTCACGGAAATCGCCCGCGAGATCGAAGTCCTCGCCGCCATCCGAGTCGGCGAGGAACAGGCGGATCGTGGGCAGGTGGTCGCGCACGATGAAGTGAAGCGGCAGTTCTACTCATGGTTTACCGAACCGTCTGGGCCGAGCAGGCCCTGACCGATCTGCGCGAGATCAGCGAATATATTTCGCGCCGCGATCCGCAGGCCGCCCTTCGTTTGGGTGAGGCGATCTTTGCCCGGGTCGATCGGCTGCCCGAATTTCCCTTCATGGGCCGCATGGTGCCGGAGATCGGGAGGAACAACCTTCGCGAAATCATCTACGGCAGCTACCGCATCTTCTACCGGGTTATTGAGCGTGACGGAGCGATCGAAGTGCTGCGCGTCTGGCACGCGGCTCGTGGCGAGCCGGATATTGCCATCTAAGCCGGAGTCAGGGCGTCGGTGTGGCTTTCTCCAAAATGGCGTCGCCCTTGAACCGAAACTCCGCGCCGCCGAGCAGCGCCGCGCTGGTGATCGTCGGGCACCAATATTTCTCCACGTGCCCGATCATCAGCCGGGTGCCTTCGAAGTGGGTGACGGAGGGCGCGCGCTCGGGGTTGTACATCGTGTCGGTGAGGTCGCGGACGAGCGCGACGTGCAACCCTTGCCGGACGAGCTGGCGGATGGCGAAGGGACGGCCGAGCACGCACATGTTGAGGTGCACGCCGCAGACGATCACGTTCTCGATGCCGCGTTGGCGCATGAGGTAGTAGGCCTCGGCGCTGTCGGTGATGGCATCGCCGGGCACGATTTCGATGCCCGCGTGCTGGCGCGTCCACGGATACGGGTCGCCTTTTTTCCAAGTGCGCGGACAGTCGCAGCCGCCGTCGGAATCGTCGATCGGCAGCGGCGCCTCGGCGGTGAGATCGACGTGGCACCACTTCTCGAGCGGCACCGGTGGATCGACTTTCGGTGCGTCCATCGCGAGCTTCCGACCGGGATGATCCTTGTAGAAATCGAGCGTGTTGCTCGGGCAGTGAATGATCAATGCACCGCGCGCTCGCGCCGCTTTCGCAAATTCATTCACCCGCGGTGCCATCTCGCCGACGCGCGCCGCGGAGTTCGGGCAGGTGTGCGTGTCCCACATGTCGCAGATCACCAGCGCGGTCTGGCGCGGATTCCATTCGAGCGTTCGAGCGCCGGCTGAGTCCCGCGCGGGAAGGCGCAGCGGTTCATCGGCGAGGGCGGAGACCGCGAGGCCCGTGAGCAGGAGCAGGCGAAGGGGGAACATGCGCGAATCCTTTCTCCGCGAATGCATCGCAGCAAACGGAAACTTCTCGCCGCGGCGCGGCACGGCGCTAGTTCCGCGGCTCAACGATCCGCGAGCTTCCGCTGGATCCATTTCCGCCCGGCGGCCAGCGCCGCGAGCGTCTGGCGCAGGCGCTCGGCGCGGGTCTCCTCACGCTTTGCGCTGCTGAGCCAGACGAGATATTCGCGCTGGCAGCTCGGCGAGAGCTGCTGGAAGCCTTCCGCCGATTTCCGGTTCCGTTTCTGCGCCAGCGCTGCGGCGAAGAAGTCGGGCATCGGCCACGGCTCGCGTTTCACCTTGGGCGCGGGCGGCACGTCGGCGCGGCCGTCGAGTTCCACCGCGGCGAGCAGCAGCGCGGTGAATGCCTTGCGATTCAACGCGGCCAGCGAAGTGAGCCGGATGTTGCGGATGTTCGTGTTGCTTTCGCCGCCCGAAAAAAGGCCCGCCGGATCGGGTAGCTCCGTGCCGCGGAAAAAGACGATGCCGACGTGCTTTTTGCACGCGCTCAGGCCGCAGACCAGCTTGCGTCCGGTGAAACACAGGCAGTTCCACTTGATCGACTCGGTGAGATCCGGCGCGGTGCGAAAGATCCATTCGCGCAGCTCCGCGACGATCGGGCTCGAGAAATCCGGCGCGGCTTCGAGCCATTCGTCGGGATCGGTGGTCTTGGCGCGGCTGACGTCCATGCCGCGATTCTAGGCGGCCGGGTGTTGCGGCCGCATCAGAAAATCAGGATCGCGGGCGGGCGGTGGGAACGTCGCGGGGCTTGATCGGGAGCGGCGCGTGTTCCTTCTCTGCCGTCGGTTTCGCTGGTTCGGCGGGCGTCGCCGGCACCGGCTTTGGCTTCCGCGCGGCGGGCTTTTCGTCGTTCCAGAGTTCGAGCAGTTCCGTGGTCCGCGCCTGGGTTTTTCGGAAGAGATCGGCGTCGTCGATGAGCGACTGGCCGAACGACGGAATCATCTCCCGCAGCTTCGCCTGCCACGCGTCCGAAGCGAGTTCGGCGGGGAAGCAACTCTCGAGAAGTTCCAGCATGATCGACACGGCCGTGGAAGCACCCGGCGAAGCGCCGAGAAGCGCCGCGAGCGAGCCATCCGCGGCTGCGACGACCTCGGTGCCGAATTGCAGGATGCCGCCTTTCACCGGGTCCTTCTTGATCACCTGCACGCGTTGGCCGGCGCGTTCGAGATACCAGTCCTTCATCTTCGCCGAAGGCATGTATTCGCGCAGCGCGAGGATGCGCGACCACGGCGATTGCAGCACCTGGCCGATGAGATATTTCGTGAGGTCCACATTGCGCGCGCCGGCCCAGAGCATCGGCACGAGATTGTCCGGCTTCATCGAGAGCGGGAAATCGAGATACGAACCGCGCTTGAGGAACTTCGTGGTGAAGCCGGCGAACGGCCCGAAGAGCAACGAGCGTTTGCCATCGATGATCCGCGTGTCGAGATGCGGCACGGACATCGGCGGCGCGCCGAGCGACGCGCGACCGTACACTTTCGCAAAGTGCCGCTCGGTGATGATCGGATTATCGCAGCGCAGCCACTGCCCGCTGACCGGGAAGCCGCCAAATCCCTTGCCCTCCGGGATGCCCGACTTTTGCAGCAGCGGCAGCGCACCGCCGCCCGCGCCGAGGAAGACAAACTTCGCGCTCACGCCGTATGCTGCGCCGGTCACCTTGTCCTCCACGTCGAGCAGCCAGCGGCCATTTGTCTCGCGGGTTACGTCGGTAATGCGCTGACGCAGATGCAGCGCGACGCCGGGCTGCACCTTGAGGTGATTGATGAGCAGCCGCGTGAGCGAACCGAAGTCCACATCCGTGCCGCGGTCCATGCGCGTCGCAGCGACGGGAACGGTGTCGTCGCGCTTTTGCATGATGAGCGGCATCCACTCCTCGAGTTCGTAGCGGTCCTCGGAGTATTCCATCTCCGCGAAGAGATGATGCCCGGACAGCGCCGCGAAGCGCTTGCGGAGATACGCGACATTCTTCTCCCCGCTGACGAAGCTGAGATGCGGCACTTCGCGGATGAAACTGCCTGGCTTCCCGAGCACGCCGCGCGTCACGAGATAGGTCCAGAGCTGCTTGGAAATCTCGAACGCCTCGTTGATCTCCAGCGCCTTCTTCGTCTCGATCGAGCCGTCGGCGCGCTCCGGCGTGTAGTTGAGTTCGCAGAGCGCGGCGTGGCCGGTGCCAGCGTTGTTCCAGCCGTCCGAACTTTCGCCGGCGATCTGGTCGAGGCTCTCGAAGATCGAGATGGTGAGCTGAGGATTCAGCTCCTTCAAAAGAACGCCGAGAGTGGCGCTCATGATGCCCGCGCCTACGAGGACGATATCGGGCTGCTTGGTGTGATGATGTTCTCCCTGCATAGTTAGTGCGCCCGGGGAGACGGGAGCGGAGTGTGTGGCTCTCGCCGGAGAATTGCCAGCGCCGAGTGCGAGCTAGCGCGGAATCGTCAGCGTGAAGTCGCTCGCCGCGATGCGCTCGCCATTCACCATCAGCTCCACGCGATGTTCGCCCGCGTAATGTTTTCGCGTGGTGAAATCGCGCACGCGCTGGCGCTTTGCCAGCTCCAGCAGAGCGCCGGGCGGAAGCGTTATTTCCTTCCACTTGAAAACTTTTGCCGACGCCGTGCCGGACTGCTTCACGTAATGAATCGCGTAGTCGATCACCAGCCGCTGCGGCCCGCGCGCGGTGGAGGTGAGCGCGCACGCGATCGTCAGTTCGTCGCCGAGCTTCAGCCGGCGCGGGGCGACGGTGAAACGATCGAGCTGAATCTCCGCACGCGCGCCGGCGCCGATCACGCCGAGCGCGGCACGGTCGCCTTTTTTGATCAGTGTCCGCAGCGCGCGCCTCGCGATCCACGCGGTGTGCTCATTTTCCAAATCCCAACGACCAAGACGTTCCAGCACCCACGCCGGATGATCCTTCGTGATGTCATTGAGATGATTGGCCACCGACTTGCGCACGTAGAGGCTCGGGTCCGCGCGGAGATTTTCGAGGATCGGCGCGACCGGCGATGGATCGGCGATCAGCTCGCGCAGCTTGAAAGACCACGGCAGACGCGGCCGGCAGCCTTCGCTCGCGAGCCGGCGCACGTGCTCGTTCTCGTCGCGCGACCACTTCGTCATTTCATGCAGCGTGCGGTGCAGATCGAGGCGGAGGAATTCGCGAATCGCAAATTCCGACGAGCCGAACGTTGTGAAGAACTTCAACGCATCGAGCGAGCGGTCGAAGTCTTCGCGCCCGTAGAGCCCCACGAAATCCGGCAACACCAGCGCGGTGAACCCTTCGCCCCAGCGCGGCGCGACCTCGCGCAAAATGTCGATCGCCTTCGCGTATTCGGCGGGCAACGTTGCGCGCAGCGCCTCGGTCGCGCGGCGCAAGCGCTGGAGCAGCGCGAGCGGTTCGAGGTCGGGCAGCGTGAGCTTGAGAAAACGCCGCTGATCAAACTTCGGAAATACCGCCGCCACATCGCGCGCCATCTTGCGATAGCGCGCCTCGTCGAACATGTCCTTCAGCGCGGGCGCGGGTGTGTCGCTCATTGCTGATTTGGCCACGGATGCTCACGGATGAAACACGGATCAGGAAATACGGACTCTGCCATCCGTGTTTCATCCGTGCTGATCCGTGGCTAACGCAAAAGCTCCTTCGCCTTGGCCAGCGCGGCGTCGAGCTGGCTCGGGTCTTTGCCGCCGCCGCGGGCGTTGTCGGGCTTGCCGCCGCCTTTGCCGCCGACGAGCGGGGCGATGGCGCTGATGATTTTTCCGGCCTGCACTTTCGCGGTGAAGTCGGCGCCGACGCTGGCGACGAGGGCGACGGCGCCATTCGCGCTGCCGCCAAGGACGGTGACGCCTTTGAAGCCGTGGGACTTCAGCGCGTCGGCGATGGTCTGGAGCGTGTCGCCGTCGGCGGCGCCGAGGTTGGCGATGATCGCGGGTGTGCCGTTGATCGTGGTCGCGGAAGCGACCAAGTCTTTCGCGCGGCCGGCGGCTTCGCGCTGGTTCGCGGCCTTGAGGGCGCGCTCGAGTTCCTTTTGCTGCGCGAGCGTGCTCTCGATGCGCTTTTCCAAATCGCCGAGCGGGGCGCCGAGCTGCGCGGCGAGGGCGTGCAGGCGCGCGGTGTCGGCGGTGGCGAGGTCGTAGGCGTTGAGGCCGGCTTGGGCTTCGATGCGGCGGACGCCGGCGGCGATGGCGGCTTCGCTGGCGATCCGGAAGAGACCGATCTCGCCGGTGGCGCGCGTGTGCGTGCCGGCGCAGAGTTCCTGCGAGTAGCCGTCGAACGCGCCCCGGCCATTGCCGTCGATGTGACCGCCGATCTGCACCACGCGCACGGTCTCGCCGTATTTGTCGCCGAAGAATTGCATGATGTCGGCGCGGCCGCGCACGTCGGCGTAGGGCACTTCGGTCCAGGAAACGCCGGCGTTTTCGACGATGCGCTCATTCACCAACCGCTCGATGTCGCGGACTTGCGCGGGCGTGAGCGCGGCGCTGTTGAAGTCGAAGGTCAGCTTGTCGGGCCCGACGAAGGAGCCTTTCTGCGTGGCTTCGTGGCTCACCACTTCGTGCAGCGCCCAGTGGAGCAGGTGCGTGACGGTGTGGTGCCGCTGGATGGCGGCGCGGCGCGCGGGATCGACGAGCAGCGTCACTTCGCTGCCGACGGCGGGCGCGTCGTCGGCGCCTTCGAGGAAGTGCAGCCAGGTGGCGCCGCTCTTCTGCGTATTGGCCACGCGCCAGACATCGGCGCCGCGGGTGATCTCGCCGGTGTCGCCGACCTGTCCGCCCATCTCGGCGTAAGCGGTCGAGGCGTCGAGGATGACGGCGGTCTTGTCCTTGAGGCTCACGACTTCGAGGACCTTCGCGGCCGTGGAAAGCGTGTCGTAGCCGACGAACTTCGTGGGCTCCTTGGTCTCGACTTCGGAAAGCTCGATGACCTGCTTCTTCTGCGCGGCGCGAGCGCGGGCGCGCTGCTCTTCCATGTGCTTTTCAAAACCAGCCGTGTCCACGGTCAGGCCGCGCTCGCGGGCCATGAGTTCGGTGAGGTCGAGCGGGAAGCCGTAGGTGTCGTAGAGCTCGAAGGTTTGGAATCCGGGGATTACCGGGCGTTTTCCAAATATGCGGTCAAAGTTTGAAGCGTTGAATTCGTCCACGTCGAACAGAACAACTTCGCCGCTTGCTTGGACTTTCGACTTATCGACTTCACGCACCGGCGGGTTGGCGCGCTTGTTGGAATTGCGAATCGTCGCGTGCCGAATGCTTGAGCATTCAAGCGCGGCTGTCTGGATAGCGAGCGAGACATTGTCGTCGAACATTTCAATCCCTCGATCCAGCGTCTTGTTAAACGCCTCCTCCTCCCGCTTCAGCACTTCCTCCACGTGCTTTTGCCTCGCGCGGAGTTCGGGGAAGACGTCGCCCATCGTGCGGGCGAGGACGGCGACGAGTTTGTAGAAGAAGGGTTCTTTGAAACCGAGGCTGCGACCGTAACGCACGGCGCGGCGCAGGATGCGGCGGAGGACGTAGTTGCGGTCGGTGTTGCCGGGCTGGATGCCGTCGGCGATCGAGAAGCTGAGCGTGCGGATGTGATCGCCGATGACGCGGAAGGCGACGTCGATTTTCTCCTGCTCGGTCGTGGGGATGACCTGCCCGGCGGCGTTCGGCTGCGGGAGCGTGCTGCCGTAGCGGTGGCCGCTCATTTTCTCCAGCTCGTCGAAGATCGGGCGGAAGATGTCGGTCTCGTAGTTGGAGATTTTCGCGTTGGCGAAGTCGGTGAATTCCTTCGTGCCCTGGATGATCGAGGTGAGGCGCTCGAAGCCCATGCCGGTATCGACATGCTGCGCGGGCAGCGGCGTGAAGGTGCCGTCGGGGTTGGCGTTGAACTGGATGAAGACGTTGTTCCAGATCTCGATGCACTCGGCGGTGCCTTTGTTCACGAGCGCGCCGCGGGTGTCGCCGGCGGGCGTGAGGTCGATGTGAATCTCCGAGCACGGGCCGCACGGGCCGGTCTCGCCCATCATCCAGAAGTTGTCCTTTTTGTTGCCGTTGACGATGTGCACCGCGGGATCGAGTCCGACGCTCGCGAACTTCTCCGCCCACAGATCGTAAGCCTCCTGATCGCGCTCGCTCGGGTCGCCTTTGTCCGGCTGGTAGATCGTGGCGTAAACGCGGTTCGGCGGGAATCTGAACCGCTCGACGATCAGCTCCCACGACCACGCGATGGCTTCCTTTTTGAAGTAATCGCCGAAGCTCCAGTTCCCGAGCATTTCGAAGAACGTGTGGTGATACGTGTCGAGCCCGACGTCATCGAGGTCGTTGTGTTTGCCGCCGGCGCGGATGCACTTCTGCGTATCCGCCGCGCGCGTGTCCGAGCCCGGGATGGCACCGCCCCACTTGCTCACGTCCGCCTTTTTCTCCCCGAGGAAGATGGGCACGAACTGGTTCATGCCGGCGTTGGTGAAGAGCAGGTTCGGCGAATCCGGCATCAGCGACGAACTCGGCACGATCGTGTGTTGTTTCTCGCGGAAGAAATCGAGGAAGGTCTGACGAACTTGGGTGCTGGTGAGCATGGCGCGGGTGCGGTTGGAAAAAGGGAGCCGAAGCTAGCCGACGCGCGGCAAAGGTAAAGCGTGCGGACCGGCCCGTGATTGGTATACGGTGCCTCAGGCCCGGCCGCACCAGACACACCTATGTCTACCCCCCAACCGGAATCGGACGAACAACACCGCGAGAAAGTTTTGCGCGAATCCAGCGTGCTGCGCGAAAGCCGGGAGCGCTTCCGGTTGCTTTTTGAAGGCGCCAACGACGCGATCTTCGGCGCGGATGCAGAGACGGGGATCATCACGGAGTGCAACTGCGCCGCCGAAGCGCTCATGGGGCGCGACCGGTCGGAAATCATCGGCCAGCACCAGTCCTTCGTGCATCCGCCGGAGGATGTGGAGGAAGTGCGGCGAATCTTCGAGGAACATGCCTCGACGGGGACGAATGAACCGGTCGAGACCCAGATCCTGCGCAAAGATGGCCAGCGGATCGCGGTGTCCATTTCGCCTGCCGTGGTGACGATCGACGGTCGGCGGATCGTGCAGGGCATCTTTCGCGACGTCACCGAGCGCAAGCGGATGGAGCGTCTGCTGCTGTGGGAAAAGCGCGCGCTCGAGTTGATCGCGACCGTCGCCGCGCTGGAGCAAATTCTCGAGGAGGTGATGCGCGGCTTCGAATCGTTCGCGCCGACCGCGCTGGGATCGGTGCTGCTGCTCGACGAAGATGGAATCCACCTGCGGCATGGCGCGGCTCCGAGCCTGCCGCCGGCTTACAACGAGGCGATCGATGGCCTTACCATCGGGCCGGGCGTGGGCTCGTGCGGCACGGCGGCGTTCGAAAACCGGCAGGTCATCGTCACGGACATCGCGCACCATCCGTTCTGGGAGAATTTCCGCGCGCTGGCGGCCACGCACGGGCTGGCCGCCTGCTGGTCCACGCCGATCGCCAGCAGCGCGGGCAAGGTGCTCGGGACGTTCGCCGTTTACTTCCGCGAACCACGGGCGCCGACGCCCGCCGAGTTGGAAATGATCGACCAAGTCGAGCATCTGGTGGGCCTGTCGATCGAGCGCAAGCGCTCGGAGGAGGAATTGGAGCTGATGCGCTTCTGCGTGGATCGCGCCGATGATTCCGTGTTCTGGATCGCGCCGGATGGACGCATTCTTTACGTCAATGAAGCTGGCCGGGTGCAACGCGGCTACTCGAGCGCGGAGGTGCTGAAGATGAAGATCTTCGACCTCGATCCGGACTACCAGCCCGGCGTCTGGGAGGGGCACTGGGAGGAGCTCAAGCGCGCCGG
>JBAVML010000137.1:0-14493 GCA_049690035.1 Chthoniobacteraceae bacterium
AGGTTCCACCTGCACCCGTCGCAGAAGCGGCTCCGGTCGCCGAAGCCGCTCCCGCTCCCGCTCCCGCTCCCGAAGCTCCGGCCCCGGACGCTCCTCCCGCAGCGTAACCAATAAACACTTTTCGCCGGTGCCAACCGGCGGAAACCGATGGCCGCCGCTTTTGGTGGCCACGGTCCTTAAACCAACAACAAATGGTTCCTCGTCGGGCCGGCGGCTGCCGGTCTTAATTCTCCCGAAGCTTCGGGGTGCGACGATACCGACAAGAAAACAGTAATATGGCAGATACATCCGCAATCGTGGACCAGCTCAGCGGGCTTACCGTCCTGGAAGTCGCTGATCTCGTGAAGCAACTCGAAACCAAGTGGGGCGTCAGCGCCGCAGCTCCTGTGGCCGTCGCCGCAGCGGGCGGTGGTGCCGCCGCAGCCGCTCCTGTTGAGGAAAAGACGTCTTTCGACGTTATCCTCAAGGAGACCGGCGCCAACAAGATCGGCGTCATCAAGGAAGTCCGCGCTTGTGTCGCGGGCCTCGGTCTCGCCGAAGCGAAGGCGCTCGTCGAGGGCGCTCCGAAGACCCTCAAAGAGGGCGTCACCAAGGAAGAAGCCGAAGCGATCAAAACCAAGATCGAAGCGGCCGGCGCCAAGGTCGAAATCAAGTAGTCGCTTCTCAGTCCTCACGATCGTGCGCTCCGGCAGGAAAATATTTCTTGCCGGACGCCGATTCGTGGTGGACTCTCCAACTCTTTTCCCCGTGGCTCGGCCATGGGGAGCCCGCCTTGAGCATCGCCGCCGCCGCCACCTTTAATTTTTCAACGCAGAAACTCAGAAACGCAGTGGACGGAATCCGTCCCCTGCGTTTCTGCGCCTCTGCGTTTATGGCGTTAGCGGTATCCCGTTCTCTGTAACCCTCAGCTCTTTACCTGCCTGTGCGCGCCTGCTGGCTTGCGCGCATGGGCGTCCCTGCAGAAACCAGCGCACCTGAGCCTCACCCATGTCTGAACGCAAATACTTCGGCAAAATCCGCGAAGGCGCCGAGCCGCCCAACCTCATCGAAATCCAGCTCGATTCGTACGTCGAATTCCTGCAGCAGGACGTGCAACTCAGCAAACGCAAGGAGACTGGCCTGCAGGCCGTCTTCAAAGAAGTTTTCCCGATCACGAGCTACGACGAAAAGGTCACGCTCGACTTTTCCAGCTACGAAATCGGCGAGCCGAAGCTGAGTGTCCGCGAAGCGATGCGCGAGGGTCAGACCTTCAGCGCGCCTTTGCACGTGACTTTCCAACTCAAGGAGGAGAAGGGCACGAAGGAAGAGAAAGTTTACATGGGCGAGATTCCGCTCATGACCCTGCAGGGCACGTTTGTGATCAATGGAGCCGAGCGCGTCGTGGTCTCGCAGTTGCACCGTTCGCCGGGCATCTGCTTCGAGTCCTCGCTGCACCTGAATGGCAAGGTGCTGTTCAGCTTCCGCATTATCCCTGATCGTGGTTCGTGGGTGGAAGTGCAGTTCGACACGAATGACCTCCTTTACGTCTATCTCGACCGCCGCAAACGCCGCCGAAAGTTTCTTGCGACCACCTTCCTCCGCGCGCTCGGCTACGGCTCGGACGAAGAAATCATCAAGCTGTTCTATGACGTCGAGAAGCTGAAGCTCAGCGAGAATCTCGACGAAGAGCAGATCGCCACGAAGGTGCTCATCTCCGACGTCCGCGATGGTGAAATTACCGTGGCGCGCGCCTTTGAGCCGCTCACGAAGGCGACCATCCGCCAGATCATCGGACTCGGGGTGAAAGACGTGCAGGTCGTGGACACCAAGGCCGACGACACGGTCATTAAGGCGCTGAAAAAAGATCCGGCGCACGACGAGGAAGAGGCGTTGAAGGACATCTACCGTCGCCTCCGCCCTGGGGATCCACCGACTGTGCCGAACGCGCGTGGCTTGCTGAAGCGTCTCTTCTTCGATCCGAAGAAGTACGATCTCGGCCGCGTCGGTCGCTACAAGCTCAATCAAAAGATGAGCCTCGACACCTCGATCGACGAGCGCGTCATGACCAAGGAAGACTTCATCGCTGCGATGAAGTATCTCATCGGTCTGCGCCGCGGCGAAGGCACGCTCGACGACATCGATCACCTCGGCAGCCGTCGCGTGCGGACCGTGGGTGAATTGCTCGCCAACCAATGCCGCGTGGGCCTCGCCCGCACGGAGCGTTTGGTGAAGGAGCGCATGACCTTGTTCGACGTGAATATCGAAGGCATGACGCCGCAGAAGCTGATCAATCCGAAGGCGCTGTCCGCGGTCATCCGCGACTTCTTCGGGCGCAGTCAGCTCTCGCAGTTCATGGATCAGACGAACCCGCTCGCCGAACTGACCCACAAGCGCCGTCTGTCGGCCCTTGGGCCAGGAGGTCTCTCGCGGGATCGCGCCGGCTTCGAAGTCCGCGACGTTCATCCTTCCCACTACGGCCGCATTTGTCCGATCGAGACGCCTGAAGGTCCGAACATCGGACTCATCTCGTCGATGTCCACCTTCGCGCGGATCAACGACTTCGGCTTCATCGAAACGCCTTATCGCAAAGTCATCAATGGTCGCGTGACCGAGCAGGTGGACTTCCTCACCGGCGATCGCGAGGAGCAGTTCCTCGTCGCGCAGGCCAATGCGCCGATGGACGAGAAGGGCAACTTCACCGGAGAAAAAGTTTCGATCCGTTACCGTGGCGACTTCCTCGAAGTCGAGCCGGCGAAGGTCCACTACATGGACGTTTCCCCGAAGCAGCTCGTCTCCGTGGCCGCCGCGCTCATTCCGTTCCTCGAGCACGATGACGCGAACCGCGCACTCATGGGCTCGAATATGCAGCGCCAAGGCGTGCCGCTCCTCATTTCCGAGGCGCCGCTCGTCGGCACCGGCATGGAAGGCAAGGTTGCCCGCGATTCTCGCGCCGTGATCGTCGCCGTCGCCGACGGCAAGGTCGCGAGTGTGAGCGCGGATGAGATCATCGTCACCAAAGACGGCGAACTCCCCGAAGGCAAACGCAAGCTCAAGCACGACCCGTCGGAAGGCATCTATATCTACGAACTGCGGAAGTTCATGCGCTCGAATGCGGGCACTTGCGTGAACCAGAAGCCGATCGTGAAAAAGGGTCAGAAGATCAAGAAAGGCGACGTGATCGCCGACGGCCCGAACACCGACAAGGGTGAACTCGCCCTCGGTCGGAACGTGCTCGTCGCGTTCATGCCTTGGAATGGATATAACTTCGAGGACGCCATCACCATCTCGGAGAAAGTCGTGAAGGAAGATATCTATACTTCCATTCACATCGACGAATTCGAGATCGGCGCCCGCGACACCAAGCTCGGACCAGAGGAAATCACGCGTGATATTCCGAATGTCTCGGAAGAAGCGCTCCGTCACCTCGGCCCGGACGGCGTTATCCGCGTCGGCGCGGAAGTGAAGCCCGGCGACATTCTCGTCGGTAAGATCACTCCTAAGTCTGAAACCGAACTCGCCCCGGAAGAACGCCTGTTGCGCGCAATTTTCGGTGAGAAGGCGGCGGACGTTAAGGACACCTCGCTTACCGTGCCGTCCGGCACCTACGGCATCATCATGGATGTGAAAGTCTCCGCGCGGAAGGAAATCGCCCGCGTGAAGCTCTCGCCCGTGGAGTCGAAAAAGCAGGCCAAGGAGATTGAGGAAAACTATGCGAAGCGGAAGGACGAGTTGCATGAGCAACTCACCGAAGCGCTTTCCAACATCCTCCTCGGCGAGAAGATCCCGCTCGACGTGGTCAACGCCCAGACCGGAGAAATCATCATCCCGGCGAACCGCAAGATCACCAAGACCCTGCTGCGCAAGCTGGCTGGCGTCTATGATCACGTGGACATCGACCCATCGCCGATTCGCAACAAGATCCGCGAAATCATTGGCCAGTTTGAGCATAAGTTTGCCGAGCTGGAGCTCGAGCACGAGCGCTCGATGGACAAGGTCGAGAGCGGTGACGACATCGACCCCGGCATCATTAAGCAGGTGAAGGTTTACATCGCCTCGAAACGCAAGCTTTCAGTCGGTGACAAGATGGCAGGGCGTCACGGTAACAAGGGCGTGGTCGCGAAGATCGTTCCCGAAGAAGACATGCCGTTCCTCGCGGATGGCACACCTGTCGAGATCTGCCTCAATCCGCTCGGCGTGCCGAGCCGTATGAACGTCGGACAGGTGCTGGAGACGCACCTTGGCATTGCGGCCAAGGCTCTCGGCTTCACCGTCGCGACGCCTGTGTTCGACGGTATTCCCGAGTCGAAAATCTTCGAGTATCTCCGCGAGGCGAAGAAGGTCGAAGGCTTCACTTGGATCAATGATACCGGCAAGGCAACGATCTACGACGGCCGCACGGGCGACGCCTTCGATCAACCGATCGTCGTCGGCTATATCTATATGCTGAAGCTCGGTCACTTGGTCGCGGACAAAATCCACGCCCGCGCAGTCGGGCCCTACTCGCTCGTTACCCAGCAACCGCTGGGCGGCAAGGCGCAGTACGGCGGACAGCGCTTCGGCGAGATGGAAGTGTGGGCGCTCGAAGCCTACGGCGCGGCTTACACGTTGCAGGAACTCCTGACCGTGAAGTCCGACGACGTGGCCGGCCGCACGCGCATCTACGAGTCGATCGTCAAGGGCGACAACTCGCTCGAGGCCGGCACGCCGGAATCGTTCAACGTGTTGATCAAGGAAATGCAGTCGCTCGGCCTCGACGTGAAAGTCGGCGGCAAAGCGCCGGTTTCCGGACTCGCCGCTGCTGCCGCTGCCGTCATCTAACTTCCAACCCAATAGCTAACCAACTAGCTGCCAGCTAACTAAACTTATGAGCGAAACTTCTTTTCGTGAATTGATGGGTGAAGAACGGAGCGTCGGCTTCGATCAGGTCGGAATCACCGTGGCCGCGCCGGATTCGATCCGTTCGTGGTCGAATGGCGAGGTCAAGAACCCCGAGACGATCAACTACCGGACATTCAAGCCGGAAAAGGGCGGACTCTTCTGCGAGCGCATCTTCGGTCCGACTCGTGACTGGGAATGCTCCTGCGGCAAATACAAGCGCATCAAGCACAAGGGCGTGATCTGCGATCGCTGCGGTGTCGAAGTGACTCTGGCTCGCGTTCGTCGCGAGCGCATGGGCCACATCGAACTCGCCGTGCCGGTCTCCCACATCTGGTTCTATAAATGCATGCCTTCCCGCATCGGCCTCATGCTCGACATGAGCAGCCGCCAGCTCGAGCGCATTATCTACTACGAGGACTACCTCGTGATCGATCCCGGCCAGACCCCGCTGACCAAGTGCCAGCTCCTGACCGAAGTCGAATACCGTGAGGCGCAGGATCAGTATGGTGAGACCTTCACCGCGGGCATGGGCGCCGAGGCGCTCAAGCAATTGCTCTCGTTGTGTGATCTCGCCGAGCTCCAAAAGGAACTCGAGGAGATGATGACGACGACGCGCTCGAAGCAGATCCGCAAGAAGCTGGCGAAGCGGCTCAAGCTCGTGCAGGGCTTTGCGACTTCGCACACGCGTCCCGAGTGGATGGTGCTCGACGTCCTTCCCGTCATCCCGCCGGACCTGCGTCCACTGGTGCCTCTCGAAGGTGGACGTTTCGCGACGTCCGATCTTAACGATCTCTATCGCCGCGTCATCAACCGCAACAACCGTCTCAAGAATCTGCTCCAGCTCAAGACTCCGGATGTCATCATCCGGAACGAGAAGCGCATGTTGCAGGAAGCCGTGGATGCTCTCTTCGACAACGGTCGTCATGGCCGCGCCGTTACCGGCGCTGGCAATCGTCCGCTCAAGTCTCTTTCGGACATGCTCAAGGGTAAGGGCGGGCGTTTCCGTCAGAACTTGCTCGGCAAGCGCGTCGATTACTCGGGCCGTTCGGTCATCGTCATCGGACCGGAACTGAAGCTCCACCAGTGCGGTCTGCCGAAGAAGATGGCGCTCGTGCTGTTCGAGCCGTTCATCATTCGCCGCCTCAAGGAACTCGGCTACGTGCACACCGTGCGTTCGGCCAAGAAGATGATCGAGCGTCAGACGCCGGAGGTCTGGGATATTCTCGAAGAAGTCACCAAGGGCCATCCCGTCCTGCTCAATCGCGCGCCGACGCTGCATCGTCTGTCGATTCAGGCTTTCGAGCCGCAGCTCATCGAGGGCGAAGCGATCCGCATTCATCCGCTCGTTTGTACTGCCTACAACGCGGACTTCGACGGCGATCAGATGGCCGTTCACGTCCCGCTCAGCGTCGAGGCGCAGATGGAAGCGCGCATGCTTATGCTGGCGCCGAACAATCTGTTCTCGCCCGCGAGCGGCAAGCCGATCACCACTCCTTCGCAGGACTTGGTCATGGGTTGCTATTACCTCACCCAGGCGCCTCGCAAGCTGCAGGGCACCAAGGACGCCGAACGCGTCCCGCTTTTCGCCGACGCGAGCGAAGTCGAGTTCGCGATGACCGAAGGCAGCGTGAAAGTTCACGACAAGATCCGTTACAAGAACCCGGATCGCGGCAAGTCCACGGTCTATGGCGATCCGGATAAGAACGTCATCGATACCACCGCGGGGCGCGTGATCTTCAATCAGATCTGGCCTCAAGGCGTCGGCTTCTTCAACAAAGCCTGCGGCAAGAAGCAGATCTCCGACGTCATCTTCCGCACCTACCAAGCGGCGGGTCATCAGGCGACGGTCGATACCCTCGATCGTCTCAAGGAACTTGGCTTCCTCTGGGCGATGCGCGCCGGCGTTTCCATCGGCATCATCGACATGATCATTCCGAAGGAGAAGCAGATCGAACTCGACAACGCCTACAAGCAGATCGCGGTCGTCGAGAAGCAATACCGCTCAGGTATCATCACCGACGGTGAGCGCTACAATAAGATCATCGACGTGTGGACCCACGCCGGTGAGGAAATCTCCAACGTCATGTTCCGGACCCTCGAACACAACGAGGGCCGCAAGGAACTGAACCCGGTGTTCCTCATGGTCGATTCCGGCGCCCGCGGCAATCGTCAGCAGGTGAAACAGCTCGCGGGTATGCGCGGCCTCATGGCCAAGCCGAGCGGCGAAATCATCGAGCGCCCGATCACCTCGAACTTCCGTGAAGGTCTGACCGTTCTCGAGTACTTCATCTCCACGCACGGCGCCCGCAAGGGTCTCGCCGACACCGCGCTCAAGACGGCGGACTCCGGTTACCTTACCCGCAAGCTCGTCGATGCGTCGCAGGATGTCATCATCTTCGAGGACGACTGCAAAACCACGCAGGGCATCGTCGTTCGCCCGATCTACGAGGGTGACGAAGAAGTCGTCGATCTCGCCACGCGCCTTATTGGTCGCGTGAGTTGCGAGACGGTGAAAGATCCAGTCGCTGGAACGACGGTGTTGAAGAAGAGCCAGCTCATCGACGAGAAGACTGCGCTGGCGATCGAGAAGATCGGCATCGAGCAGCTCAAGATCCGCTCCGTGCTGACCTGCGAGACCAAACGTGGCTGCTGCGCGAAGTGCTACGGCCGCAACCTGGCCACCGGTCAGATGGTCAAGCTCGGCGAGGCTGTCGGGATCATCGCCGCGCAGTCCATCGGCGAGCCCGGCACGCAGCTCACCATGCGTACCTTCCACATCGGTGGTGTCGCGTCCGGCACGTTCAAGCAGCCGATCGTCAAGGCGAAGAACGACGGCGTGCTCAAGTTCAGCGATGACCTCCGCGTCGTGCAGAACCTCGACGGCCAGTGGATCGCGCTGAACAAGAACGGCACCATCGCGTTGCTCGGCAAGGATGGCCGCGAACTCGAGCGTTACACCATCGTCGTCGGTTCCACCATCGCAGTGGGCGACGGCGCCCACGTGAAGAAGGGCGAAGCTTTCGTCCAGTGGGATCCGCACAACGTCCCGATTCTCACCGAGAAGACGGGCCGCGTGGAGTTCCGCGACATGATTCCCGGGGTCACCGTGAAGAGCGAAGTGGACGAAGCCACTGGCGTGAAGGGCACCGTCGTCATCGAACACAAAGAGAGCGATTTGCATCCGCAGATCGTCATCGTGGACGAGAAGACGAAGGAAGTCCTCGCCAGCTACTCGATTCCGTCCGGCGCCCACGTGGCCGTGCAGGAGCACAAGAAAGTGCAGGCCGGCACCTTGCTGGCCAAGACGCCGCGCAAGGTCGCGAAGACCAAGGACATCACCGGCGGTTTGCCGCGTGTGGCCGAGCTCTTCGAGGCGCGCCGTCCGAAAGACGCCGCCGAGATCGCCAAGATCGACGGCGTCGTCGAGATCGGCGGCACCGTCCGCGGCAAGCGAAAGATCATCGTCACCGACGCCGACACCGGCGCCGAGGAAGAGCATCTCGTGCCGATGAACAAACACATCATCGTCTTCAAGGGCGACACCGTGAAGAAAGGCCAGCAGCTCACCGAGGGTCCCGTGCCTCCGCATGACATTCTCGATGTCCTCGGGCCACAAGCCTTGCAGGAACACATGGTCAACGAAGTGCAGGAAGTTTACCGCCTCCAGGGCGTGGAAATCGCCGACAAGCACATCGAGATCATCGTCCGCCAGATGCTCCGCAAGGTGAAGGTGACCGAGCCCGGTGACACCACGCTCCTCTGGGGCGACCAGGTGGACCGCCTCATCTTCGAGAAGGAAAACGAACTCGTCGAAGAGAAGGGCGGCAAGCCGGCGGAAGCCGTGCCCGTCCTGCTCGGCATCACCAAGGCTTCGCTCGAAACCGAGTCGTTCATCTCCGCTGCTTCGTTCCAGGACACCACGCGCGTCCTCACCGAAGCTGCGACTTTGGGCCGCATCGATCATCTCCGCGGCTTCAAGGAGAACGTCATCATGGGTCACCTCATCCCGGCCGGCACCGGATTCCCCGATCATCGCGATATCAAGATCGTGCAGCTCGGAGATCAGTTCGGCGCGCCCGAGGTCGAGCCTGAGCCTGTGCTCGGCTGATCGACGCCGGAGTTATGAATTCATGGCGGCGGTGCCTCACGGTGCCGCCGCCATTTTCTTGCTCCACATCTTTACCGATCACCCTATCCCTTCTTTCCCATGAGCATCGCCACCAAGACCGGAGACGACGGAACGACTGCCCTGATGTACGGACGGCGCGTGCCGAAGACGCACGCGCGGATCGCGGCGAATGGCGCGGTCGATGAACTGAACGCGGCACTGGGCATGGTGCGCGCCACGCTGGACGACGCGTTCGTTACCGACGCGGTGCTTTCGATTCAAAAAGAGCTGGTGGTGCTGATGGGCGAGCTAGCCGTGGTGCCGGAGGATCGGGAACGCTACGTGGCGGGCGGGCATCACTTCGTGGGAAGCGACATGGTCGATCGGCTGACGGCGATCATCGACGACCTCGAAAAGAAACAACACATCAACTACCGCGGCTGGGCGACGCCCGGCGCGACGGCAGGCAGCGCGGCGCTGGACGTGGCGCGCACGGTGTGCCGGCGCGCGGAGCGCGAAGTGGTGGCGCTGGCCGAAACGGGTGCGGACGTGAACGCGGAGATCATTCGCTTTCTCAACCGCCTCTCCGACCTGTGCTGGCTATGGGCCCGCTGGGTGGAGACGCGCGCGGATGGGGAGACGGGCGACGACGTGCCGCGGGTCTAAGCGCATTCCTCCAATTGTTCGGTGAAGGCCGCGAAGAGCAGATCGCCCTTGTGTGTGCGCCGGAGCCATGCACCATTCCGCGTCGGCTTTCTTTCCCCGTTATGAATTCACTTACCCGCGTCCTCGCGTTGCTCCTGGCCATGGGCGCGACGACTGCCTTTTCCGTCACCGCGCCTAAGGTGAGCAACCCGATGGGGTCGGGCGGCGCAAACGGCACTGCGACGCTCAAGGCGGATGCGCTGACCAACGGGGCGACGACGACGCTGACGTTCAGCTACCACTACAAGCCGGACGGCCCGACACAGCCATCGATGACGACACTTCTGGATGCGGCAGCCAGCCAGACCGCCACGGTCTCGCCGACTGGGTTAGTGGGAGGGAAAATGTACAGCTTCACCGTTACTGCATCGAATTCAGCGGGGAGCATAACCGTGAATGGGTCCGATTTTTCGGAGCCGGCCTACGCAGGAAAGCCGACCACGACAGCTGCGACAACGAAAGGGACGCCGGCAAATTCGACAGCGAAGCTCATGGGGATTGTGACGGCGAATGGAACACCTGGCACGGTTCACTTTGAAATCGGTGCGGCGAATGGACCGACGGACGTCTATGTACCGCCGGATGTGCCGGCCAAAATGGAGAACCACACTCCGACGAACCATGTCGAGCCAGGTGATGTTGACCAAAAGGTGGTCGGGACTGTCTCAGGACTAACCCGGAATGCCACATATCACTACAGACTCGTTTTCGTGGATGATGCGACGTTGACACCGGTCAATGGGAATGACGTTTCTTTCGTCACGAATAATGCGCCGGTGGCGAGGACCGATACGGTAAACGCTGCGGCGTCTGGGCCGACGACGATCAATCCACTGGTGAACGACAGCGACCCGGATGGAGACCCCATTAAACTCGTGGAACTGACGACTAGTCCGGAGCATGGCACCGCCAAAGTAAGCGGTAGCTCGATCATTTACACCCCAGACGCGGGTTCGACTGGATTCGATACCTTCACTTACACGATCGTGGACACGATCGCGGGCGTCGACGGCCTGAAGGCCGTGGGTACGATCAACATACGCGCGGTGCGCGCGGCGTTTGCGGGCACGCACGGCGGATTCATCAAGCGCGCCAATGGCAAGGAGGCTGGTTACTTTACGGTCACGGCGACTTCGTTGGGGACGTTTACCGGGACTGCGATCATCGACGGCAAGCGCTTCGTCGTCTCCGGCACGATCTCGCCGGACGGGGTTTACCGGGGCTATGCGGTGGAGGGCGGTTCGGCAATCCCAGTGTTTATTTTCACGGATCAAAACGATACGGGTTCGTCCGTGACCGCGCTGTTCAACGGCGGCCAGTGGTCTTCGGATCTGACGCTTTCGCCGGAGGATCGAACCACGCGCTCCGCCCTGCAGGGCCGGTATAACGCGGGCATTGCCTCCGGTGGCTCCGGGACGTCGAATGGGAACGACTCTAGCGCGTCGCCGACGGCCTCGGGTTGGCTCGCGATCCGCGTGGGCGATGATGCGACGGCCTCGATCAAGGGCCGGCTTTCGGACGGGCGTTCATTTTCGACCAAGGGCACCGTGAATATCCTCGATGGCACGCCGACGCTCACTTTTTACGACGATCCGGAGGACACCCGTTTCATCGGCCAGATGACTTTGGGTGATACTGTGGGGGGCACGACGCACACCGACCGGGATACCTCGGGCGAAGGGCTCTATCCGCGGGGCTACGACATCACGCAGACAATCGACGGTGCGCGCTACACACCTCCCGTGCATGACAAGCGCGTGCTCGATACGGACACCAGCAAGGGCCAAGACCTGACGATCTCCTTCGCGGGCGGCGGGCTCGCCAACACCCTCACGCGCGATCTTTTCCTCGACGACCACGATAAAGTGAGGGTGCTCAATCCGGGCGTGGAAGACTTGAAGGTGAGCATCGACCGCAAGAGTGGGCGCTTTCAGACAAAGTTCACGGTGGGCGACGAAGGAAAGAAGCTGAAGTCCACCGGCGTGCTGATCCAGGCGACGAGCGGTGGCTCGGGTGGCCGCGGGATTGGCACGTTCAATACATCGTTTGGAACGGGGACGGTAACGATCTCGGCGGGCGGTTCCGGAGGAACTCCCACGCCGACCCCAACACCGACGCCGACGCCGACGCCGACGCCGACGGTGCCGTAGGAGCAAGGCGTTCCGCTCAGCGCGATTCGGACTGCTTTCGCTGGCGGCGTTCGGGGCGCAGTTTCCTGAACAGCCTTTGCGCTCGGCTGATTGGGTGGCGTTGGAAAATAGCGAAGTTTCCCGTTGCGTTCGCCCAGGAGTTCGCTTATCCCTCCAGCCCATTTTCTTCTGCCCTAACCACTGCACGCCTTTTTATGTCCACTGAATTGATGACGGAATTGCTCGAGGCTGGTGTCCACTTTGGACATCAGACCAAGCGCTGGAACCCCAAGATGAAGCCCTTCATCTTCGAGAAGCGGAACGCGATTTACATCATCGACCTCGGCAAGACCGTGGGTCAGCTCGACTCGGCCACGGAGTTCCTCCGCAAGACCGCCGAGCGCGGCGGCAAGGTGCTCTTCGTCGGCTGCAAGAAGCAGGCGCAGGAAGCCATCAAGGAAGCCGCCACGGCGTGCGGGCAGTTTTACGTCAACCAGCGCTGGCTGGGGGGCACGCTCACGAACCTCGCCACCATTCGCAAGAGCGTGGCGCGGATGAAGTACATCGAGGATCTCGAGAAGCAGCCCGAGTATTCGAAGATGGGCAAGCAGGAGATTTCCGCGGTGCGTCGCGAGGGCGACAAGATCAAGCGCAATCTCGAAGGCGTGCGCGACATGGAGAAGCTTCCCGACGCGATCATCATCATCGACACGCAGCGCGAAGCCATTGCGGTCGCCGAAGCCAAGCGCCTCGGCATCCCGACCGTGGCCATCGTGGATACGAATGCCGACCCCGAGCTGATCGACTATCCGATTGCCGGCAACGATGACGCCATCCGCGCGATCCGCATCGTTCTCCAGAAGCTCGTGGACGCCATCGTCTCCTCCAGCGTGAAGAGCCGCAAGCAGGAGCAGGCGGCCATGGCGGCCGTCAGCGAATAACTTCGGCCCGTCCCGAAACATCCCTTTCGGAGAGACGAGGGCCCCGCGCTCTCGTCTCTTCGCATTTTCACCTCTAATCCCCGAATCATCATGAGCACCGCCACCGTCATCGACGCCCAACTCGTCAAAACTCTCCGCGAAAAGACCAACGCCGGTCTGATGGAGTGCAAACGCGCCCTTTCCGAAACCAATGGAGACCTCGAAGCCGCCATCGACGTGCTACGCAAGAAAGGCGCCGCCAGCGCCGCCAAGAAAGCCGATCGCGAAGCCAAGGACGGAGTGATCGCTCAGGCCATCCTGCCCGGCGCGAAGGTCGGCGTGCTCGTGGAAATCAACTGCGAGACCGACTTCGTGGCGAAGAACGACGCCTTCCGCGCCTTCACCGAAGAAATCGCCCGTAAGATCGCCAGCGAACCCGGCGCCGACCTCGAGCCCGACCGCGTGGCCGCCGTGCAGAAGATCGGCGAGAACGTCCAGATCCGGCGCAGCGAGCGCATCGAAGTGACCGGCCCCGGCGCCGTGGCTGCGTATATCCACACCGGCGGCAAAGTCGGCGTGCTCGTGGAAGTGGGCGCGACCAAGGAAGAGACTTCGACCACCGAGGACTTCAAACAACTCGTGCGAGACATCACGCTCCAGATCGCCGCGGCGAATCCCATCAGCGTCGATCGCAGCAGCGTCCCGCAGGCGACGATCGAGCGCGAGCGCGCCATCTACAAGGATCAGGTGCCTCCCGGCAAACCCGCGAACATCATTGAGAAGATCATCGACGGGAAGATGGATAAGTTCTTCAGCAGCGTGTGCCTCGTCGATCAGGCGTTCATCAAGAACCCCGACCAGACGATCACCCAGCTCATCGCTGAAAAGAGCAAGTCCCTCGGTGATACCCTGAGCATCCGCCGCTTCCTGCGTTACAGCGTGGGCGAGTCGATCGCGTAAGTCGCACCACTGGCAAAAGGCGATTCTTTACGGGCGCAGACCGCGAGGTTTGCGCCCGTTTTCTTGTCGCCATGCGCGACGGGGCGGGAAAGCACGAAACGCCGGCCACGTCTGGATGGAACGTCGCGGGAGCCGCCGGCACTGCTCTGGCTCCGATCCTGCTTTGCGCGGTGGCGTGAATTCCGCCGCCATTGTCGATCTTCCTGATAGTTGCGGAGCGGAGATTGATGAAGTCGCATGTTCCAGTGCGGCGAGGGTGGACGAGCAGCTCCGCTGGCGCGTGTGGGCGGCCCTCGCAGCGCTCCCAGCGTTGTGCGTGGCCGCCGTGATTTACGCTTTCGGCGTCGATGTCCCGTTTTTTGATGCGTGGACCGGGATGGCCCCTGTTTTTGTGGCGGCGCACGACGGCACGCTGAGCTTCGACACCTTCTTTGCGCAGCACAACGAACACCGCATCCTCGTGCCGAGGCTGATCTTCTTCGCGGTGGGTTGGTGGACGCACTGGAATACGCGCCTGGAGATGGCGTTGACGTGGGCCTTGCTGGTGGCGGTGAGTGCGAATCTCTGGATGCTGCTGAAGGTGACGGGCTGGCGTGCGCGCGGCGGCACGCATGCCACCTATTTTGCCATGGCGCTCTTCAGCTTCACGGTGATGCACGAGCAGAATTTGTTCATGGGATTCCAGCTCAGCTTTGTTCTCCCGCTGGCGCTTTTCACGGCCGCTTGCTGGATGGCGAACGGCTGCCGGCGGCCGTGGAGTTTCCTGGCGACGGCGCTGCTCAACACCATCGCAACTTTCACGATTGCGAGCGGC
>JBAVML010000138.1:0-9596 GCA_049690035.1 Chthoniobacteraceae bacterium
GAGCTTATCGGGCCGGGCGTCAGTGTCTGCCTTGATCCACGAGTTCATTTTCTCCAACGCGCTCTTCGCCCGAGGCTCCCCGTGGAGCAGGAAGTCGATCCCGAGCCGGAGCGGGACGCGGCAGGAATTGTAATAGAAATGTCCGTCGTGCTTGCCCTCCAGATGTTTGCCCGGCGCTGGAGCCGGGGATCTATCGACGTTGACGACGAAATCAGGGATCAGCCCCGTGGCCGGGCTGAAGTCGGCCTGCATCGCGCCGATCACTCGGTAGCAGGTGTCGGTCACCTTCATCCAATCCCCATCGCCCGTCGCGGTGGCGAAGGCGCGAAAATGATCGGCCATGAAATCCGACGGACGCGTGCTGTGGAACTTGTCGTCGTCCGGCGTCGCCCAGTCGCCGAGCTTCACCGACCAGCAGTCGCGGTTGATTTCATCCTTCTTGATCGCCGCAATGAGCGCGCGCGCTTCCGCCAGGTAGTCGACCGCTCCCGCACTGCCCCACTGGGCGTGCGCGAGGAGCAGCGCCTGCGCGATGTCGAGGTCGCCGTCGGTGGCCGAGTCGCCGCCGCCGCGGGTGTTGGCACCGCCGCCCGCCTGCTCCCACGCCATCAGGCGCGGATTGTTGCTGCTCGGGTGCTCGCGGAAGTAGCGGAAGAGTCCGTCGAAGATTTCGTGGGCCTGTCCATCGGCGCCGGCGAGGAACGCGGTGATGAGCATTCCATAGCCGTGGCCTTCCGAAGTCGTTCCGCTCTCGTCTTTGTGCTTCCCCTCATCATTGAGCACGAAGAATTGGCCGCGCTTCGTGGCGGGTAGCAGGTAGGCTTTCTTCCAGCTCTCGTAGAAGTTGCGTGTCGCCTCGTCGAGCCGGGCCTGCGGCACATGATTCGGTTTGATCGCGCCTGCCGCGTAGGGCGTGTGCTGGGGAAAGGGTCGCGCAGGCGGCGGCTCGGCGGCGTTCATCGTCGCGCCCGTCAGGATCGCCACCGCGAGGAAGCGAGCAATGGCCTGGAGGAAGCCTGGGCGCGGAAACATTCGGCAGCTTGGCGAAGAACTCGCGAAATGCAAAGCGGCTCGGACCTCGATCGCGGCGCTTATCGCATCGCCAGCCGCCACACGAGATGCGGCTTTTCAAAACCACGGAAGTGAACCTCCGAAGGCTGCGGAACCTCTGCGCACGCCTTGAGAAATTCAGCCATCTCCGGTCGCCGGAAAAGCTCGTCGGAAACTGCGAGATCGCCCCCCTCGCAACAGCCGATCATGCGCGCGGCGAGATTGATCGTCGTGCCGAAGAAATCGAGCCGCTCATTTGCGTTCACCGCCAGGCACGGTCCAACGTGCAGACTCGTTTTCAAGACGAGCGGCTCGGCGCCACTGGCGGTCGCCGAATTCAGCAGGCCATGCATTTCGCGCACCGCCGCGAGCGCTTCGTCCACGCGACTGAACGCCGCCATCACCGCGTCGCCGATCGTCTTCACCACCGTGCCGTGATGCGCGGCAATCGCCCTCGCCAGCAACGCGAAATGATCGCGCACCCGCGCATAGGCCGGCGCGTCGCCGAGTCCGTGATACATCGCCGTGGACCCGCGGAGATCGGTGAAGAGCACGACTTGCGAACCGACCGTTACTTCCTCGGTGGGCGAGATCACTTCGCTTGTGAACAGATCGCGAAACTCCTGCCAGTTCGTCGCCCGTGCCGCGGTGAGAATGTCATCGCCCCACCCGATTTGTTCGAGGCTGAGTTGCACGGGAAACGGGTTCGGATTGGCGACGCGCGCAGTCGCTTCGCCGCGGATGGGTTCGCGGTGCCGGGTGAAGCCCCGTGCGTCGCAATGGATGGCGAGCACCTGCCCGGGCTCCGGTCCCTCGGAAGCCTCCAGCGTCAACGCGCCGGAGACCTGGGCGGATCGCAGCCGCAGCGCGCGGGGCGGCGCGGGCCATCTCCAAACCCGTTCTTCACCGGGTTCAAGCCAGAGCTGGCTGACGACGTGCGGTGTGCCGCCTGGTCCAGCGATGCAGAAGATCTGCTCCTCGCGTGGCCGCACGGCGCAGTTCACGGAAAACTTCAGCTCCACCGATTTGTCGAACTGCGCGTCAAACTCGATCTGGCACACCTCGCAGTGCGCCGTGCGGTGGAGGTCGCGCAGCGTGCTCACCGGATTCCGCGAGGCGCGGCAATTTGGGCAGAGAATTTCCCAGCTCAAGTCGAGCAGGCCACTGCGCGTGGCGTGCAGGAAGAGTGTCACGACCGACCATCCATCTGCACTCCAGCGCCGGGCGACGACTAGCGGTCGGATGTGGGACAACTCCACGTCCGGCGTCTCGCGCAGAAAGGCTTCCAGTCGCGCAACCAGGTCCATCGGCTGGCCGCTGGCGTGCAACTTTTCCAGCCCGGTCTGGAGCGGCCCTTCGCGCGCCGAGTGAGTGGGAAGCTTGGGCATGGCCACTTCTGCGAGACCCTTCAGGTACTCCGTGGTGTGCGCCACGATGCGGCGCATATCGCGGTCTGCCTTCGGGCCGACGACGTTCCTGATCAGCCAGCCGGCGAGCGCATTGCGTGGCGTCATTTCCGAAAAGCACACGACCTCGGTGCCAGCGGGAGCCTCCCGCAATTCCATCCCCAGTCGCGCCTCGGTGAAAGGTCCGGAGTCGAAGGTTCGGCGCACGCGATAGAATTCCGGCTCGAGCCATTCGAACGGAAACTCCCGCCACCGCATCTCCCCGAGCGGCAGCCGGCTGCGCCCTCGTACCACGCTGCCGCCTTCACTGAGCGGCGTGAATTCATAATCAACCGCCGGGAGCCCCATCGAGCGATTGATCCAATCCGTCTTGCTCAGCACCGGCCACACGGCTTCGCGGGGAAACGGAATGTTGTAGTGCGTCTCGAGGCGAATCACTCGCTGATGGTGTACGCGCATCGGGTTGATTCAAGCAGGCAGATGCAAAGGCCGGCCCGCCGGACGCTGGAACGAACCCGCGGGATCACGCACGCCACAGCGCATCGCGCAGCCCGCTCGTGCGCTGCGTGCGGCGTGCGAGCGCGGCGATGATGAGCGGGTCGTCGGCCCAGATGTCGATGGAGCTGCGGGCGCGGGTCAGGCCGGTGTAAAGCAACTCGCGAGTGGCTACCGGAGTGTCGCGGTCGGGCAGCACGAGGAGCACGCGGTCGAATTCCGAGCCCTGGCTTTTGTGGATGGTCATCGCGTAGCTCGTCTCATGGGTCGGGAGACGTGCCGGCAGCACGCGGCGGAGAGCGCCGGTCGCGTCGATGAAAAAGGCGCGCAGTTCATTGCCGGATTCCGGATCGCGGAAGATGAGCCCGACATCCCCGTTGAAGAGCCGGAGTTGGTAATCGTTCGTGCCGATCAGCACCGGGCGGCCGTGGTAGTGCGCGGCATCCGGCGCGATCAGGCCGGCGTCCGCGAGGATGTGGGTCGCCAGTGCATTGAGATTCTCGACGCCGAACGGCCCGCGTCGCGTCGCGCAAAGGATGCGAAAGGCATTCACGCGAGCGAGCGCCGCCGCCGGATCAGTCTGCTCCAGGAACTCGCGGCAGCCTTCAAGCACGTGCGGCTTCAGCGCCGTCCCGAGCGTCCGTGCGGCAGGCGTCGGCGTGCGGCGCAGGTCCGCATATTTTCCCTCGTGGAGAAGCGCGAGCGCTCCGTCGGCATCGCCCGCGTTGACCCTTTCGCTGAGTGCCTGGATGCCACTGCTCTCACCGAAACGGTGCACGGTTTTCAGCTCCGCAATGTGCGGCGCGATCGTCGCCGTCTGCAGCGGGTTTCCGCTCCCGCAGATGTCGCCGAGCACGTTGCCGGCTTCGACCGAAGCGAGTTGGTCTTTGTCGCCGAGGAGAATCACCCGCGCGCTCGGCGGCACCGCGGCGAAGAGCTTCGCCATCAAGGCGAGATCGACCATCGACGCCTCATCCACGAGCACCACGTCCACGGCGAGCGGATTCCCGCGGGTGTGGCGAAACTGCGGTGAGTCCGGCAACGTCCCGAGCAGGCGGTGCAGCGTGCTCGCTTCTCCCGGCGGCGTCCGGCGCAGCGGCTCCGTCTCCGGCATCTGCGCGAGCGCGCGGGCGATGGATTCCTGCAGCCGCGCGGCGGCCTTTCCCGTCGGAGCGGCGAGCGCGAGCCGCGGGTTTTTTCCGTGCGCGGAAAATTGTTCCGCGAGCAGCGCCAGCACCCGTGCCGCGGTGTAGGTCTTGCCTGTGCCCGGGCCGCCGGTGATTACCGCGAACCGTTTTTGCACCGCCATCTCCGCCGCCGCACGCTGGCCATCGCCCTTCTTTGCCTTGGGAAAGAGCCGCTTCAACCCCGCCACGAGCAGCGCCGAATCGCACTCCGCATCCACCAGCCGCGCGCGAATTGCCGCCGCGAGGTCCGCTTCGTAGGCCCAGTAACGCTGCAAATAAACGCGCCCCGCCGCGTCGAGAATCAGCGGCTTGAATTCACCCGGCTCGCCGACCACCGGCGACGCTTGCAGCTTTTCCGCGAGCCCCTCGCCGCCGAGCTCTCCAAGCGGCACGCACGTGTGGCCCGCGCCGCGCCACGCGCTGACCGTGCGCGCGACGTGTTCGAGTTCGGCATCCGGCGCGCCGTGCAGGCGCCGCATCAGCAGGGCGAAGTGATGGTCGAGCGGTGTGGTGATGATCTCTTCGCTCATCGCCGGGTGGAAAGCAGGGCATCGAGCGCGGTGATGCGTTCGATCGATGGAAGGTCGCGAAAGATTCCGAGCTCCGGTCGCGCCGGGTCAACGCCGCGCAGGAAGACGTAAAACACCCCGCCGAAATGCCGCGTGTATTCGTAGCCGTGCATGCGGCGCGCGAGATAGCGATGCAGCGCCACGGTGTAGAGATGATACTGCACGCCGTAGTGATGCCGCCGCATCTCCGCTGCGATCGCTTCCTGCGTGTAATCGTCTGCGGTCGCGCCGAGCCAGTTCGACTTCCAGTCCGCGATGTAGAACTTGCCGCAGTGCTCGAACACGAGGTCGATGAAACCTTTCAGAAACCCAGTCAGCGCGGAGAAAGTGAGCGTCTCGCCGAGCACTCGCTGCAACGCCGCCGAATCGAGGCGGCCGATCGGCAAATGAAATTCCAACTCGTTGAGCCGCTGCTTCATTTCCACCGCAGCGAGGTGCACACCCGGAGCAAGATCGACCGCGAGCGTCGCGCGCACGTTGGCCGCCACCGCAGCGCGCAGCTCGGGCCGGGCGAAGCCGAAGACCTCGAGCTTGCGCTGCACGAGTAGCTCGACGCTGGCATCGTCGGTGAAATCCAGCTTCTCGAAAATTTCGTGCAGGCAAGTGCCCGCGCGGCGTCCGCGCGGGAAGGCGTGAATGCCGATGGCGGGCACCGCGGGTTCACTCGGTGCGGAATCGCGATCGTAGTCGCGCGCGTCTTCGCTCGTGAGTGCGGTGAGCGAGGAAAAGCTGGCGATCGCGAAGTCTCGACGAATTTCGCCGGTGAATTCGCGCGCCTGGCGCGGCGGCGTTGCGGCGACTGGTGATTGAAATCGAAGGCGGTGCAGTTCGGGGACATCAGCGATCGCAAATGCGTCCGGCCACGGCGCGGCAAGCGCGGCGAGGTCGTTGCGCAAGGTTGCATCTTCGAGCGTTCGCGCCTGCAGCGTCGGCACGGCATCGGCGACCGCGCCGCCCGGCGGATGCAGCACCCACGAGGCAGCGGAGTTCTCGCAGCGATTGAATCTTCCCCACACGAAATGGCACTGCAGCTTCGCCCGGGTCAGCGCGACGTAGAGGAGGCGGGCCTGCTCGGCGAGTTGTTCGTGTTCCGTACGGGCGCGGTGGGCGTCGTGATCGGGCGAGCCGAGATCGAGCACCAGCGAGTGCGTCGCGGGATCGTGGAAGGTCGTGGGCGCGCCGGGAAAAAGGTCGGCGCCGCGCCATGAGAACGGGCACCACACCACGCCGAACTCGAGGCCCTTGCTTTTGTGGACCGTCACGACCTTCACCGCTTCCTCATCGCTTTCGAGCCGGAGTTCCTGTTCCTCGCCGCCGCTGGCGCCTGCTGCCATCTGCATCGCGAGCCAGCGCACCAGCGCGGCCGGGCCGAGGCGTTGTGTGGTCGCGGCCTGGTGGAGCAGGTCGGCGATGTGGAGCAGATTGGTCAGCCGCCGCTCGCCGTCGGGCATCGCGAGCAGGCGCGGGCGCACGTGCTCCTCCACAAGGAGCGCCCGGAAGGCGGGGAAGAAACCTTCCTTCTGCCAGCGCGCGTGCCGCTGAAGAAAGGCGTCGAGAACCTGCTCCCAACGCGCGTCCGGCAGCGCGGCCAGATCGTTCGCGGTGAAGCCGAGCGCGGTCGTGGCCAGCGCGGCGCGTATTGCGGGCTCGAAAGTCGGCTCCGCGAGCGCGTGAAGCAGTGCGAGCATTTCGCCGGCTTCCGGTGCCTCGAAGACGCGCGCGCGGCTGAGCACGACTGCGGGCAATCCGGCCTCCATCAGCGCCGCATGCATGAGGTCCGCTTCCGGATTCGTGACCGTGAGCACCGCGAAATCCGACGGTCTCAGCGCGCGACCTTCCGTTGTCTCGCCGCCCTCGAGCTGCGCCACGATCGCGTCGGCGACCATCACCGGCAGATGCTCTTTCGCGACGCCTTTCGTCACGACCTCGGCTTCCGACCACACCCAAAAGCGGAACGGCGGCACCGGCATTGCACCTTCTTTGAGTGCGGCATCATCGTGCCGGCCCGAGGGAGCCGCGGGCACAAAACGGATACCGGGCACGACGAACGCGTCCGGGTTTCGGGCGAAAATCGCGTTCACCGCGTGGACCAGCGGGGTGACGGAGCGTTGGTTGGCGGTGAGGTCGTGGTGATGCTGGGCGCGGCTCGCGACATCGAGATAGCTGAAGACGTCGGCGCCGCGGAAACCGTAGATCGCCTGCTTCGGATCGCCGATGAGGTAAAGCCGCCCGTGTCCGGAAAAGAGCCGATGGAAGATCTCCGCCTGCACCGGGTCGGTGTCCTGGAATTCATCCACGAGCGCCGCGGCAAAACGCTGCTGCGTGGCCTTGACCAACTCGGAGCCGTGCATGCTGCGGAGCGCATCGCGCAGGCGGGTGAGCAGGTCATTGAAGGAAAGAACGTTGCGCTGGAGTTTGCGGCGGGCGAGTTCGTCTGGCGCCGTGGCGAGGAATTCGCGCTGGAAGGCGAGCACCCAGTGCCCGCGCGCCGCGACGAAGGCGCTGCACGCAGCGAAGAACGGATGCTGCGGCGGCGAAGGTGGATTTTTTCCGCGTCGCTGCGTTTGCTCGGCAACATTTTCCGCGCGGAAGAAATCGGTCACCGCGTAGTCGGCGCAACACGACGCAGGCTCCGCAAGGCAGCGCGCGATCGCCGCGAAATTCTCGGCGATTACGTCCGGCTTCTTCATCTCGCCTTTCGCCCATCGAGGGGCGTCGTCGAAGATCGCGCGCACTCCCGCCTCGCCCGATTCCCAGGCGTGCTCCACGGCGGAAAATGCGGCGCGCAGATCCGCTTCCGCCGCGGCAAGCGCCGCGGGATGGTGCGGAGGGATGATGGACATCGTCGGTCGCGCGAGGCAGGAGCGCAGAAGCGGCATGAGCGCCGCGCCGCTCAGCTCGGCCAGCATCGCAAAAGCGCCGATCCTCAATTCAGCCGGGTAAATGCGCTGGCGCCAAAAGTCGCTGGCCACTTCACTGAGCAACGTGCCTTCATCCTCCAGCGGCTCCGCGTCGAAGGGCAGGCCGCTCTCGAACGCCCGCTCTTCCAGCAAGCGCAGGCAAAAGCCGTGGATGGTGGAAATGAGCGCGTCGTCGAACTGCCGGAGCGCCCGTTCCAGCCGCGGACGAATTGTTTCCGCTTCCACGAGATAGTGGGGATGCAGCGCTCGGAGCAGCGGATGGTCGCCGGGTCCGGAGTCGAACATCGCCACCGCGCCGCGGAGCAGCTTGCGGATGCGGTCCCGCAGTTCGGCCGTGGCTGGCTTGGTGAAAGTGGTGACGAGGATCGAACCGACTTCGAGATTCGCCTCCGCGATTAGCCGCACAAAGAGTCCCGCGAGCGTGTAGGTCTTGCCCGTGCCTGCACTGGCTTCGAGCTGTGTGACGCCGAGCTCGAGCGGCGCGGTCGCAACATCGAATGAGGTGACCCGCATCACAAAATCTCCCGTGTCGCGATCAGCGGTTCCCAAATGCGCGTGGCGAGCGCGGTGAATTCTCCGCCGAGCGGATCTTCCACGCCGCGGAAGGCGAGCTTCGTCCACGCGTCCGAGCTCTCGTATTTTTCGAAGGTCTGCCGCGCGCCGTGCAGCGGGTCGCTGCGGCCGGTGAGACCGAGTTGGCGTTCGGTGAAATCGAGCCCGGTGGCGGGAAAGATCGGCAGCGGCTCGGTCAGGCCGCGGGCGTAGATCTGGAGAAGATTGGCGAGCTGCTGCGCGGCGTGATCGATCGGTTGGAAGCGCGCGGTCGCATCGAGCGAATGGAAAGTGGTGACGCGCACCGGCGCTTTCGAGAGCTGCAGCGCGAGATGCGCGACCCACGCGCCGAGCAGATCAGTTGGCCTTTGGCTCGCCGCGCGAAAGCGGACAAGGCCGCCGGGCCGGATATCGCTGAGCATGCCCGTGAGCCGCCAGCCGTCTGCTTCGAGGAAGATGGTCTGCGGTTCGAGCGGCGGGGCGTCGAGCGCCCGGCCGAGGCGGGCGAGCAACTGTGCGACCTCACGCGTGAGCAAGCCGTAGTCCGACGCGCCGGCATATCCCGGTGCGAGTGCGCCGGTCGCGCGCGCTGCGGCGAGATCTGCAGTGACGTGGCCGGCCGCGATGCTCCGGTGCGCGAGCACCTCGCGAAGCTGGTGGCGGGTCAGGCTGTCGAGGCCCGCTGGTTCTTGATCCGCAGGCGGCGGCTCGGCATCGGGAAGGCGCAGATGGAGGCGGCTCTTCAAAAAATACCGTGCCGGCTTGGTCAGAAAATCAACGAGCTGGCCGAGCGAGACTTCGCGCCACTCCGGTTCGGGATCGGGCAGCCGCTGCGCGGCGAAGGGCGGTGCGATGTGGCGGGTCGCGGCGCCTTGGAGCGCGGCAGCGGCGTTGTCGGCGGAGTAGCTGAAGAGGCGCGGATTTTTCCCCGCGAAATAAGCGGTGCTGAATGGCTGGAGGCGGTGCTTGAGCACGAAGTCAGGCGGCAGCTCGTAGTGGCGGGTGAGGTAGTCGAGCAACTCGGCAAGGATGACCGAGGGCGGCGACTCGGAGTTGTCGCGCGGGGACAGGCCGCAGTAGCTGAGGTAGAGTGTTTCGCGCGCGGAGAAGAGGGCTTCGAGGAAAAGATAGCGGTCGTCGTCGCGGGCGGAGCGGTCGCCGCGGCGCGGCTTTTGCGCCATGAGATCGAAGCTGAGCGGGCGGTCGCGGCGTGGGAAGGCGACGTCGTCGAGCCCGAGCATGCAGATGACGCGGAAGGGAATGCTGCGCATCGGCTTCAACGCACAAAACGTGACGCGGCCGGCGAGGAAGCCGCCGCTCGATGCGTCGTCCGCGAGCACCGCGGTCAGATGAGCGCGAATCACGCTGAAGGCGACCGGCGCGTCGAAGCCGGCGATGGCGGTGGCGCTGCTAAGT
>JBAVML010000139.1:0-4187 GCA_049690035.1 Chthoniobacteraceae bacterium
ACCTACTACCTGCTTTTCGCCGAGGCGAAGAAGGCGGGAACGCAAAGGCCCTTCAAGGAAGTACGCGATGAGATCGAGAAGCGACTCATCCAGCTCGAGCGCCAGAAGCTCCGCCAGGACTGGCTGCAAAAGCTGCGCAAAAAGGCGTTCATCAAGATGTACTAGTGGCGGCGCCCGGCGGCAGTTCGCGGGTCATCGGTATCACGCTCGGGGATGCGGCCGGGATCGGGCCGGAGATTATCGACGCGGCGCTCGCCTCCGGGCAGCTCGATGCATCATGGGAATATCGGATCTTTGGGGATCGAACTACGGCAGCCGGTATGCCGACCGCAGGTTCGTCGCGGGATGCGATTGCCGCGCTCGAGGCGGCGGTGCAACGGGCCATCGCAGGCGAACTGGCGGCGGTCGTCACCGGCCCGGTCAGCAAGGCACTGGTGCAGCGCGAAGGATTCCCGTTCCCGGGGCAGACGGAGTTCTTCGCCGCCCGGACGGGGACGCGGAACTTCGCCATGTGCCTGACCGGCGGGTCACTGACGGTCGCGCTGGTTACCGCCCACGTGCCACTCCGCGACGTGGCCGCGCTGCTGTCCGCGCCGGAGATCGTGCGCGTAGGCGGACTGCTCGCGGAGTTTGTCGCGCGCCGGCTCAGCCGCCAACCGCGGATCGCCGTCGCCGGGCTCAATCCCCACGCCGGCGAGAGCGGCGCGCTCGGTCGTGAAGAGATCGAGATCATCGAACCCGCGACGCTGCTGCTCAACGGCGAATTCGGCGAGGTTGCCGCATTCAGCGGACCGCTTTCGCCCGATACGGTGTTCCATCGCGCCGCGGCGGAGGAATTCGACGGGGTGCTCTGCATGTATCACGACCAGGGTCTCATCCCGCTGAAGCTCCACGCCTTCGACAGCGGCGTGAACGTCACCCTCGGTCTCCCCTTCCCGCGCACCAGCCCAGACCACGGCACCGCGTTCGAGCTCGCTGGGAAAGGACTTGCCCGCCCGAACTCCATGATCGCCGCGATCCGGCTGGCAACCGAACTCGCCACGCAGCGGCAATCCCACGACGGTTAGGACGTTGTAAACGAAACGCGCGGCGCTGACCCAAACCGCCCAAAGCGCAGCGCGAGAGTCGGGAGCACGAGGAGGTTCAGCGCGGTGCTGGTGATCAGGCCGCCGAGGATGACGAGCGCCATCGGACCTTCGATCTCGCGGCCCGCTTCGCCGGCACCGAGCGCGAGCGGGAGTACGCCGAGGCCGGTGACGAGCGCGGTCATCATCACCGGGACGAAACGCTCGGCGGCGCCGCGCAACGCGGTGTCCAGATTCCACGCGCAACCTTCCGCGCTCACGAGGTGCTCGAAGTGCGAGATCATCATGATCGAGTTGCGCATGCTGATCCCGAAGAGCGTGACGAAGCCGACGAGCGATCCGATCGAGAGCGATGCGCCGCCGAGCAGCACCGCGAGCACGCCGCCGACCAGCGCGAAGGGCAGATTCGCGAGCACGAGGAAGAGATGGCGCGGCTGACGAAAAACCAGCGAGAGCAGCAGCGCGATGAGCACCGCGGCGAGAGCGGAATGCAGCGCGAACTCACGGCGCGACTTCGCCTGTTCCTCCGCCGCGCCGCTGAAGACCGCATAAACACCCGCGGGGAATTTCACCTTCTCCGCCACGCGCGCGCGGGCTTCGGCGACGAAGGAAGTGATGTCGCGATTTTCCGGGCTGCAGGTGACCGTCTGGCGGCGGCGTGCGCCATCGTGCTGGATGGCGGTGCGGCCGGTGGAGAGCGTCACGTCGGCGAGTTCCCGAAGCGGCCGGCGCACACCTTCCGCATTGGCGAGGAGCAGGCCGCCGAGGGCCTCCGGGTTGGCGCGCGTGGCCTCGTCGAGGACGACGGCGAGTTCGAAGACGCGGTTGCCTTCGAAAAGCTGCGCGGCGTCGGTGCCCTGATACGCCGTCTGCACGGCGTCGAGGACCTCGAGCGGGCGGAAGCCGAATTGCGTGAGCCGCTCGGAGCGCAGCCGGACGGTAATCTGCGACGCGCCGGGCGGCGACTTCACCTGCACATCAGCCGCGCCGCGCACCGAGCGCAAGACGGCCGCGACCTCGCCGGCCTTCGCGTCGAGCGTGTCGAGATCGTCGCCGAAGACATTTACTACCACCGGCGCAGTCTCGCCGGAGATCGTCTCGCCGATGCGGTCGCCGAGAAACGTGAGCACTTCGAATTGGATGCCGGGAAATGACGCGAGCGTCTTCCGAATTTCGCCCTGCACTTCCGCCTCTTCTTCCGCCGGCAAGGGCTTCAGCTCCACGTGAAATTCCGAACGGTGCGGACCCCACGTGTCTTCCCCCTGCTCCGCCCGGCCGATCTGCTGTTCGACGGTGGCGATGTGCGGGTTCTTCAACAACTCCTGCGAGATCTGGCGACCGAGGCGCATCATCTCAGGCAGAGAGGTTCCGGGCAGCGTGGAGACACCGAGAACGAAGTGCCCTTCGCGAAAATCGGGCAGCAACTCGCCCTTCAAAAACGGCAACACCGCCAGCGCGCCCACGAAGAGCGCGAGCGCCGCGGCCAGGGCGAGCGTCGCACGTCCGCTCAGGGCGCGCAGCACGCGCAGATGCAGCGCCTTGGCGGCGGCAAGGTAGCGCGGTTCGGCGTGCGGCTTCATGCGCTGAAACGCGACGAGGCACAGCGCGGGCGTGACCGTGAGCGCGACGGCGAGCGAGGCGAGGATCGCGAGGATGAACGCCTCCGCGAGCGGCGCGAAGAAGCGGCCTTGCAGCCCGCTCATCATCAGTACGGGAAGGAAGACGACGGCGACGACGAAGGTGGCGTAAACGACTGCGCTGCGGACTTCGATCGAGGCGTCGAGCACGACTTGGAAAAGCGGGCGCGGTGACGCGAGGCGGAGATTTTCGCGCAAGCGGCGGAGGATGTTTTCCACGTCGATGATCGCGTCGTCCACGACCACGCCGATCGCCACCGCGAAGCCGCCGAGCGTCATCGTATTGATCGAGACGCCGCGCCAATCGAGGATGAGGAGCGCGGTGAGCAGCGAGAGCGGAATGGAGACGAACGAGATGAACGCGGTGCGCAGATCGAGGAGGAAAAGGAAGAGCACCACCGCAACGAAAATCGCGCCGAGCAGGAGCGAGTGCTGCACATTGTGGAGCGCGTGTTCGATGAAGGTCGCGGGCCGATGCAGCCGCGGGAAAACGGTGATGCCTTCGGCGGCGAAGACCGGTTTCAGCTCCTCGAGCGCGCGCTCCACGGCTTCCGTCGCCTCCATGGTATTCGCGCCGAACTGGCTCGACGTGGTGAGCAGCACGCCTGGCTCGCCCATCACGAGAGCGTCGCCGAATTTCGGCTCCGCCGCGTCGATCACGGTGGCGACATCGCGCAACCGCACGCTCACGCCGGCGTGCTGAGTCACGACGACGTTGCCGACCTCGGCGGGAGTGAGCGACTGGCCTTCCGTCTGCACCAGCACGCGCTGCGTCGGCGTCTCGACGAAGCCCGCGCCGCGCACGCCGCTCGCGCTTTTCGCCGCGGCGACGACGTCCTGCAGCGTGAGGTCGAAAGCGAGCAGGCGCTCCGGATTCACCTGCACCTGGATCTGCCGCACCTCGCCGCCGAAGAGGTTCACCCGCGCCACACCGGGAACGGCGAGCAGGCGCGGGCGGAGCGTGAAATCCGCAAAGGTGCGCAGCTCGCGCGGCGACTTGGTTTTGGAAAGCAGGCCAACCTTGAGCAGGTCCATGGTGGACGAAGTCATCGGCGACATCTTCGGCGGGAGGACGTGCTCCGGGAGTTGGCCCGCCGTCTCCGCGAGCCGCTCGGCGAGGGCGACGCGCGCCTGGAAAATGTCCGTGCCTTCCTTGAAGACCGCGGTGATCACGGAGAGGCCCTGGATCGATTCGGAGCGGATCGATTCGAGATTGCCGGTGCCGTTGATCGCGGTCTCGATCGGCCGGGTGACGAGCACTTCCACCTGCTCCGGCCCGAGCCCCGGCGCCTCGGCCTGCACGACCACCTGCGGCTGCACGAATTCGGGAAAGACATCGAGCTTCACCCCACGCGCGACGAAGCAGCCATAGGCCACGAGCAGCGCAGCAAGCGCGAGGACGATGCCGCGAAATTCCAGCGCCGAGCGGACGATGCGGTTCAGCATGGGGGCCCGACCTCCGGGT
>JBAVML010000140.1:0-1545 GCA_049690035.1 Chthoniobacteraceae bacterium
ACGCCGGTGATCTTCACTGTCTCGATCAGCCCGCCCGCGCCGCCGTTGCCGTTGGCGCCGCTGCTTGCGCCGCCATTGCCGGTCTGAATGTTCAGGCCGCTCCAGTCGTCGGCCACTGTCACATTCCGCACCAGCCCGCCGTCGAAGCCGTTGCCCGCGGCATTGGCCGCGCCGTTGCCCGTCGCGATGGTCCCGGCATTCCGCGCGAGCACGAGATTGGTGATGTCGCCGCCCGCGCCGGTCGGGACGTAGGTGTTCGTATTATGCGCGGTCGTCCCGAGGAGAATGTTGTTGATGTCCGCGCTCGTGCCCGTGCCGATGCGTCTCACGCTCTGATCCGAGTTGATCGAAAACATCGACTTCCCAACGGTCAGATTGCTGATGTCTTCGCCCGCGAGGATGTTCCCCGACACGGCTCCCGAGATGGTCAGCCCGGCGATCGAGCTCGGCTGCAGCGTCCACCGTCCACCCGTCAGCAGCACATTGTCCGTGCCGTCGAGATAAGTCCCGATCGTGCCATTCACATCGGTCTTCACCGTGCCCACGAAGCCATTGCCGACCGCGAGACCCGTGAGGTCATCGAGCTGGAACGAGCCATCGGAATCGCGATCGGTGAGGAAGACCATCGCCTTGCTCGTGGTCACCTGGACCATCACCGGATCGCTCGCATCGACGAGGAAGTTGTGGTTTGCATCCCAGCGCAGCTCGTCGCCAGCATTCATCAGGAAGGCAACCGCCGAACCGGCATTCGTGTTCGCCGTCGTTTCGTTGGAAGCCGGAGTCATCGCATCCACCGGCACCGCCGCCGTGAAATCGAGCACCTTCAGATCGACCGAACTGACAAGGAACACCGCCGGCGCGATGCGGGCTTCGAGGACTTCGACACGACGGGAGGGCAGCGAGGGAACAGTCATGCCGCGCAGAATGCCCACCCGCCGAACCGAAAGCGAGCGCGGAGGAATGGCGATTTTGACCAAGTTTGGGCTTTACGCCCCCGGATCGTGATCGCTCAGACTTCGATCTTCAAAAGCGGGATGGCAGGAATCGTCGCGCTGTCGAAGCCGCCCGCCTTCACGATGACAAGGCCGTCGAGCGCGGTGTCGCCGTCGCCGAGATGAAAACCGGCGGCGCCGGCGTTGGTGAAGTCGAATCCGACGGCGCCGAGATCGCTGCCGATCGCGGTGGCGGTGATGCGCGCGATGCTGTTCGCGGCGTTGGCGTTGGTGAGTTGATTTGGCGCCTGGCGGAAGCCGGCGGCAAGAATGCTGGCGATGCGCGCGGCTTTGATATCAGTGACATTGCCCGCCGCCGCGCGGACCGCGCCAGTGCCGAGCCCGCCGACTCCGGCGAAGATGCCGCCCGACTGGTCGAAGGCACTGCCCGCCGAGTCGCCGCCGAAGGGCGCGGCGAAGTTGCCGATGTCCCGATTGGTTTTCACGAAAGTCACGCTGCCGCCGACGCCGCCTGCGCCATTCGTGGAATCGCCGCCGCTGCCGGCGACCACTGCCTGCAGGTACTCGCTCACCGTCGCGGTCACGCGCGTGA
>JBAVML010000141.1:0-12896 GCA_049690035.1 Chthoniobacteraceae bacterium
ACTTTGGGCAAGTCGAGCATCTCCTCGGTCATGAACAGGCTCTGGATCGAGTGCTGGTCAAATCGGCTGATTGGCAAGGAGGGCGGCGCGTGTTCCGGAGGCGGTGCGGGCACCGGAGCCGAAGGCAGGGGAGGCAGATGGAGGTGAAACGGCTCCGACGCTGTCTCGGGAGCCGGCGCAGGAACTGGCGCAGCCACGGGCGCGGCTGGCGGATTCAGGGCCGCAGGCGGCGGAAACGCCGGGACCGGGGCGACAAAGCTTTTCCTTTCCACGGAAACTGGCAACGGCGGCGGAACCGGTGCCACCGCTGCCGGCGGCGCTACCGGAGCCGGCGCGGCAGTGGCGGGCGGCGGCTCAGGCTTCGGGAGCGGAGCGCTTTCGAGCGGGAAAAACGCCAGTGGTTTCGACTCGGAGGATGGCGAGAGTGAAGTCAGTCCGTGAATCGAGACGGTGCCGGCGAGGGTCGGCGCGAGTTCGACGGGCGGCGTGGTGATGACGCTCGCGATGCGAGGGGCCAAGACCATCGGGCGCGCCATGGGTGGCGGCTGGACGTTGACGGTCGCCATCGCGATCGGCGGCGCTTCCACGACCATCGGCACGGAGGCGTGAAGCACGGCAACAGCGACCGGCGGTTCCTCGACCTTCAACGGGGGCGGTTGCTCGGGATTGAAAGCGGCGAGCGGCTCGGGCTCGACCGGCGGTGGCTCGGGTTCAATAGTGGGAAGCGGCGGAGGCAGAACGGAAATGGGCGGGACGGCCGCCTCAGCGGGCGCGAGTTCCGCGGCGCTCTCGACAGGAGGGGGCGCAGCTTCTTTACCGGCCAGCGTTTCGACCGCGGGCTCCGGTTGCGGTTGCGGCTCCAAGTCGGGCGTCGGCGCATGGAAGACGCGGAAGGGCTGAAGTTGAACCGCGCCGTGCAGTTCGGCGTCCGGCGGCGCGCTCGCGGCCGGGGTAGAGGGTGCCTCCGGCTCGGTTGGAAACATGGGAGCGAGCAGAATATCCTCCGCGGTGGGCGATCCGGATGCCTCGAGTGGTGCGGCGGCGGGCGGCGCTGCGGGTTCAGCGGGCGACAGGGGTGCGACGCGGGCCGAGCCGGCAGGTTCCGGCGGTTCAGCGCCGGGCTCGTCGTGCGCGGGCAAAGCGGGCGGCGCAGACGGGCGATCGAAATCGAGCGGGGGCGTCGCTTCCGCGACCGGATCGGGCACCAGAACAACCGGCGTCTCCAGCGTCGGCCGAAGCATCGACGGCGGCACGACAGGATCGAAACGGGGACGCTCGCTCGGACCGCCAAAGGGCAGATTTTGGAAGATTTCCTCGAGCGGCACGGGGATCGAGAGATCTTCCCGCTGGACGAAGTGATGACGGAGCATCGGCGGAAGCGAGGACCAGAAGAGCGTCGATGGAATCGAAACCGAGCCGGTGCCGAGTTGTCGCTCGATCATCGGAAACGGCAGGCTGATCCGATCTCCGTCCGCGATGCGCGGAGGCAGACCGGGGAGCATTTCCCGCGGCACCTTGGCGACGATCGCCGCAAGGCTGAGATCGATCATGTTCGCAGCCACCGACCGCTTCGCCGGCGGGACGGGTTCGGGCAGCGGCTCCCCGGTCACGGACGAAGCAACCTCAGGCGGCGGTGGTACGATCGGCGCGGCCATCTCTGGCTCCGGAATGGGAGGCGGCGTCACGGCGACCGGAGACGCCGGCCGCAACGCGACGGGAGGCGGGAGAACCGGCTCCGCCACCGGGGAATCCCGCGGCGCGCCCGAGACGGCCGCTGGCGGCGCAGGCGGTAGCTTTTCCACCGGAGACGCAGCCGCAGGTGGTGCCGACGGAAACGGAACCAAGGGCGACGGAGCAGACGCATGCGAAAGAAAACGGCCGACTTGCTCCACGAGCTTTTGCAGCGGAAGCCGGATCGCCATGTCCTCGTCTTCCCCGATCTGCCGATTGAAGATGTCCGGGCACTGCTGGGCGATGGACGAAAGTGCAATCTCCGGCCGGCCGCGCGTGATATCAGGAACCAGGTCGTCGATTCGAAAACGCAGCTCGCGCTTCACGTCGTGTCGGCCAGGGCGGAGAAAACCGACCGGGATCCGCGCAAGGACGTCACCGAGGGTCAGGACGACCGTGCCTGCGTCTCCTGCGGGCGGCGTGTCCGATTTCCGTTCCGGTGCGGGGACCCTCTTCGCCGAAGGCAGAACCGGCACGAGACCTTGATTTGGCACGCCCGCGCCGACATTCGTCACGCCGGGAGCGTATCCTTTTGGCTCGAGAAAAGCCGCCGCCGGATCGGACGATCCCTCACCCCCGGCAACGCCCCGCCCCGCCGGCTCCGAGACCTTCAGAGGCGCCTCGAAATTCTTCTCGAGCGTGCCGTCGTGGCGCGGTTTGAAGAGGTTTTCGAATAGTCCCATGAAGACACTAGTGGTCTTCCGCGGTGACCCGCAGAATTTCCTCAAGTGTCGTAATACCCTCGCGGGCTTTGTCAATGCCGACCATCCGCAGCGTCTTCATTCCTTCGCTGATCGCCTGGTTTTTGATCACCGCGGCGCTGGCGCGCTTGATGATGAGGCGGCGCACCGTTTCGCTCACGGGGAGCACTTCGATGATGGCGGCGCGGCCGACGTAGCCGCGGCGCTTGCACCGCTCGCAGCCGGCGCCGTGGTAGAAGACGGTGGCGCCGTCGTCCACGAGGTCGAGCTTTTGCAGCAGCTCGGGCTCGGGGAGAAATTCCTCGCGGCAGTTCGGGCAGACGCGGCGGACGAGACGTTGGGCGCAGGTGAGCAGGATCGAGGAGGAAATGAGGAACGGCTCGATGCCCATGTCGTCCATACGCGTGATGGCGCCGGCGGCGTCGTTCGTGTGGAGCGTGGAAAGCACCTGGTGACCGGTGAGCGCGGCCTTCACCGCGATGTCGGCGGTTTCGTTGTCCCGAATTTCACCGATCATGACGATGTCTGGGTCCTGACGGAGAATGGAGCGGAGCGCGTCGGCAAAGCTGAGGCCGATGTCAGCCTTCACCGCGACCTGATTGATACCGGCAAGCTGGTATTCGATCGGGTCTTCGACGGTGACGATGTTGTATTCCGGGCTGTTGAGTTCGCTGAGCACGGAATAGAGCGTCGTCGTCTTTCCCGAACCCGTCGGGCCGGTGACGAGGATCATCCCGTGCGGCGCATCGACGGCCTTCTTGAAAACGCCGAGCGTGTACTCGTCCATGCCGAGCTGGTCGATGGAGCCGGAGAGCGCGCCCTTGTCGAGCAGACGGATGACGATCTTTTCGCCATACACGGTGGGCAGCACGGAGATACGAAGATCGACTTCCTTGCCCGACACGCGGATGCGGAAACGGCCGTCCTGAGGAATGCGGCGCTCGGCGATGTCGAGGCCGGCGAGGATCTTGATGCGCGAGGCGATCGGCATTTGCAGCGCCTTGGGCGGCGAGCTGGCTTCGATGAGCGAGCCGTCCACGCGGTAGCGGAGCTTGAACTGCTTTTCAAAAGGTTCGAGATGAATGTCCGACGCCTTTTCCTTGAGTGCCTGGACGAGGATCAGGTTGACGATCTTGACCACCGGGGCGTCCTCGCTTTCCACCGCGAGCCGATCGAGGTCGATCTCCTGCCGGTTCGCTTTCACCTCCTCGACATCGGAGCCCATCTCGGCGGCGTCCTTCAGCACCTGATCCATCTGCGAGCTGGAGTTCCCCACACCGCTCAGCGCCTCGGTGACGGCGCGCTCGGTAGTGATCATCGGAATGATCTCCATCTTGGTCCGCTGCCGCAGATCGTCGAGCGCGAGCACGTTCAACGGATCGGCCATCGCCACAAAGAGCTTGTTCCCGAGCTTGCACACGGGCGCGAGCTTGTACTGTCGGGCCATCTCCTTCGGCACCAGATCGGCGATTTCCTCGGGCACGCGCACCTTGGTCAGATTGATCGGCGGCGTGTCGAGGCAGCGGCCCATGGAAATCACCATGTCCTGCTCGGTGACATATTGCTTGTCCACGAGCAGCTTGAGCAGGCGGCCTCCCTGCTTTTTCTGAATGTCCATCGCTTCCTGCAACTGCGCCGGCAGCAGCAGGCCGTCCTCGATCAGGACATCCGCGATACGTTCTCCAAAAGACTTAATGCTCATCAGGAAATGCGGTAGGTTTCCCCGATCACTTTCACGATGGCCTGCGGCGAGGCGATGTGCCACTGCACATGGTAGTCGAGGAGTTGTTGCACGGCGTCTTTGCCGAGGGAGTCAAAAGGATTGGCGGTCGCGATCATCACGGTGCGACTCATGATATCGAAGGGCACGATCAAGCGGCTGATGGTAAGATTCTCCGGCAACATCTTCACGATCGAGCGATCCACGTCGTAGTACTCGAGAGGGATGTAGGCGCATTTCGAACGGTCGAGGATCCCCGAGAGCAGGTTCTCGACTTCGATCGCGCCGCGCCGGCAGATCTCGTCCACGAGTGAAGCTCCGACGACCCCCAGCTTCAGCTCCCGATTCTTCTTCTGCACCCGCTCGAGTGCGGAAGTGACGATCTCTTCGGTCACGAGTTTGTTCTGGATAAGAAATTTGGCGAGCGCCTCATTCCCGTCATCCTGCAGCTTGAACTGCATATCCGGCGCGAGCGCCGCGGCCCGGATCGCGCTGCCATCGATGCGCACGGTGGAGGTCGTGGTGGTCAGGTTCGCCGGATCGGTGATCGCCGCGCGGAAATCGAGATTGATCGAGGAGAACATCGCGCTGCGTTCCTCCTCGCTGCCACTATCGCCCGGCAGCTTTTGGCCGCTCTTGATCAAATGCTGTTCGACCTCGGCGAGCGCCGCGACGATCTCCTGGTCATCCGGAGTCCGCTGGAGGATGCCCTCGTACTCGAGCATCGCCGAAGAATACTGCCCGAGCTGCACATACGTCCCGGCGAGCTGGCGCGCGACGCGCAGCATCTCGCCGAGCTGCCCAATTTTCTGGTAGGCATCCTTGAGGATTTCCAGGCTCTGGCAGTCGTGCGGATTCGCCTGCGTGATGACCTCGAACATCTCGATAGTCTGCCGGATCTGCTCCTGATCTTCCTGAGAAATTGGCGATGGTTCGACGCTCATTGGTCTAAGTCCGACCGAGAATAGCCGGAAGCGTGCCCGGAGGGGGCGAGTTCCAGAAATTGAGAGTCCCGATGAACGGCGAACCCGCGGAATGCCCAATGACCGGGCGACAACCATGGTCATTCGGCATTGGTCATTGTTCATTTCCCGCTATCGTCGAGCCCTTTCATTCCCGCATGAACCTGCCACCACTGAAATTCAACGCCGACGGACTCATTCCTGCCATCGTCCAGGATACCCACAGCAAGCGCGTGCTGATGATGGCGTGGATGAACGCAGCCTCGCTCGAAGCCACGACCCGGACCGGCTTGATGAACTACTGGAGCCGCTCGCGCCAGAAATTCTGGGTCAAGGGCGAGACCAGCGGCCACACGCAGAAGGTGGTGCGCTGGGCCGTCGATTGCGATGCCGACACCCTGCTCTTCGAGGTCGAACAAAGCGGTGGCGCCTGCCACACCGGCTTCGAGAGCTGCTTCTTCCAGACGTTCACCCCGGACGGAACGCCGCTGGAGATTACCGAACAAAAACTTTTCGATCCGGAGATTACCTACTCCAACAAATGAATTTGCCCATCCAGCCATCGCTCGCCGAATTCCGCGAGCTGGCGCAACGCGGGAACTTGATTCCCGTGCATACCGAACTAATCGCCGACGCGGAGATGCCCGTTTCGGCGTTTCAGAAGATCGACGACGGCAGTTACTCATTTCTTTTCGAGTCCGTCGAAAAGAGCGACCAGGCCGGCCGCTATTCGTTCGTCGGCACCGCTCCGCGCGTCATTTTCGAGAGCCGCGGGCGGAAAATTCTCATCAACGATGGTGGTCACGTCGTCGAATTCGAAACCACCCGTGATCCTCTTTTCGAGTTGGAGGAACTGATGAAGCGCTACCGCTACGTCGCCTCTCCAGCGCTCGCGGATGCGCGCTTCGGCGGAGGTGCCGTGGGCTATCTTTCCTACGACATGGTGCGCTTCTTCGAGCCCACCGTGACTGCGTCGCCGCCGGATGACCTCGATCTTCCCGAAAGCCTTTTCGTGATCACCGAGACGCTGCTCATTTTCGATCATCGCACGCGCCGCCTGCGCATCGTGGCGAACGCACTGGTCGAAGGCGACGCCGGCGGCGCCTACGCACGAGCCATCGAGCAGATCACGCAGCTCGTCGCGAAACTCTCGCAGCCCGCGACCCTGCCGCTCGTCCCGATCACCCCCGCCCCGGAAGTGCCCGCGCCGACGGGAAACACGACGCGGGAAGAATACATGAAGATGGTCGCGGACGGGCAGGAGTTCATTCGCGCCGGCGACATCTTCCAGTTCGTCCCCTCGCAGCGCTTCGAGACGGAGTACACCGGCGACCCGCTCACGCTCTACCGCGCGCTGCGCTTCGTGAACCCGTCACCCTATATGTTTTGCCTGAAGTTCGCGGGACGCTTCGCGCTCGTCGGTTCCAGCCCGGAGGTGCACGTGCGCGCGATCGACGGCCGCATCGAAATCCGCCCCATCGCCGGCACCCGCCGCCGCGGCGCAACCCCAGAGGAGGACGACGCGAACGCCAAGGACCTGCTCGCCGACCCGAAGGAATGCGCCGAGCACCTCATGCTCGTCGATCTCGCCCGCAACGATGTCGGCCGCGCGAGTGAGTTTGGCAGCGTGAAGGTGACCGACTTCATGACGATCGAGAAATACAGCCACGTCATGCACATCGTCTCCAACGTAGAAGGACGCCTGCGCCCCGACCGCACCGCCTATGACGTGATGCGCGCGACCTTCCCCGCCGGCACCGTGAGCGGGAGCCCGAAAGTGCGCGCGCTGCAAATCATCAACGGCTGCGAGAAGAACAAGCGCGGCGTCTATGCGGGCGCGGTCGGCTACTTCGGCTTCGACGGCAATACCGACTCCTGTATTGCCCTGCGCACCGTCGTCCTCAAGGACGGGAAAGCCTACGTGCAAGCCGGCGCCGGCGTCGTGGCTGACAGCGTGCCCGAGAGCGAACATCAGGAGTGCGTCAACAAGGCGATGGGCATGATGGCCGCCATTGCCCGCGCGAAAGCGATCCGTCCTTAAGCCGTCACGACGGGCGAAATCTTGCGGCGTCTAGCGCTTCGTCTCGGGCTTCACCGGCACCGGAGTGCTGAGATTCTCGAAGTAGCGGAAGTGGCCGTCGGCGCCGCCGACGACGCAGTCCAGGTCCCCGTCACCGTCGAGATCGGCGAGGGCCACGGTGGCGTCGCGCCCGGCGGTGGGGAGGCCGAGGGCGCCGCGCGGAGCCACTTCGAATTTGGGACGCCAGGCATTGCCACGATTGTGGAGAAAAAGGAGGTCGCCCGCGGCGTTGCCGGCGATGGCGTCGAGGTCGCCGTCGCCGTCGAGATCGCCAAAGCAGAGCGAGACAAGGTCGCCGACGCCGCGCAGCCCGAAGGGAGCAATGCGCGTGACGCCTTGGAATTGCGGCTTTTGCGGCGTGCCGCGATTTTCAAAAAAGAGGATGGAGCCGTCGCGAGTGCCGACGAACAAATCGATGTCGCCATCGTGGTCGATGTCGGCAAAGGTAGGGCGCCAGTCGAGACTGTGCGCGGGCGCGGCGGCGACGGCGAAGGGGTCGTCCTCGGGCGCGAGCAGGACGAAGTCGGGCTTCTGGTGGGTGCCGCGATTTTGGAAAAAAGTGGGCGAGCCGTTGGTGCCGGCATTGAGAGCGTCGGCGGTGTCGGCGCCGCGGAGGTGGGCGAAGGCGACGGTATTGGCCGTGTCGGTGGGAACGAGGCCGGCCGTGTCGGCGGCGGCGCGAGTGAAGCGCGGGCGGGTGCGGGTGCCGGAATTGCGGAAAACGCGGATTTCGCCGCTGCGGCTGCCGGTGACGAGATCAGGCAGACCGTCGCCGTTGAAATCGAAGATGGACGGGCTGCTATCACCCTCCACGGCGATCGTCGCGAAGGGATTCTCCGCACTAGTGCGTTCGGTGAAGCGAGGCAGCGCCGCGAGCGCTTCGACGATGGAACGCTCGACGGAGCCGCGCGGCCACAGCTGGAAACCGGCCCAGCTCAAGCCGCTCACGACGATAAGCGAACCCGCCGTGAACGAAAGGAAGCGGCTCGCCGACCACGGCTGGCGCACTCGCATGGAAGGCTCGCGCGAACGGGCGATCTCCGGCGGAGGCCCCATCGCGGGACGCACGACCTCCGCGGGGACCGCCGGCGCCTCCGGCGGCGGCGAAGGCGTCGCTAGCGTGAACTCCATTTGCGCAGCGCCGGCGGCGTCTTCGGGATGACAGCGCGGGCAGGTGCGCCGGCGTTTTGCGCCGACGAGCGGCGCGCCGCACTGGCGGCAGCGAGGACGCGATTCGGTGGAAGTGGGCGGCACTGGGTTGCCTTTTACCACACCGCCGCCGCAGGTGCGACCACTTCGCGCAGCGCACTTGCCAGCGAGGGTCGGCGCGTCCATCTTCCGCGCACTCATGATCCGTCGTCTCTGGTCCGTCGTCGCTCTCGCGGTCTTCCTGCTCCCGGCCAGCTCCGGTCTCTCCCAGCCGGGCGAAGTCCGCAAAAGCATCGCCCGCATCACCAACACCGCGCAGGACGCGAACTACCGCGCGCCGTGGCTGCCCGGCCAGGTGGGTGGCGGCAGTGGCACGGGCTGGGTGGTGGCCGGCGAACGATTGGTCACCAACGCTCATGTCGTCAGCAACGCGCGCTTTCTTACCGTGGAAAAAGAGAACGACCCGAAGAAGTACGTCGCGACTGTGGAGCATATCGCGCACGACTGCGATCTCGCGCTGCTGAAGCTCGAAGATCCTTCTTTTTTCAAGGACACGAAGGCGCTGGAAATCGGCGGCATCCCGGAGCTGGAATCCGTGGTCAGCGTTTACGGCTACCCGATCGGCGGCGAGCGGATGAGTGTGACGCAGGGCGTCGTGTCGCGCGTCGATTTCCGCATCTACACGCACTCGGTGGTGGACCAGCACCTCACGGTGCAGATCGATGCGGCGATCAATCCCGGCAACAGCGGCGGCCCGGTCTTGCAGTATGGGAAAGTCGTCGGCGTCGCCTTCCAAGGCTACAGCGGCGACGTGGCGCAGAATGTCGGCTACATGATCCCGACGCCGGTCATCAAACACTTCCTGGAGGACGTGAAGGACGGTCACTACGACCGCTACATGGATCTCTCGATGGGCTTCTTTAACACGCTGAATCCCGCGATGCGCCGCGCGCTCGGGCTGGGCGAAGACGACAAAGGGGTGGTGGTGACCACGGTGCAAAAAGCCGGCGTCTCGAACGGCGTGCTGAAACCCGGCGACGTGCTGCTTTCCATCGATGGACACGAGATCGCGAGCGACGGCATGGTGGAGTTGGAGAATGAGCGCGTGTTGCTGAGCGAAGTGGCGGAGCGGAAATATCGCGGCGACTCCGTGAAGCTCTCCATCCTGCGCGACAAGAAGCCGATGGACGTAGAGGTGAAGTTCGACCGCGCCTGGCCGTACACGCTGCAGGCGAGCAGCTATGACACGACGCCGCCCTACGTGCTCTTCGGCGGGCTGCTCTTCCAGCCGCTCTCGCGCAATCTGCTCGCTGCCTATCAATTCGAGAATCCCCGCATCAATTACTTCTACGACTACTTCATCACGAAGGAACTCTACGAGGATCACCCGGAGCTCATCATCCTCAGCGCGATCCTGCCGGACCCGCTGAATACCTACCTCGGCGAGTTCCGCGAAGGCATCGTCGATCAGATCAACGACAAGAAGATCAAATCGCTGAAGGACGTGGCGGCGGCGTTCGCGGAGAAGACGGAATTCTATGTGGTGAAGTTCATCGGCGCGGGCCGGCCGCTGGTGCTGGAACGCAGCGCAGTCGAAGCCGCGCGCGAACGCATCAAGCAACGCTACAACGTGCTCGAGGAGCAAAACCTCACCTCCGACCAATCCTAAGCCGTGCCTCGCTTCACCTTCCTCCTCGCCCTCCTCGCCGCGGCCTCTCTGGCCCAGGCAAAACCGCCGACGCCCGCCAGATCCAAGGCAACCAAAGTCACCAAGCCGCTCCCGGCCGCAGAGGTGACAAAGGACACCGTGCTTTCGGTGGTGCGGGTCAATGTGACCAACCAGCCGTGGGACTTCGGCAAACCGTGGGGCAAGCGCCCGCCCTACTCTCGCCGGGCGATCGGCGCGGTGCTGCCGGGCAATCACGTGCTCGTCACCGCCGAACTCGTGGCCAACGCCAACTACGTGGAATTGGAAGCCGCAACCGGCGGACAGAAGGCACCGGCCTCGGTCGAGGCGGTCGACTACGAATGCAACCTCGCGCTGCTCAAATGCGACGACGCGGTGTTTCTGACGGCGTTGAAACCGCTCGAGATCGCCACGGGGGCGGTCGGCGACCAGCTTTCCGTCTGGCAATTTGAAAGCAACGGCAACCTGCTCGTGACCAAGGGCGCGCTGACCACGGCGGAAGTCTCACGCTACCCGATCGACGACGCGCAGTTCCTCATCTACCGCGTGACCGCGCCGCTGCAGTTTCGCGACAGCAGCTTCACGCTCCCGGTGGTGAAAGATGGCGCGCTCGTCGGCATCGTCATGCGTTACGACAACACTACGAACAACGCCGACCTCATCCCGGCGCCGATCATCCAGCATTTTCTCAAGGACGCTGCGACTCCGCCCTATGAAGGTTTTCCGCGCGCCGGGATGGCCTTCTCGATCACCCGCGACCCGCAGTTCCGGCGCTTCCTCGGTTTGAGCGGCACCGGCCTCGGCGGCATTTACGTGAACGAAGTCGTCGCGGACGGACCGGCGGAAAAGGCCGGCATCCAGAAAGGCGACGTGGTGTTGAAAGTGGAGGGCAAGCCCGTCGATCAAGACGGCAACTTTGAAGACCCGGACTACGGCCGCATCGCGATCTCGCATCACTTTTCCACCCACCACTTCGTCGGTGATACCGTGAGCTTCACGATCGCGCGCAAAGGCGAAACGCTGGAGCTACCCGTCACGCTCACCCACCGCGACGTGCAGAGCTACGTGGTCGAACCCTATGTGATCGATCGCGCGCCGAAGTTCTACATCCTCGGCGGCCTCGTGCTGCAGGAGCTCTCGCGGCAATACCTCAAGGAGTGGGGCAACGACTGGATGAAGAAAGCTCCCGAGCATTTTGTGTATTTCGACCGGCAGCAGGCGGAGCTTTTCCCCATGGGGCCGAAGAAGATCGTCTTCCTGAGCCGGGTGCTGCCGAGCGCGGCCACGGTGGGCTACGAGGATCTCCACACGCTGGTGGTGAAACGGATCAACGGAAAGGAATTGCAAAGCCTCGCGGACGTTCCCGCCGCGCTCGATAATGCCACCGACGGGCTGCATAAAGTGGAGTTCGACGGAGATCCCACCGTGATCTATCTCGACGCAAAGGCCGTCGCCGAAGAAGGCCAGGCCTTGATGCGCAAGTACCGCCTGCCCGCTCTCCAGCGGTTGAATTAGTGGCGATGCATTCCGCCACGTGGGGCGCCATCTTCGACTGGGATGGCGTCGTCATCGATTCGTCGAAGCATCACGAAGAGAGTTGGGAAAGACTGGCGCGTGAACTTGGCCACACACTGGCGCCCGATCACTTCAAGAAAGGCTTCGGTCGCAAGAACGAGTTCATCATTCCCAACCTCCTCCACTGGACCAGCGAGCCCGCGGAGATCCATCGCATTTCGCTGCGCAAAGAGGCGCTCTAACGCGAAGTCGTGGCCGAGTGGAGCCTCGAAGCGCTTCCCGGCGTGCGCATCTGGCTAGAGCGCCTGCGCGACGCGGGCGTGCCGTGTGCGATTGGCTCCTCCACGCACCGCGAAAACGTCGACCTATCCCTCGGGCTGATCGGCCTCGGCGAGTTTTTCACCGGCATCGTCACGGCGGAAGACGTGAGCCACGGCAAGCCAGACCCCGAAGTCTTCGTGAAGGCCGCGGGCACAATTGGCCGCGCCGCCGATCGCTGCGTGGTCTTCGAGGATGCATTCGTCGGAATCGAAGCTGCCCAAGCCGGCGGGATGAAGGTCGTCGGCGTCGCCACCACGCATCCGCTGGACGCACTCGGCATGGCGGATCGCGCGGTGCATCGACTCGACGAACTGCAGCCGGCGGAGCTGGCCGCGTGGTTCTCGCTCTGAGGCGGGTCGGGCCGCGACCTAAGAAAGCCATCCGCATCCGGTAAATCATCTACGCACACGTATCATTGCATCGTGCCAGAGCCGCACTAGCGTCCCGCCCCCGCGTGTCACCCTTTCCATGAAGCGAATTCTTTCCATCCTGTTTCTCATCCTCGCCGCCGCCGGAGGATGGTACGCCTATACCCACCGCTCCGGCTCGGGCGAAAAGGAGGTGTTTGCCGACAAGTTCATCGCACGCGCCGAGAAGCGGGACATCGATTCCTCGGTCGAAGTCAGCGGCGATGTCACGCCGGCTTTTCAACTCGACGTGAAGCCGGAAGTGGGCGGGAAACTGAAGGTCCTGCACGTCGAGCCGGGCGACACGGTGAAGGAGGGCGACGTGCTGGTGGAGATCGATGACACCGACTTGATCAGTGAAAAGGAAAGCGCGCTCACCGAGATCGAAGGCGCGAAACTGGAGATGGAGAAGACGGGGAAAAACTACGAGCGCGCGAAAGAGTTGTTCGAGCAAAAGCTGATCAGCCGCGAGGTTTACGACAACCTCAGCTCCGAATACGCGCTCGGTGAAAACAGCCTGCTCAAGACGCAACGCAAGCTGCAACTTGTAGAAGACCGCCTGCGCAAAACCAAGGTGCTCGCGCCGATGGATGGAACGGTACTGACGGTGCCGGTAATCGAAG
>JBAVML010000142.1:0-19904 GCA_049690035.1 Chthoniobacteraceae bacterium
GCTCGGCACGCTGCCCGGCGAGCGCCTTTATCAAGCGTTCGGATTCAAGGTCGTGGAATACGTGGACTTCACGCTGCCGGACGGCGTGGTCGTGCGCTGGGTGAAGATGGCCCGCGATTTCGAGCCCGACGATTTTGCGTGAGTCCGTGGTAGCCGGCGGCAGCGCGGGAGCGTCTCCAGGGCAATGAAAATCCCTGTCTCATTTCTCGCCCTCGTCCTCGCCTGCGATTTCGCCCAGTCCGCTGACGCTCCGCCCGTTCCCGGAAACAAACCACCGCCAGAAATCAGCGCGCGCGCCCGTCCGGCACTCGAGGCGGGGCGGAAAGCTCTGCTGGCGAAGGACGCGGCAGCGGTCCGCGCAGCGGCAGCGGAAGCCATCGAAGCGCTCGGTGCCTGGGCGGGCAATCCGGAGACGGCGACCAGTTATTTCACGCCGATCAACACTGCGCCATACGATGTGGCCAAGGTGCGGCAATACTGGGAGCACGAGATCGGACGCGGCACCCGCGGGCTGCCTTGGCGGAAGAATCCGAGCGGCGATCCGAAGGTGATGGAAGCCGGCCTGCGCGAGGCTGCGGTCCCGCTGGCGGCCATCGCGCGCACGGTCGCGCTCGCGCCGGAGCATGCCGGGGAATTGACCAAAATCGCGCGCGAAGGCGCGGATTGGCTGATCGCCAGGCAGCACGCCGGCGGCGGTTTTCCCATGCCGATCGGCCCCGGGCTTCATCCGCGCGAGAAGGTCGGCTACATCCTCGAGCGCATGATGAAGGAGCATCCGGACATGGTCGTCGATGGCTGGATTCCCGACGATCGCGGTGACGGCGGTCTGCAATTTGACAACGGGCTCTGCGGCACCGCGCTGGTGGAGGTTTGGGAGCTCACGCGCGACGACCGTTATCTCGCTGCCGCGCGCCGCGCCGCCGACTGGGCCAGCGCGCAACCGATGGTGACGAACTGGAACTACAACGCCTTCAGCGCCGGATTTCTCGCCCGCCTCTCGCGCGCCACCGGTGACGCAAAATATCTCGCCGCAGCGGTGGAGAAAGCGCGCATCGGCGTGTTGCCGGGGCAGATGAAAAGCGGACGCTGGTTCGACGCACACAATGCCTGCGCCGTGTATCACAACATTCTCCTGCGCGACCTGCTGGAGGTCTTCGCGGCGTTGCCTGAAAAGCACGAATTCCGCTCCGAAGTGCGCGACTCACTCGTGCGCGGTCTGGGTCAAGCGGCGGACGAAACTGTCGCCCATGGCTTCCCCGGCGTCTGGTCCGCGGACTTCGCGCGCGCTCTCACATTGCTCGGTGAAAACGCCAAGTGGCGCGCGGCCTTGAACGTCTGCGTGAACGCCGCGCTCACCGGCCAGGCGCGGGCGCTCGGGACGGATGCCGTGCGCGTACTGGAACTCGCGCCGCCGAGGTGATCGCATCCACACGGCATGTCTTTCTCATCGGCAGCTTCCAACCTCTTGCGGATCCCGCTCCTCCTCGCGTGCGGCGGGGCCGGCGCAATGGCCGAGCCAATCCGCGACCGAGCAGATCTCTCTTAAATCGGCGGAAGGTTGCCGTCGGTATCGAAGGCAAGCTCGTGCGGCTCGGAAAGAGCGGTGAGTTCCGGGCGCGCACTCGTTTCGCCCCAAAGCGCGGTCGAGACCTCCATCTCCGCAAGCGACAGCGTGTCCGCGATGTGGACGATGCGCGCGCTGCTCCAGTCGGGCAAAGGGAGCGAGGCGAGCACGCGTTCGATGGCTTCGCGATCGGTGTCGAAGGCGATCGGGATTTTCGCGCTCTGCGGCGTCAGCGCGGTGAGGGAATTGATGCTGGTGACGCGCGGGTCCATTTCGCGGACGAGCCGCGCGGTGGTCGCGTCGGCCATGCCGATGCCGATGGCATTGCCGTGGGTCTCGGGCGTGAGGCCGCGCACGAAGATGCGGCGAATGAAGGGCGCCGGCCGGTCGCCGCGCATCGGCAGGCTGTCGTAGCCGTGAACGCTGCGGTTGATGACGTTCGGGTCCATGCCGGCGCCGCTGATGTTTTTGCCGATGCGATCGACGATGAGCAGGTCGATCTCGTCGAAAGGCAGCAGCGGCATGAGCCCGTGCGCCTCGACCAGCAAAGCGTCTTCGGCGGTCTCCATCTCCGCGCGCGGAATGACGAGCAGCCGCGCCGTGTCGTGAAACTGGTTTTCAAGAATCGCGACGCCGCCGAGCACGGGAGCATTTTGCAGGAGCACGCCCGCCATCGCGCGGATGATCCGCTCATAGCCAAACTGCGTGGCCGCGAGATGCATCGCCGTGGCGCCCGCGCGTTTGCCGAGCCCGATGACGCACATCTTCAACAGGCCGCTGCCGAGCGTGCCTAAGAAGTCGGTGTGCGGCTTAATGCGATTGATCAGCACGATGCCATCGGCGGCCAGCGCCTCCGTGCTGCAAACCACCGGCACGCCCTCGGCCGTCGTGCCGACTTGCCGGACCTCGAGCGAAGCGCGGATCGGCACACCCATCGCTGCTTCCGTGATCCCGTAGCTGGCGAGCACTTCGCGCTGTCCTTCGGGCGTCGCGCCGCCGTGGCTGCCCATCGCGGGAATGATGAACGGATGCGCGCCCGCCGCGCGAATCTGCTCTAACACCGCGCCGACAATCGCCGGCAGATGCGTGATCCCGCGACTGCCGACACCGACGGCGATGCGCGCACCGGCGTGGATCGTCGGCCGCAAATTCACAAACTCCGCGGCGATCGTGGAGGCGATGTCCAGCGGCAGGGTCGGCGAAAAATTCTGCCGGATGCGGAGGAGGCGCGGGAGTGGATTCATTTCGGGATTTGGTTGCCAAGAAGTTTGCGCAGCGCCGTTTCGTCCGCCCCGAGATCGACCGGACGCGGCTCCGGCGCGCTCCACTGCGAGTCCTGTTCGCTGCCGGTGAGTTTTTGGAAATCGGCGAAGGTCTCCGGGGTGAAGCTGGTCTGATCCACGCGCAGACTTTTCACGTCGTAGGCATTGCCGGCGCCGCGCCACGCGACTTCTTTCCAGATGAAAAGCTCCGGCTTGGGATCCCCGGTGATCACGCACCGCTGAAAGTTCGCCGCGCTGCCGGGCGTGGCCTGCACCATGAGGTTTTCGAAGGTGCAACGCTCGGCGTCGAGCACGGCTCCGCGGGAGATTCGAAACTCCTGCGGCCCGCCGCCGACCCGTCGCGCAAACACGTTCTTGAACCGCACCTGGCACACGCCTTCCGTCGCGCTGTCGCGACTCACTGAGATGGCGTGCGCGGCACTCGATTCGATGAGCGCGTTCTCGATGCTATGCGTGCCGTGGCTGGTAAAGAACACGTCGTAGCCGAGGCAATCGCGGACGTAGAGATTCCGGTAGTGCGTGCTGCTCGCCACGGTGTCGCAGAGGCCGGTGGAATTGCCGATGCTCGTGAAGCCGTCGATGCGGCACTCCGCGGATTCGTGCGCGCTGAAGCCATCGTCGCCGCAGTCGATCGCGGTGATATTTTCGAAGACGAGATCGCGCTGGTCGCCGTGGATGTTGAAGCCGTCGTTGTAAACGTGCGTCGCCGTGACGTTGCGCACGACGATGTGCGCGCACTTTCCGCTGAATTGCACGCCTGCCGAACGCAGCGGTGCTTCGATGCGATCGTCGTCGAGCGTTTTGGCCGGATCGATCTTGATGAAAAACGCTCCAGTGACATGCGCGCCGTCCCACGGCTTTCCGTCTTTCGTTTCGCGCGTGACCGGCGCGTCGGGCAGGTAGGTCCATTCGCCGGGGGCAAGTTCCTCGGGTTTCTTCAACGGCGCGCTTGGACCCTTGGAGGTGCGGCCCATGTGATTCATTTTTCCGTCGAAGACAAAATACCAGCGCATGAGGATCGCGGGATCCATGCGGAGAAGGTGATCATTGCGATACAGGCCCGGCGCGGTCATCTGCCAGTCGGCGGCGTTGAGCGGGTCCGCGCCGTCGAGCACTGCGCCGTGGCCATCGAGCGTGATGGGCTGGCCGGGCTCGCCGAGCTTGTTGGCGAAGACGGCGGATTCCTTGTAGCGCCCCGGCGCGAGGTGAACGGTGTCGCCGGCCATGGCGAGCTTGAGCCCGCGTGCGATGGTCTTCACGGGCATCGCGACACCGTCGTTCCCATCCGAGCCGGTCTGTAAACTGACGTGAATATCGCGCCTGGCGGGCGCCGTGGCCTGCCCCTGCGCGCCGTCCATCGCAGCCTGAAACGTGAGCGCGAAAATGACGACGACGAACCTGGGAGGAGGCATGAGCGAGAGGCGAGCAAAGTCCATCCGCGGCAGCAACCACAATCCCATCCACCCTCTCTCGGCTCATGAAATTTGCCGGCACGGCTTGGCGAATGCGGTCAAACTTTCGGGCCTCAACTTAGGTTCGTGTCCGAAATTTCCGCTGCCGCGCCATTACATCCGGTTCGCTGCAGCCCCCCGACGTCCATTCATGAAAATGCTTTCTCTCCTTCGGCTCGTCGCGAGCCTCCTGCTCACCGGCTCCGTCGCGCTCGCGGCCACGACCAACAAGCCGAACGTCCTCATCCTTTTCGTGGACGACATGGGCTGGGCGCAGCCGGGCTGCTATGGTGGAAAGCTCGCGCCGACCCCGAACATCGACGCGCTCGCGGCGGGTGGCGTGCGTTTTACTGATGGTTACTCCTCGGGTTGCATCTGCTCGCCGGGCCGCGTGGGTTTGATGACTGGCCGGTATCAGGCGCGCACCGGCCACGATGCGAATCCGACGCGTGCCGGACGCGAACTGTTGCTCACCGAGACGACGATGGCGCAGCGGATGAAGGCGCTCGGCTACACGACAGGCATCGTGGGCAAGTGGCACCTCGGCGATTCGTCGTCGGAGTTCATGCCGCCGGCGCGCGGATTCGATTTCGCGGTCGGTTCGGTCGGCAATCTCGGCGAAGGAAAAGGGCCGGGATTTTACCGCGGAAAAGATCTGACGGACGAACTGCCCGGCGCGCCGATCACCTCGCCGGTCTATGCGCGCGAGTCGATCAAGTTCATCGAGGAAAACAAGGACAAGGCGTGGTTCCTCTATCTCGCGTTCAACGCCGTCCACTCGCCGCACGTCGCGTCGGAGAAGTGGCTGGAGAAATTCAAAGACCTGCCGAAGCGCGACGCGCTTTACGCCGGGCTCATCGCCGAGGCGGACGAAGCGATCGGCGATGTGATGGCGAAGCTGCGCGAGCTGAAGCAGGAGGAGAACACGCTCATATTTCTGATCAGCGACAACGGCGGCGCCTATGCGAACGCCGAGATGGGCGGGCTCCGCGGGCACAAATGGTTCTGCTGGGAAGGCGGCATCCGCGTGTCGTGGATCGCGGCGTGGAAAGGACACGTGCCCGGCGGGCGAGTGTCGCACGAACCGGTGATCCAGCTCGACGTGCTGCCCACCGCGCTCGCGGCGGCGGGTGGTGAAGTGAAGCCCGAATGGCAGCTCGATGGCGTGAATCTTCTCCCGCTGCTCGAAGGCAAGACGGACAAGCTCGATCCGCGTGCGCTCTACTTTCGCTTCGGGGTGCAATATGCGGTGCGCGAGGGAGACTGGAAACTGGTGAAGGCGTCGAAGGACATGTCGCCGATGCTCGTGAATCTCGCGAGCGATCTCGGCGAACAGACCGACCTCAGCGCGCAGCAACCGGAAAAGGCGAAGGCGCTGCAAACGCTGTGGGACAAATGGAATGCGACGATGCAGCCGCCGCGCTGGGAGGATCAGCGTTGGAACGGCGACGACGATCGCAAGGCGGACAAGAAGGCAAAGAAAGCGAAGTGATCTTCGCCCGGCGGCTTCGTCGTCGGCGATCGCTGGTCATTTCTGATACCCAATGATGAAGAAGTTCCTGCATCTCGTGCTTTTGCTGAGCGCGGCTTCGCTCAGTCAGTCTGCGGAGCCATCCGTATCGCCGCCAATAGCCGTCGAACACTCATCGTCCGAGAAGCTCTCTAAGGAGGAACTGGCGGGATTCCGAGCAAGGCTGCTCGCCACGACGACCAGGCATCTTGATCTGCTGCTCAAGCCCGACGGAAAGGTCGCCGATCTCCGAGGCAAGAGCGGGGACGGCATGACCGCGCTCGCTTTCCAACTCGTCTATGAAATGACGGGAAACGAAAAGTATCGCTCCGCAGCGTTGGAGCTGGCGAACCGCGTCGTCACGGCCATGCGCGCGACGAAGCATGGGGTGCTCTTCATCAAGGAAAAGGAGAAGGGCTCCGGTGAAACGATCGATGGCGGCGGACCGCCGGCATTTGGCTGGTACGTGTCGGCGGCGGCCTACATCCTGCGCAAAGAGAAAGGGCGGCAGGACGACCTGCGCTACCTTGCGACAGTCGCGGACAACTTTGCGTGGAACGACGGCGGCTGGTGGGCGAACAGCGTGGATATCAACACGGGCGAGCCTAAAGAGCCGATCACCAAGGAAGGCGCGGTGAACAAAAACGCGGGCATGGCGCTGGCGGCGGGAATACTCAGCGTCTGCGTGCAGGAGTTCGATCCGGCGCTGGCCGCGCGCCTGTCGGCGAAGGTGGACAAGTGCGTGGACGGCCAAATCATTCCGAAACAGGAGCCGGACGGATTCTGGCACTACGGGTTGAAAGGAAACGATCCGAACAACAAGGATGTGCTCGGATACTTCATGGTAACGGTGGATGCGCTCACGAAGCTGAAACACTTTGCTCCCTCAGCGCGGCAGTCGGCGCGGGATCAGGCGCTGGAGAAAGCATACACTTTCGCCGCGGAACAAATCGCGCCGATGACCGATCCGAATCACGGCACCGGATCCGTGCACCTGACGCGCTCGACGCCGAAACACTATGAACTCTTCGAAGATCCGAAGCGCGGGTTCGCGCTGGGCTTGATTTTGATCGCCGGAGGTCACCAGCGTGAGGCGATGAAGATCGTTGATCACTGGATGAAGAACTTCCCGCTCGGTGACACCAAGCAGGATGGAGCGAAGGCCGTGGATGCGTTTGCGCACATGCTGTTGCTCCTGCCTCAAGAACCGGGGAAACTCTAACTAGTCACTAAAAACAAGGCCTCATGAAGAATCTAACTACCATCCTTCTCGCGTATGTTTGCGCTCTCTGCGGCCCTTCGTTTGCGGCTGGTGCGCCCGCAGCACGAAAGCCGAACATCGTCGTCATCGTCGCTGATGATCTTGGTTACGCCGATGTGCTCTTCAATCCGCAGCATGCGAAGGAAGTCACCACGCCGAATCTCGACGCGCTGGCAAAACAGAGCGTGATCTGCCGCCAGGGCTATGTGACTGGCAACGTCTGCTCGCCCACGCGCACCGGCTTGATGACCGGACGCTACCAGCAGCGGCTCGGACTTTACACCGCCGGGCAGGCTGGCTCGGGAGTGCCGATAAGCGAGCGGCTTTTTCCGCAATACTTCAAGCCGGCGGGCTATGTCTCGATGCAGGTTGGCAAGTGGCATCTCGGCCCCACGCCGGAGTGGAGTCCGGCGCTGCGCGGCTTTGATGAAGTGTTCGGATTCCTCGGGCGCGGCGCTCACGATTACTTCAAGCTCGATGATCCCGAAGACCCGATCTATCGCGGCACCACGCCGGTGAAGGAAACGGGCTATCTCACGGATCGCTGGGGTCAGGAGTCCGTCGCCTTCATCGAGCGGAATAAAGCGAATCCGTTCTTCCTCTACCTCGCCTTCAACGCCGTCCACGCGCCGCTGCAGGCACCGGCGGATGAGATCGCGAAATTCAACACCGGCAATACCGATCGCAACACGCTGCTCGCGATGGGCAAACGCATGGACGACGCGATCGGCACGGTGATCGCCAAGCTGAAGAGCGACGGTGTGTGGGAGAACACGCTGCTGTTTTTCATCAGCGACAATGGCGGCCCGCTCGCGCAGACCGCCGACAACACGCCACTGCGCGGCGGCAAACACCAGGACTACGAAGGCGGCATTCGCGTGCCTTTCCTCGTCTGCTGGCCCGGCCAATTAAAGCCGGGCGAAAGTCAGGCGGTCGTTAGCTCGCTCGACATTCTCCCCACCGCGCTCGCCGCCGTCGGCCTGCCCGCGCCCGCCGAAAAGCCGCTCGATGGGATGAATATTCTGCCTGTGCTGCGCGGCGAAGTGCCGGCGCCGGCGCGAAATCTATATTGGGCTTCCGGCAGCGAGGAGGGCTGGTGGGCCGTCCGCTCCGGCGATTGGAAACTCGTCGGCATGAAGAAAAGCGTGGGCCTTTTCAACCTCGCCACCGACCTGTCGGAGAAGGACGACCTCGCCACGAAAATGCCGGACAAGCTGGCCGAACTCACCCGGCTCCACGACGCCTGGCTCGCCGAGATGGCGCCGCCGATCAGCGGTGAAGGCAAGCGCTTCGGCATGGAGCCAAGCAGCGAAGCGAAGCCGAAGAAGCCGAAGAGCGAACGCAAGAAAAACAAGGGCGCGGCGGCACCGAAGCCGGAGGAAGGCGCCGCCCCAGCGAAGGAGTAAACCGCACGTGCCGCCGTTCTCGCTGTCCGGCCAAAAGCCCGGCGCGCCGATCCATTTCGACAAACCAAATGTCCAACTTTTACCTCGGAGCGCTGTTCTAGCGGCGTGAAAACTTCCCTCCTCTCACTCCTCGCCGTCGCACTTTGTGTCGTCGCCAGCCCCGCCAGCCCCGCCCGCGCCGCTGCGCCCGCCAAGCCGAACATCATCTTCATCCTCGCCGACGATCTCGGAATCGACGGCGTGAGCTGCTACGGCGCGGATGCGCACAAGACGCCGAACATCGACAAGCTCGCCGCCTCGGGCACACGCTTCGAGACGTGCTACGCGGCGCCGCTGTGCGGGCCATCGCGCTGCCTGTTCCTCACTGGACGCTACGCTTTCCGCACCGGCGGAATCACGAATGGCTCGTGGCGCAAAGACGGACCGGGGGCGCTCTCGAAAGACGAGTGGTCCAGCGCGAAGGTGCTGAAGCAGGCCGGCTACGTGACGGGGGAGTCCGGCAAATGGCGGCAGGTCGGCGAGACGCCGCGCGACTGGGGCTTCGACGAATATTGCACGGACCCGACGGCGGGCGGCTGGTATTGGCAGGGCAGCTTTGAGAAGAATGGCGAGGAGGTCAGCGCGCCTGGCTCTTACAACCCAGACGTGATCCAGAAGTTCAGCATCGACTTCATCACGCGGCACAAGGACCAGCCCTTCTATCTCTACTACGCGATGCACCTCGTGCATAAGCCGACGCTGCACACGCCCGACTCCTCGCCCGGCGCGAAGGACGGCCCCGCACTCTACGACGACAATATCAACTACATGGACAAGCAGGTCGGCGAGCTCGTCGCCGAGGTGGAAAAGCTCGGGCTGCGCGGGAAGACGCTCATCATTTTCTCCGGCGACAACGGCACCGCAGTTGGCTACCCGTCGCCGGTCCACGGACGGATGGTCAATGGGGCCAAGGCCAGCATGTGGGAGGGCGGATCGCGCGTGCCTTACATCGCGAGCTGGCCCGGCGTGACGCCGGCGGGGAAAGTGAGCAAGGACATCGTGAGCTTCGCCGATCAGGTCCCGACCTTTGCCGAACTCGGCGGCGCGAAGCTGCCCGAGGGTGTAAAGATTGACGGCGTCAGCCTAGCCCCGCAGATTCGCGGTGAGAAGGGCAAGCCGCGCGAATGGGCCTACGTGCAGCTCGGCGCGAAGTGGTTCGTGCGCGAGCCGGGCTGGAAGCTGAACGAGAGCGCCGAACTTTTCGACATGAGCGACGCGCCCTTCGTGGAAAAGCCGGTCGCGCCTGCAGCCGACACCGATGTGAGCAAGGCCGCGCGTGCGCGGCTGACCGCCGTGCTCGCGGAACTCAATCCCGCCGGAGGAAAAGCGGACGGCGCAGGCGGAGGAAAGGGCGGCAAGAAACGCGCACAGAAAAACCAGCCCGCCGCTCAGTAACTCCCGAGAAGGTCAATCATCTCCCATCGCCGCGCGCGGCTCGAAGATGGTTCGCGAAGCTTGGATTGCGTATCGGAAAGGACATATCCCGTCCGGATAAACCTACCCAGAGCCGGTCATCTCACTCGCTGCCGGCGCGACAACCATGCAATGTTTCAACCTCCTCTCAGTCCCCCTCGTTTTGTCCAAATGGACCGGCCTTTTTCCTCACGCGTGAAATTGTTGTTCGCAGCCTTGCTTCTGATCGTGGCCGCCATCACTCGCCCGGGGCGGCTCGAGGCGCAGCCGAATTTTCTCATCATCCTTGCGGACGATCTCGGTTGGTCGGATCTCGGCTGTTACGGTGGTGAGATTCACACGCCGAATCTCGACTCGCTCGCGGCGGGCGGAGTCCGCTTCACGCAGTTCTACAACTGCACGCGCTGCTGCCCGGCGAGGGCGTCGCTGCTCACGGGTTTGTATCCGCACCAGGCGGGGATCGGGCTCATGACTGCCGACGCTGCTGCGAAGTATCCGGGCGCAGGGGACAAGGGCGAAGAGTTTCCGGGCTATCGCGGCGCGCTTAACGCGAGTTGCGTGACCATCGCGCAGGTGCTCAAGACCGCCGGCTATCGCACCGCCGCAGTCGGCAAGTGGCACGTGGGCGATCGCGAGCCGCCAACGAAGCGCGGCTTCGATGACTTCTATGGATTCGTGAGCGGCTATGCGGTGGATTCGTGGGAGCCGCGGATGATGACGCGACTACCCCAGGGCAAGCCGCAACGCAGCTACAAGCCGGGTGAGTTTTTCGCCACCGACGCGATCACCGATCACGCGCTCGATTTCCTCGCCGACATGACGAAGAGCGGCGCGCCGTGGCTGCTCTACGTCGCGTATCAGGCGGCGCATTTTCCCATCGCTTCGCGAAAGGACGACATGGAGGGCTACCCGGAAATCTATGCGCAAGGCTGGGATAAAATCCGCGAGCAGCGCCTCGCGCGGCAAAAAAAAATCGGGTTGCTGCCGGAGAGCACGGAGCTCACGCCGCGCAGCAAGATTCCACACGCTGTCGCCTCGACGCGCCTCGGCTCGATGACACCGGATGGCAACAACCCGTCGTGGGATTCGCTGCCGGCCGATCGCCGTGCCGATCTCGCGCAGCGCATGGCCGTGTATGCCGGCATGGTCACCGGCATGGATCGCAACATCGGCCGTCTGCTCGCCGACCTGCGCGCGAGCGGCCAACTCGACAACACACTCGTCCTTTTCATGAGCGACAACGGCGCGTGCGCGGAGTGGGAGCCGTTCGGCTTCGAGATGAATGCGGACCCCAACCCACAGCCTGGCACCGGGCTCAACCAGGGCACGCAGGCGCTGCCGAACAAACTCTACCGCGGCGACGCGCTTGCGAGTCTCGGTAGTCCTGGCTCCATGCCGAGCTACGGCTCCGCGTGGGCGAATGCGTGCAATACGCCGTGGCGACTTTACAAACACTACGGCCACGAAGGCGGCATTGGCACCTCGTGCATCGCGCACTGGCCGGCGGGCATCGGGGAAGACGCGGTGCGCGAGAAATTCTGCCGCGAGCCCGCGCATCTCATCGATCTCATGGCGACCTGCGTCGATCTCGCAGGCGCGAAATATCCGGCCGAACTCGGCGGTCAAAAAATTCTCCCGATGGAAGGCGTGAGCCTGCGGCCGCTGTTTACTGCACCGGACCGCCCGCTTTCCGAGTCGCCGCGCCTTCTTTTCTGGGAACACGAGGGCAACCGTGCGGTGCGCGATGGCAAGTGGAAGCTCGTCGCGCTCGCGAATCAACCTTGGGAACTCTACGACCTGGAGGCCGATCGCGTGGAGATGCACGACCTCGCCGCGCGCGAGCCCGAGCGCGTGAAGGAAATGGGCGCGAAGTGGGACGCGTGGGCCGCACGCACGCACGTTTTTCCAAAGCCCGGCGAAACTCGAACGCCGACGGTGCCGAAACTTTAGCGGGCTTGCGGTGCTCTACGTGACCCACCTCATGAAGCGCCTCTTCCTCGCCGTCGCCGTTTTACTTTCACCACTCGCGCTGCGGGCCGCCGAGCCGAAGCTGAACGTCCTCCTCATCCTGTCCGATGACCACAGCTACCCGCACGTGGGGTGCTACGGAAATACGGACATCAAAACGCCGAACCTCGACAAGTTCGCCGCGCAAGGGATGCGTTTCGATCGCGCTTATGTGACGTGTCCGCAGTGCGTGCCGTCGCGCGCGAGCATCTTCACCGGGCGCTCGCCGGTGGCGATCGATATGTCGCGTTTCTCCGCGCCGCTGCCGCGCGATGTGAAGACGTATCCCGAAGCGTTGCGCGCGGCGGGCTGGTTCACCGGCGTGGCGGGCCGCACGTATCACATGGATGGTGCGGCTACCTCGGCGGAGTCGCGGGCGGTGTTTGAGAAATACCAGCTCCAGACATTTCACGACCGGCTCGATTTCGTGAAGCAGGCCGGAGACAACGATGTGTCGCTCGCGCAATTCCGCGAATTCCTCGACGCCAAGCCCGCGGAGAAGCCGTTCTTCCTCCAGCTCTGCTCGAACGATCCGCATCGCCCGCTGAACACGCACGGCGCGGAGAAACACGATCCGGCGAAGCTCAAGCTGCCCGCGCATTATCCCGACACCCAGCTCGTGCGTGAGGACTTCGCGCGCTACTACGACGAGATCGCGCACTTCGATATCTTCTTCGGCGAAGTGATGGCCGAGCTGGAAAAGCGCGGCCTCGCGGCGAACACGATCGTCGGTTTCATGGGCGACAACGGCTGCTCGCAATTCCGCGGCAAGGGCACGCTCTTCGAGTTTGGCATTCACGTGCCGCTGCTCGTGCGATGGCCGGGGAAGGTGATGCCCGGCTCGTCGTCGAGCGAACTGATCAGCGGCGAAGACATCGCGCCGACTTTCCTCGAAGCCGCGGGACTTCCGGTGCCGCCGGAGATGACGGGGAAGAGTTTCGCGAAGCTCCTCCTCGGCGAGCCGTTCGAGGGCCGGCAGTTTGTCTTCGCCGAGCGCGGCGCGCACGGATCGAGTCTGCCGGGAAACAGCGCGGGCTTCGACCTCGGCCGCGTCGTCGTGTCGAAGACGCACAAGCTAGTCTATAACGCGCTCGGCCAGCTCCCGTACTGGCCGGTGGATTTCGCGGGCGATGCGTTTTGGAAGGAGATCGTCGCAATGCACGACGCCGGAAAACTCGATGCGAGAATGGAGCGGCTCTACTTCGCGTCGCCGCGGCCGATGTTCGAACTCTACGACCTCGAAAAAAATCCGGGCGAAGAAAACAACCTCGCGGGCAAAATGGAGGCCACGAGCTTCGAGAAGGAACTCAAGGCCGCGATGCAGGAGTGGATGATCCTCCAGCGCGATTTCCTCCCGCTGCCGGTCACGCCGACCGAAGGCCCCGCCGCGAAAGGCAAAAAACACTGACCGCATTTTCCCCATGAATAGACACCTGCTCCTCGCTCTCGTCGTCACCCTATCTCCCCTCGCCGCGCACGCGGCGGAGCAACCGCCGAATGTCGTCGTCATCCTCAGCGACGATTACGGCTACGGCAGCGCCGGCTGCTACGGTGCGAATCCCGCGCTCGTCCAGACGCCGAACATCGACCGGCTCGCGAAGGAAGGCCGCCGCTTCACCGATGCAAATACCACCTCATCGGTCTGCTCGCCCACGCGCTACTCGCTGATGACGGGCCGCTACTGCTGGCGCACTTCGCTGAAGCACGAAGTGCTGAGCACGTTCGCACCGCTGCACATCGAGCCGACGCGGCTGAACATGGCGTCGCTCTTGAAAAAACACGGCTACGCGACCGCGTCGGTGGGCAAGTGGCACCTCGGCTACGGCACCGCGGACGACTCGCCGAAATGGCGCACGGACTACACCGCGGAGCTTTCTCCGGGGCCGCTCGACATCGGCTTCGATTACCACTTTTCCGTGCCGAGCAATCACGGCGACGTGACCGGCGTGTTCGTCGAGAACCGCTTCGTCTATGGACTGCGCAACGGAAAAATCCCCGACAGCATGAAGACGCTGAAGCCTGTCTCGGACACCGACGAAGACTTCCAAAAAACCTACGGCCCCGAGGACATGGAGAATCCGGGAAAGGGCGCAAAGGTGCTCGACCTCGACGCGCCGCGTCGGAAGAACCAGCGCGTGATGAAGGTGCTCACGGACAAGGCGACGGCGTGGATGCAACAGCAGCCGAAGGACAAGCCGTTCTTCCTCTACTTCACGCCGGTCGCCGTTCACATGCCGGTCACGCCCGACAAGGACATCGCGGGGCAGAGCAAAGGCGGACTGTATTGCGACTGGATCACCGAGCTGGATCGCAGTGTGGGCCGCGTCCTCGACACGCTCGACAAAATGGGCGTGGCAAAAAACACGCTCGTGATTTTCTCCAGCGACAACGGCGGCGTGAAAGAACTTGCCCGCGAGGATCTGCTGCAGACGAAAGCGTGGAACGCGGGGCTCGCGGTGAATGGCGCGTTGCGCGGCGGCAAACATCACGTGTGGGAAGGCGGGTTCAAGGTGCCGTTCATCGTGCGCTGGCCGGGCAAGGCGGCGCCGGGTTCCGTGTCGAACGAGATGATCAGCATCGCGGACATCCTCGCGACGACGGCGGCGGTCGTGGGCGAGAAATTGCCACCTGCCGCGACCGCGGCGGAAGACAGCCACAGCTTTCTCCCCGCGATCCTCGGCGATCCGGCGAAGCCGATCCGCGAGGACATGATCGTGCATAGCGCCGACGGCGTGTTCGCGATTCGCAAAGGCCCATGGAAGTGGATCGAAGGCGTGCCCGTGGATGAGATCAAAGCCGGCGCCCGCAAGGCGCACGCGGACGAATACCACGAGCAGCTCTACAACACGCACGACGATCCCACTGAGACGAAGGACGTGAGCGCCGAGCACCCCGAGATCGTCACGGAACTCCGCGCGCTGCTGAACCGCTACCGCAACGGCGGCTACAGCCGCGAGCTGCCGCCCGCCGACGTGAAACCTGTGACGACGAAGTTGATCGTGCTGCCGCCGCAGACCGGAACCGTGGTGCTGAACGAATCGCTCGCCGCCCAACCGTCAAAGCCGTGGACCGCTTCAACAGGCGAATGGCAGCCGCGCGGCGGCGCGCTATGGGGCGGGCAGAAGGGCAAGGAAGACCAGGCGGCGGTGCTGCGCACGCCGCTCGCCATCACCGACGGGTCTGTCGATTTCGAGCTCAACTTCCAAGGTGCGAACCGCATGTCCCTGCGCGTCGAGACGAGTGACAAGAAAGGCAGTTTCCGCGTCGTCATTTCGCGCACCGCGCTCGAGTTCACGAAGAACCCGTCGCAAGGCGAATCGAAAGACGCGATGGAGCCGCTCGCGCGCAAACCGCTCAAGCTCGAGGCCGGCACGTGGTATCCGGTGCGCATCACTTTCAAGGGCAACGAAGCGATCGCGCAGGTGAATGACACGATCGCAAAAGGCACGCACGCGGTGCTCGGCGAAAAGAAGACGGGCGCGAACTTCCTCGTCTTCGGCGAGAGTGTCGGCCTCCGGAATGTGAAGGTCACGCAATAGGCTTTAGCGTTCCCCCGATGCCTCCCCGAACCGTGCTCCTCCCTCCCTCCGTGACGGTGTCGCCGCTCGTGACAGTCGCGAGCAGCGGGCCATCGCCGGGCGTTCCGGCACTCGGTCCCGAAAATGAACATCACCGGCACTCGTTAGCTATGAAGTCGATTATCACTCTCGCATTTCTGCTCACTCCCCTGCTTGCTCTCGCTGGAGAAAAAGGGAGCCCGCCGCGCAAACCCAACGTCCTCTTCATCGTCGCCGATGATCTGCGCTGCAGCCTCGGCTGCTACGGAGACTCGCAGGTGAAGTCACCGAACATCGACCGCCTCGCCGCGCGCGGGATGCGCTTCGAGCGAGCGTATTGCCAGTATCCGGTGTGCAATCCGAGTCGCTCGTCTTTCCTCACTGGCTGGCGGCCGGACACGACGGGAATCTTTGGCAATGATGCGCCGCTGCGCGCGAAGTTTCCCGACGTGGTGACGATGCCGCAGTTGTTCCGGCAAAGCGGTTACTTCACCGCCAGCCTCGGAAAGATTCTGCACGCGGGGCTCGATGAGAAGGGCAACCGTGTCTTCTTCCAGGATGCGAAGTCGTGGGATGATTGCCGCAATTTCGAGGCGACGAAAACAGGACGGCAGGGCGAGGGCCGCAATCTAACTGGAGGCGCGCTGAAGTGGTGCAGTTGGCTTTCCGCGAACGGCACGGACGAAGACCAGCCCGATGGCCAGAGCGCGGCGGAGGCGATCAAGCTGCTCGAGGCCCATCGCGATTCTCCGTTCTTCCTCGCAGTCGGATTTCACAAGCCGCACGACCCCTTCAACGCGCCGAAGAAATACTTTGATCTCTATCCTCTCGATCAGATCGAACTCGCGAAGGAGCCCGATGACCGCAGCGTCGATCTGCCGCTGGCTTTGCCGAACGCAAAGAACTTTGCCGCCTTCACGGACGCGGAGCGGCGGGAGTTTCGCCGCGCCTATTTTGCCGGCATTTCCTTCACCGACGCGCAGATCGGGAAGCTCTTCGACACGCTCGATCGGCTGAAGCTCTGGGAGAATACGATCGTCGTGGTGATGGGCGACCACGGTTATCACCTCGGCGAGCATGGCTGGTGGAATAAGGTCACCGTCTTCGAACTGTGCGCGCGCACGCCGCTGATCGTCTGGGCGCCGGGCGCCAGGGGCATGGGACGCAGCGCACCGGGCATCGTCGAGTTTGTGGATATCTTCCCGACGCTCGCGGAACTCTGCGGACTTACCCCGCCAGCGAAACAAGAAGGCATGAGCTTTCGCGCGTTGCTCGACGATCCGGCGCGAACGGGAAAGGCTGCTGCTTTCACGCAGGTCACCCGCGGCGAGTTGATGGGCCGCAGCATCCGCACCGACCGCTGGCGATACACCGAATGGGACGAGGGCCGGAGCGGCGTCGAACTTTACGACCACGCCGACGACCACGATCCCGCCGAGTATCACAATCTCGCGAGCGATCCGCGCCACGCTGAGGAGATCGCGAAACTCGCGGCGATGCTCCATGCCGGGCCCGCCGCGTTGCCGCGATAGCCGCAAAAGATTCCCGATGAAAATTTTCCTGACGCTCGCACTCTTCATCGCGACGGTCGCCTCTCGCATCGAGGCGGCCGAGCGTCTCCCGAACATCGTCCTCATTCTCGCCGACGACCTCGGCTACGGCGACCTCGCCTGCTACGGGCATCCGAGATTCAAGACGCCCAATCTCGACCGCATGGCGGCGGAGGGCGCGAAGCTCACGCAGTTCAACTGTCCCGCGCCGTTCTGTGCGCCGACGCGCGCTTCGCTCATAACCGGGCGTTACCCTTTTCGCTGCGGCATGACGCAGAATCCCGCGCCGGACGGCGGGCCGGATGCGGATGGGCTGCACTTGCCGGAGAGCGAGGTGACGCTCGGGCAACTGTTCAAGCAGGCCGGCTACGCGACGGCCATGGTCGGGAAGTGGCACCTCGGTCACGCAAAGCCCGAGTGGCTGCCGACGCACCGCGGCTTCGACGAATACCTCGGCATCCCCTACTCGAACGACATGCGGCCCGTGCAGGTGCTCGACGGGGATCGACGGGTGGAATATCCGACCGTGCAGGCGACGCTCACGCAGCGTTACACGGCGCGCGCGCTCGATTTCATGGAGCGCAACAAGGCGCGCCCGTTCTTGCTTTATTTCGCGGAGATGCTCGTCCACAAGCCGCTCGCGGCGTCGGAAGGCTTCTACAAGAAAAGCGGCTCCGGACTTTATGGTGACGCGGTGAGCGAACTCGACTGGAGCGTCGGCGAGGTGCTCACGAAGTTGAAGGCGCTCGGGCTCGATGAAAACACGCTCGTGATATTCACGAGTGACAACGGCGCGTGGTTCGGCGGGAGCACCGGTGGCCTGCGCGGGATGAAGGGTAGCAGCTTCGAGGGCGGTTATCGTGTGCCGTGCATCGCGCGCTGGCCGGGGAAAATTCCCGCCGGCCACGTGAGCGCGCGGCCCGCGGTGACGATGGATCTTTTCGCCACCGCGCTGAAGGCCGCGAACATCGCGCCACCAAAAGATCTCGTGATCGATGGACGCGACATCACGCCGCTCTTCACGTCGGATGCGCGGAGCCCGCACGAGGTGATCATCGGGGTGCAAGGGCCGCAGCTCGCGACGGTGCGCGATGAGCGTTGGAAGCTGCACGTGCTCGCCGGGCGCGACGGGTTCAAGAGTCTTGACAAAGCCGGCGCGCACTGGGTCGATCCGCGCGGGCCGGACGGCGTCACCATCCTCGCGCCGTACGAGCAGGCGCAGCCCGGCGAACACCCCGGCGTGCGAACCGGCGATGAGCCGCGAGCGATGCAACTATTCGATCTGCAAAGTGATCCCGGCGAACAACGCGACGTGACGGCCGAGCATGCGGATGTGGTCGCACGGCTGAAGAAGGCCTTCGATGAAATCGACCAGCAGCCGCGTGAGCATCCACCCCAATCGACCGCGCGACAGAATCCCAAGACCGATAAATGACCTCACAACGCCGCCGCTGCTGACTCAACTCGATACCTGCCATGAAGCTTAAAGCCATCTTCGTTCTCAGCCTCGCCGCTGCATTTTGCACCCGCGCCAGCGCGGCTGACTCCAGGCCCAACGTGCTCATCCTCTTCGCCGACGATCAGCGTGCCGACACGATCGCGGCGCTTGGGAATCCGGTGATCAAGACACCGAATCTCGACCGATTGGTGAAGCGGGGCGTCGCGTTCAACCGCGCCTATATGATGGGCGGGATGCAGGGCGCGACCTGCGTGCCGTCGCGCGCGATGCTGCTCTCGGGCAAGTCGCTCTTCCGCGTCGATGAAAAGCTGATGAGCGACGAGACGTGGCCGGCCGCGTTCGGTCGCGCGGGCTACACGACCTTTGTCTCGGGCAAGTGGCACAACGGCCAGCCGTCGCTCGCCGCGAGCTTTCAAATCGCGCGCTCCATCTTCGCCGGAGGCATGGCTAATCCAATGCAGGCCAAGCTGAGCGATATGGCCGACGGCAAACTCACGCCGCCTCAGCCGAGCGCGAAACACGCGTGCGAGACCTTCGCCGACGAGACGGTGCGTTTTCTCCGTGAGCACAAGGGCGGGCCGTTCCTGTGCTACGTGCCCTTCGATGCGCCGCACGATCCGCACATCGTGCCGGACGATTTTCCGATCCACTACGACGTGGAGAAAATCCCGCTGCCGCCGAACTTCCTGCCGCAGCATCCGTGGGACAATGGTGAGATGGCGATCCGTGATGAGAAGCTCCTCCAGTGGCCGCGCCAGCCGGCGCAGGTGAAGGCGATGATCGCGGACTACTACCGCTACATCTCCTATCTCGACTCGCTCGTCGGGCGCGTGCTCGACGCGCTGGATGCCTCGACCTTCGGGAAGAACACGATCGTCGTCTTTGCCGCCGACTCCGGCGTCGCGCGCGGGAGCCACGGGCTGATCGGTAAACAGAATGTCTATGAGCACTCGATGCGCGTACCGCTGATCGTGGCCGGCCCTGGCATCGCGGTGAACAAGACGACGGAAGCCATGTGCTATCTCTTCGATGTTTTCCCGACGCTCGGCGCGATGTGCGGCGTCGCTGGGCCGAAGTCGAGCGAAGGCATTGACCTCACGGCAACCTTGCATAATCCGGCCAAGGCTGCGCGGGCGACGATGCTGTTTGGCTATCGCAACGTGCAGCGTGCCGTGCGGGACGATCGCTGGAAGCTCATCCGCTATCCGCTGGTGGGTAAGACGCAGCTCTTCGATCTAACTAGTGATCCTAACGAACTAACCAACCTCGCCGAGGAACCGATCCAGGTGAGCCGAGTCGCCGAGATGACCGCACTCCTCGAGAAGGAAGCCCAACGCTACGGCGACACCGCGCCGCTCACAGTGGCCGATCCTAAGCCTGCCGAGTGGTCGCCGCCGGCAAATG
>JBAVML010000143.1:0-6070 GCA_049690035.1 Chthoniobacteraceae bacterium
CTGGCCGCAAGCGTCACGCAGGCGGCGAGGGTCGCCGCCCACACGGCCACCGGCCAGCGGCGGACGACATTATCCGGCGTTCGAATCGGCTCACTGGCGAGGTCGAGGAGCGTCTCGCGTTGCGTACGCAGCGTCGAGTGCAGCCACAGCCGATCGACATAGGCCGCGCGCAATTCCGCGTCGTGAATCACGTCCTGCTGAAACGCCTCGAGCTCCGCGGGTGCCAGCAGCCCCTCGAGGGCGCGATCGATCCGGTCTTCGGTGGAAAGGTGGTCGCTCATGTCGCGGCGCTCCCGAGCTGGCGACTCACGCAATCGTTGAGGACACTGCGGATGCGGCTGAGCAGTTGATACACAGCCTCCACCGAGCGTTCGGTTTTCGCCGCAATTTCCTCCACCCCGGCATCCTCGAAATAGCGCCACACCACGATCTTCCGGTGCGCTTCCGGCAGCTTTTGCAGGCAGCCTCGCAGCGCGTCCGCCCGGTGATCGAGCAGATCTCCGCGACGATCGATTTCGGCCGCCACAGCCTCAATGAAGGCTTCGTCGAGCGGCGAATGCGACCTGCGCTTGCTCGACCTCCGGTAGTTCAAAATCTGGTGCAGCGCGATTTGCCGGGCCCAGGCGCGGAAATTCGAGCCGGCCGCAAACTTCGCGAATTGCTTCCACATCGTGACCTTGCACTCCTGCAGCAAATCCTCCGCATCCGCGGCGTCCCGGACGAGGCTATGGATATAGGTCGCCAGCCAGCGATCGTGCTGAGTCAGCAGGCGCAGGTAGGCCTCGGTCAGCTCGGCAGAATCGTGGGCGCTTTGATCCATTTACGAGCCATAAGGTCCGCGCCCGCGATTTCCTGACAAATTTTTTCGAAACCCGGAACGCGCCTCAGCCCTTGGTGATCGGCATGTAGCGGTAATAGACCTCGAGCATCAGCACGCAAAGCGCGGTCCGGTAGTAGGGACCCGCGCCATCCGGTGCCGCCTCCGGACCGGTCGGCTTGGGATTGCCCGTCGGGGGCCACGAGCCATCGGGGCTCTGCGCATCCGCGATCTGATCCTGAAACATTCGGTTCCATTTGCTCCACGCACTGCCGCCGACCATGAGGCAGGCCTGCGTGTTGTAATACCAGGCGTAGAGGTTGGCCTTGTCGCCTTTGTAGTTCACCTCGGGATTCTCCTTATCGAGGATATATTTGATGCCGTCGCGCACGAGCTCGTCCTTGTCTTGCTTCCAAAAATAGGTGCAGAGCACTCCCACGCCAGTCAGGCTGTATTTGTCGCTGGGCGTACGATACCCGAAGCCGCCCTTCGGCCCCTGCACGCGCTTGAGATTCAGCATCGCCTTGTCAAGTGCGGAGTCCACGCCGGAGATGTTGAGTTGGGAAAGGTGCGCCGCCTTCAACGCCTGGATCTGCCAGCCGCTCACTGAGGTATCGCTCTGGCTCTTGTCGTAGCTATACATCCAGCCACCGTCCGGACCCTGCCCTTGAACGATGTACTGAACCGCCTGCGTCAACACGGGGACGACAGCCTCGTCCTTGGTCATCGTGTAATATTCACCCAGCGCATAAGTCATGATCGCGTGCTCGTATACCGGCGGCCCGCCGGTCAACGAGTTACCACTGCCAAGCTTTCCCTGACCCGCGGTGCCAAACTTGACCATGTAGTCCACCGCCTTTTTCACCGTGGGTCCAAACTCGGGCGACGTCGTCGTTTCCCCATGACCGAGGAAGCAAAGCAGACCGAGACCGGACATCGCCGACTTGAACTGCGGACCCCAGGAGCCGTCGGGCGACTGGTTCTTCACCAGCCAGCGCAGGCCGCGCAGCACCGCTTCCTCGCTCTTCTTCTTGCCGCCGTTCATGTCCATCATCCGCTGCCGGCTCGTGCCGCCCATACGTCCCGCCATCGTCCCGGGGATGTTGCCGACGCCAGCGCCTTTGGCCATAGCCTTCGACGCGTTTTCCAGCGCCTTGCTCATGGCGTCCGTCTGCGCCGGCTTGATCACCGGCGCCGTCGCGGCGACCTGAAACGTCGGTGTCTGCATGTTGGTCGTCGTCAGCGTGTTGATCTGCGGCGCGTTCACCTGCGGCGTGTCCGGCGTGAAGGTCTGGGTCAGGTCCGGCGTCGAGTCCGGCGGTGGCGCCGCGACCGATTCGCCCGAGACCAGGCCACCCTCGCTCGCCTCGAAATCGGGGGCTTCGACGTAGGCTTTGAAGAGGACGACACTTCCCCCCATAATCACGAGCACGACGTGGAGAAGGAGCGAGAAAGTGAAGAACCGCGAAGCCGCGAGTTTCTCCTGTAATCGCTTTGCGAATGGTTTGGGGGGTTCAGGGGCGTCCATGATGAAGATAGATGCTTCGCCGGGGCAACAATGTCAATGCGCCCACCCGCCCAAAACGAGCTAACGTTTCGCAGGAAACTCCAGCCAGTCTGTCTTGGCGAACTGCTGCCACTGCGCGTCCAGCACATCCAGTGCGGGCACGCCAGAGTGAACGTAGAGCGCGTAACGCAGACGCAGCGGCTGGCCGGGCGCGATCTTCAACTCCCCGGGAAAGGTCAGCGACGCGCCCATCCACCCATCATTGCGCACGTGAAAGGGCACGGGATGATGCGGGTTCGCCGGATGATCCATCAGCGTGATTCCCTCGCTCGCGGTGGGGGTGATCGGTCCAGAATAATCGACCCACTTCGCCGGCTTGCGGAAGCATCCCGCTTCGTCCACACCGCCTTCCGAATTACGGATCGTGCCGCCGCCATCGATCACGCCGATTGTCTTTGCCATGCGCACGGCGAACGGACCAAACGCCGTCTCCCCCACCGTCACTTCCGCATCCCGCGCCTCCCACTGCATGTCGAGCAGCAGCAACCATTCGTCCTTTTCCAAAGACTGGACGCCCACCCGTCGGCGCTCATGCATCAACACCTTGCCGTCCTTGTCCAGCCAGTGATTTGTCTCTTCGACGAACGCAGAACTCTCGCCGTCTTCCAGTCGGTCCACCCGCTGATGGGCGATGCGCGCGCCACCCGGCCGATCTTCCCAAAAATTCACGCCATTGATGAACTGATGCGAGACCCACACCGAGTTGTGATGGCTGTGCGTCACCGGATCATGCGGGTGCCCCATGCGCGTCAGCGAGCGCCCGCTCGGCCCGATCACGGGAAAGAGAAACGGCCGCGAATTATCGTCACCGAAATGGTAGCGGGCGATCTCCACGCCATCGCGCTGAAAGGAAACCTGATCGTGCGGCTGCGGCACCGCTTGCATGCGCGGCACCGGCTTGGGTTCGGCGAGAAGCAGCGGTGCGCTGAGGAGCAGTGCGAGAAAAAGGCGGGCGTTCATGGGGTTGGCTGGTCAACTCCCGAGCGGCGCTTTTCTTGCCCGAATTCCTTACGCGAAAAGCTCGTGCGCCAGCACGCTCACGCAATAAATCGCCGCCGTCTCCGTGCGCAGAATGATCGGCCCGAGCGTGATCGGCTGGCAGCCGTGGTTCCGCGCCAGATTGATCTCCGCCGGCGTGAAATCGCCCTCCGGCCCGACGAGCACCAGCACCTTGCGCGGACGTTTCACGCCCGCTTCCGCCAGGGCCTGCTTCACCCCCACCGCACCGGGTTGCAGCGAGGCGATCAGGCTCAGGTCATACTTTTCGCCCTGCATAAAAAACTCCTTCAGCCCCACCGGCTTCGCCACTCGCGGCAGCCAATTTTGTCCGCACTGCTTCGCCGCCTCGATGGCCACGCGTTGCCATTTGTCGCGCTTGGTGAGCGCCTCGCCTTCATCCGCCCGCACCACGGTCCGCTCGCTGAGCAGCGGCGCGATCCCGGCGGCGCCAAGCTCGGTCGCCTTCTCCACGATGAGGTCCATGTTCTTCCCTTTCGGCACCGCCTGTCCGAGCGTGATCTCGCACGCGAGCGGAGCCGTCTTGCTCACCTGGATTTTGCGCAGCGTCACGCTGCCCTTGTCCACGCGCTCAAACTCAACCGTCGCCTCCATCCCTTGCCCATTGAACACCGTCGCGCGATCCCCCGCCTTCATGCGCAAGACCTGCAAGGCGTGCCGCGTCTCCGCGTCATCGAGCGCGAACTTATCGGGATTCCAAGCGTGGGGTGGGATGTAGAAGCGGGCCATGGTGATTGCGGTTTCGCCTGCCAGAGCACCGCGCTCGGTTTCAGCGGAAGAAATCCTTCGCCTTCTCGAAGAAGCTCTTGTGCAGCGGGGAGTTTTCCTCGCCCATGAGGTCGGCGAGTTCCTGCAATTTCCGGCGCTGCTCGGCGTTGAGTTTGGTGGGCACTTCGACGAAGGCGCGCACGATGAGGTCGCCGCGGTTGCCGCTGTTGATCGAAGGCATTCCTTTCCCGCGAATCTTGAAGGCGGTGTGGCTCTGCGTGCCGGCGGGCACCTTGAGTTGCGCCTGGCCTTCGAGGGTCGGCACATTCACCTCACCGCCGAGAGCGGCGGTGGCGAAGCTGATGGGAATGTCGCAGAAGAGTGTGTTGTCTTCGCGCTCGAAGACTTCGTGCTCCTTGATGTGGATGACGACGTAGAGATCGCCAGGCGGACCGCCACGGATGCCAGCCTCGCCATTGCGCACACTGCGCAACCGCGAGCCGTCCTCGATGCCCGCGGGGATCTTGAGCTTGATGCGCGAGGCCTGCTCGACGCGGCCTTCGCCGTTGCACTTGCGGCATGGGCGCTCGATCACCTGGCCGGTACCGCGGCAGCGCGGGCAGGTCTGGGAAACCTGAAAAAATCCGCGCGAACTGATCACCTGCCCGCGGCCTCCGCAGTCGCGACAAGAGACAGCCTTGGAACCGGCCTCCGCGCCGGTGCCCTGGCAGAAGCCGCAACCTTCGAGCTTGGAAACTTCGATTTCCTTGTCACAGCCAAAGGCCGCCTCCTCGAGGCGAATCTGCATGTCGTAGCGCAGGTCCGAGCCGCGTTGTTTTCCGTCGCGATCCGGCTTGCCCTGAGCCCCGGCAGCCCCGCCAAAGAACTGCTCGAAGATATTCGACGAACCCCCGCCTCCGCTGGCCCCAAAGACTTCGCGGAAAATATCGAACGGATCGTGGAACCCGCCGGCCCCACCCCGCGGCGCGCCACCACCTTGCGAAAATGCGCCGTGACCGAATCGGTCGTAGGCCGCGCGTTTGTTTTCGTCGGAGAGGACATCGTAGGCCTCGCCGAGTTCCTTGAATTTGTCCTCGGCAGTGTGATCGCCCGGATTTTTGTCCGGGTGAAATTTCACCGCGAGCTTGCGATAGCTTTTCTTGATTTCCTCGCCGGTCGAACTCCGGGAAACCTCCAGGACTTCATAGTAGTCGCGTTTGGTCATACCGGCGTCGAAAGTTCAAATGTGGACCGAAGAAATTCCACCTACGCGGCACCTTTCGACACCACCACGGTCGCTGGCCGCAGCAGGCGGTCCCGCAGCTTGTAACCCTTGCGGAGTTGGCGGACTACGAAGCCTTCGACCACGCTGTCGCTGGCCTCCTGGGCCACCGCCTCGTGCAGGTTCGGGTCAAACTTCTGGCCCTCCGCCGCCACGGGTTCGACGCCGGTGCCGAGGAGGAAATCGTTCAGTTGCCTGGCGACCATGTCCATTCCCGAAAGGATCGGGGAATCAGCGGCATTCGCCCGTGCCGCGATCAGGCCGAGTTCGAAGTTGTCGAGGATCGGAATGAGACGCTCGAGGAAAGATGCGTTGGCGTACTTCACGGCATCCTCCTTGTCGCGCGCGGCGCGTTTGCGAAAATTGTCAAAGTCCGCCTGGCTGCGGAGCGCGAGGTCGCGGAACCGTTCAAGGTCGGCTTTCAACTGCGACTCCTCGCTTCCCGCGTCAGGGGTCGGAGGGACCTCGTCGGCAGGCGCGGTGGTGGTATCAGTGGTGTCGTTGCTCATTTTTTGCGAATGACTATCAGGGTAATGTCGTCGTGTTGCGGATAGGTGCCAACAAACGCCCGCAGGTCGTCGGTCAGCCGCGTGAGGATCCCGGCGGCGCCTTCGGACGCACTCGCCTGGATCGATTTGATCACGTTCGCCATCCCAAATTCCTCCCCGCCGCTATCGAG
>JBAVML010000144.1:0-3136 GCA_049690035.1 Chthoniobacteraceae bacterium
CGAGCCCGGCGCGCTGAACCACAGGCTGCTCGTGACCGAAATCTCCGTGAAAATCACGCCGAACGCGCCGAACGCCGTGACGAACACCGCCAGAATCGTGGGACTGAAAAACTCGATGCCCGGCACGCCATCCGAGCCGAAGCCGCCGTCCGCATGACCGCCCGTGCCCACGGCATCATGGCCGCCGAACATGTGGCCGAAGAAGATGCTGACCAGCGTGAACATCAAACCGAACACCAGACAGATAATGTAAAGAGTCATAAGCGTGCTCCCAGTTGGTTTGTCAGCCGCATTAGAACCCTAAACCCGCCGGCAAGGCAAGCCGGAAGGAATAAAGTTTTGCGCGGCGACCACCGGCAAACCATTTAAGCCCAAACCCGCCTTGGCCGCATTGATAATTTTGCGGAGAAATTGGAATCGCTCCCCTGCCCGCCGGCGCCCGGCCAGCCGCCCTGCCCTCACGCCGGCACCGGACCGAAGGAAACGATGTTGCTGAAGCCGGTCATCGAAAAATTGCTGATGACGCCAACCACCTTGAACTGCCACCAGGCTGCGCCCGCCGGCAACAGCGCCGCATCCGTCAGCGGAAAATCGCTGACTGGCACATCGGTAAACTGCTGCCAGCCGGGATTGCCATCAAACCGCCGCCACACCTGCCAGCAATCCGGCAACGCCCCGGTGAAGTCAACCGTCCAGCTCCCGCTGTTGTCCCGCATGAATACGGGCAGGAACGGCGCAAGCTGGGCTTGCAAGCCATCCATGATGGCCTTGAGGCCGTTGAACTGATTTCGTAATTCCGCCGCGACAACCGGCGAATGATCCACGGGTAATAATGGGTCGAAAGACATAATATTTAAATTGGTAGGGCGGTGCTGCCGCACCGCCGGGCAATGGGATAAAGACCGGCGACGCGGCAGCGTCGCCCTACCATCACGGCACAATCTTCGTCGCCACGCTGCTCCACGCGCCGGTGCCGGACGCGTTCGTGGACCGGACGCGGCACCACATCCGCACGCCGGTGGTCAGACCGGTCGCCACCGCCTTCGACTTGGTCGGCGGTTTCAGGTTCACCACGCCCAGGGTGAAGGCCATGTCCGTGGCGAACTCCACCTCGTAAGTCTTGGTGTTCGGCACCGGATCCCAGTGCACATCCAACTCGCCGAAATCATCGCCCGCGGTAAGGGACAGATTCAGCACCTGACCGGGTGCGGGCACCGGCTGGCGCGGCGATTGCACGCCCATGCCCGCGCTTTGGATGATCACCGCATTGCCGGCGGCGATGTTGTCCACATACGACGACTCCTGGCGCAGGCCGGCGCGGAGCGCATCCACCGCCGCAGCCCGCTCCGCCAACGCCGTCTGCGCAGCCGCCACGGCGGAATTGTGGGCGGCGATTTTCGTCTGGGTGGTGGTGATGAGCAGACCCAGCGCCATCATCGTGGGATTGGCGGCGGGGAAATTGGCGTTGCCCGTCATCGCTGTCTTGATCTGGAGCGCGAGCGCCACCAGATCTTCCGGGTTCAATCCATCCTGGTTCAATTTGACTTTGGCCATGAGCTTTTTAGTTGGTTGCGGCAAAGGGACGACGGCGTAAAGGATTCCACTGTCATACGTCACACCGACTGAATCATAATCCGCCACGACTTTGCCTTTGGTTTTTTTGGTTTTACCTGCAGCGTCACTCTATGAGTGGCGAGTCTTTGAAAAACTGACGGTCACAGACCGCCGCTACAATCACACCGCCACTGAACCACAACCCCCTGCCCGCCGCCTACGACGATTCCCGCCCCAAATCGTCCTAGCCACGAAACGAAAAATCTGAACTCCGAAACGCCATTCGGGAGCCACCGGAAGAAAAATGGGAACTCCTTTTCGTCGCCAAGGAGCGACCGAACGAAAATAAGTAGCTGCGAAACTCCGCGCGGTAGCCACCAAACATAAATCAGTCGCTACCGGACGCCGCAAACTAGCTACTTTCTGACGGAAACTAGATAGTTCTCAACGGAAACTAGCTAGTTTCCGCCGAACCGGAGCCACCGATTGGCGAAAAGGTGCTCCGCTGCGCCGAGTTGGAGCAACCGGCGGAGGTTTGGTAGCTCCCAAACACCGTGCGGGAGCTACCGCGCGTGAAAAAGTAGCTACCGGACGACGAAAAGGAGCTACCGGACATTAATCATTAGCTCCATCCCGATGCAAACTAGCTAGTTTGCGCCGGAAACTAGCTAGTTCCCGACGAAAAGGAGCTTCGAAACGAAAAATCGGAGCCACGAAAAATCGTTCCGAGGCGTGGAAGTGATGGAAAATGCGAAAAAATGGCATTTTTATGCACTTTTAGTTTTGAGATAAGCGAGTGCGGCGGCTTCGGAATCCTCAATGGCGATTGCGTGGGGCAAGCGCAGGGAATGGCAAATCATTTCCCGCTTGCCAAGCCGGGGCATTTGGCGGAATGATTTCTCCGTCATCCGCGGGCCGTGAGGGTTTATCTTCGTTGTGACGGTTCTCGGGCAAATTCAATCCAACATCAACTGAAAGGGCATCATTATGGAATCGTTTGAGGTCTTGCGCAAGACGTTCAAAAAGTTCGGGGACAAAAACGTGGCGGCGGCGTTGAAACTGTCCGTGGGCACCATCAATAAATGGTTCCGCGCGCGCGGGAACAAGGGCACGGGCCGGATCAATCCGCTGGATCGCGTGGCGCAACTGGTGGCATTGCCGGGCGGGGAGGCGTTGCTGGTCTGGCTGTGCGCGCTGGTCGGCGGGCGGTTTGTGCCGGCGGCGCAGGTGCCGCCGTTGCGCCCGGAGGAACGGTTGCCGGCCTGTCATCGGCTGGTGGTGGAACTCGGGGAACTGGTGGCGGGCATGGGCAAACTGCTGCCCACCGGCCGGCTCACGGCGGCGGAACGGGATGCGCTGCGCCCGCTCTTCGCCCAATTGCAGACGGACATGGAGCGGTTGCTCACCGAAGGAGATAAGCGCTGGAAGCTGGGGCATTCCCCCAACTCCCAACTGCCAACTCCTGTCTCCCATCTGCCGGATGCGAGGGAATCCGGCGGTTCCCATAGCCAGCCGGGAGGTTCCCGGTGTCGGTTTCGGTTGGCTGATCATCGCTGCGGCTTTCCCCACGCGGCGCGGAATT
>JBAVML010000145.1:0-7270 GCA_049690035.1 Chthoniobacteraceae bacterium
CTTTTGGCGTCGGCGTCGCAGTCGGCGGTAGTGTGGCGTTGCAGCCGGATGGCTTTACCGCGCGCTTTACGCCGACGCCCGGCTTTGTCGGCTCGCAAAGTTTCACCTACACCGCGACCGATGCCGACGGCGCGACGAGCAGTGCCGCGACGATCGCGATCGGCGCGACGCCGGTGGTGACGAACTGGACGAGCACCGCGAGCGGGAGCTGGAGCGCGGGAGGGAATTGGCAGGGCAATGTCGCGCCGGCCAGCGGGCGCGGTGCGGACGTGCAGTTTTTCAACGGCCAGACGCTCGCCGCCACGACGATCCAGGCGACGAACGATCTCGCGAGCCCGACGCAGTTGAACCGGCTCACGCTCGGCGGAACCGGCGCGACGACGGCGGTGGTGAACATCGACGGCTCGCCGCTGAAGCTCGTGAGCAATGGCACCGTGGCGCCCGTGCTCACGCTCTCCGGCACGCCCGCGGGCTTCCGCTACAACATCGCGAACGCGATCACGTTCGATGCCGATGTGACGTTCAATTGCACGGGCGGTGCCGGGTTTGTTTTCAACGGCAGCATCGACGGAACCGGCGGGCTCACGCGCACTTCTTCCAGCGGCAGCTTCGTTCTCGCCGGGAACAACAGCTATGCCGGCACGACGACGATCAGCGCGGGCACGCTCCAGATCGGCAACGACGGTCCGACCGGCACGCTCGGCTCCGGTCCGGTGATCAACAACGGCGGACTGCGGTTTGACCGCACCGGCACGCTCGATGTCCCGAACGACATCAGCGGCAGCGGGTCACTGACGATCAGCGGCGTGGCGCTGACGGACGTAGTGAATCTCACGGGCGACAACAGCTTCACCGGCGCGGTGAGTATCAGCAGCGGGTCACTGCGGATCACGGATGCCGGGCAGCTCGGCACGGGCACGAAGACGATCACCGCCACCAGCTCGACCGCTGCGCTGCGGCTCGACGGTTCTGCCGGGCCGATCGATTTGCCCGCGTCCTTCAGCATCATCACGAGCAACCCGAACGGCGCGATCTTCAATGAAGCGGGCAGCAATCTCATCGAGGGCACCGTGACGCTCGCCGGCGGCGCGGGGAGCACGCGGATTACCTCACTCGCGGGCGTCCTCACCATCGCTGGGAATGTGGCGCCGAACACGACCGGGCGCGGGCTCGACCTGCGCGGCGCGGGCGACGGCGTGATCAATGGCAACATCCTCGACGGCTCAACGACGAACACGCTCGGCACGGTGTCGAAGAACGACACGGGCACGTGGACATTCAACGGCAGCAACGCCTTCACCGGCCCCACGACCGTGAGCGCGGGCAAGCTCGTGATCAATGGGCCGCACACTTCCGGCGCGGTGACCGTCTCCGCAGGCGCGACGCTGGCTGGCAATGGCACGCTCAGCGCGGCGACGACGATCACCGGCACGCTCGCGCCGGGCGATGGCATGGGGACGATGAACTTCGGCAGCACGCTCTCGTTCGGCAACGCGAGCCGCCTGCAATGCGAACTCGGCACGAACGCGCTGGTCAGCGACCGCGCCGTTTGCGCCGGTAACGTGAGCGTCACGGCCGGCGCGAAGCTGGACGTGGTGCTCAACGGACCGGGCAGCGACACGACTTATGTGCTGAGCTTTTGGCGCAGCCCGCGCACCTGGCCGGTGCTCACCTGCAATGCGCTGACGGGCAGCTTCACGCTCGGAACGGTGAGTGGGGATTCTGCGGGCCACGCCACCGCGACTTACGGAGCGTTTTCGCTCCAGCACACCGCGAGCGGCGTGAATCTCGTGTGGACGCCCCTCCCCGGCTTCCCGATCATCGACGAACCGATCGTCACCATTACCCAACCGACGGCCAATCCGGCCGCGCTGCCAAACGCGGAGTCGCGCTTGCGCATCACGGCCACGGCGGCGGGCGGTGGCACGACCAGCTATGTGTGGAGCGTGGTGCCGGGCGACGATGGATTTGTCGCGGGGACGGTCACGTTTGGGAATGCGAGCGCGGCGGACACGGTCGCGACGTTCAGCGATCCCGGCAGCTACACGCTGCGCTGCACGGCGACGAATGAAGCGGTGAGCCGCAGCCGCGATTTGATCGTGGATGTCGCGCCGTCGGTCGTCGGAGCGAACGCCTTGCCGACGATCGACCCAGGCTCGAACACCGATGCGGGTTTAAGCTTCCCGCTGTATTTGAATGGGGTCGTCTCCTCCGCCACGAGCACGGGCTGGAGTCCGGTCAGCGGACCGGGCAGCGCCACGTTTGCGAACGCGGCGAGTCCGAGCACGAGCGTGAGTTTTTCCGCCGTGGGGAACTACGTACTGCGCCTGACCGCGACGAATGCGATCGGTGAAGCGGCGCGCGATCTCGCGGTGAGGGTCGGTAGCGTTCCCGCGAGCTTTGCCGCATGGCAGGCCGCGAATTGGCCGGGCGTGAGCAACCCGGCGATCAATGGACCCAATGCGGACCCCGATGGCGACGGCGTGAGCAATGCCGTGGAGTTCAATGCAGGCACGGATCCGACCAGCGCGGCGAGCGTGCCGACCTTCATCTGGAATCGGCTGGGCAGCGGCGCGTGGAGCAGCGCGGGCAGTTGGCAACTCGGCGCGGCGCCGGCGAGCAATGCGGTGACGCGGCTCGAGTTTTTCACCGACCTCACACCGGCCGGCAACATCGCGGCGAATAATGATCTCGGCAGCTTCACGCTGCAAAAGCTCACGCTGGGTGGCACCGGCAGCGGCAGCACCAGCATCACCGGCGGGACGCTCACCTTTGCCAGCGGCGGAACATTGAGCGCGAATGGGGACGGCATCGCCTACACGATCACCGCGCCGATCGCGCTCAGCGCCGCGACCGCCATCGGCGGCAGCAGCACGGATGATCTGCAACTCAACGGGATCGTTAGCGGCGCGGGTGCGCTGACCAAGAGCGGCGCGATGAAGATCGTCTTCGGCGCGAACAACACGATGAGCGGCAGCATCGTGCTCGACTGCGGCGGTCTGCGCTATGCGGTGGATCAAAGCACCGCACTCGCCTCGCTCACCTTCGGCGCGACTAACGGCGGCGCGAATGTGAGCACGCTGGAAGCGGGCAACTTCACCGCGAATGGCCTCACCGTGCGGACCAGTGCACCGGCCGCGAATGCTGTGTCCATCAGCTCCGGAAAGACATTCACCGTGAATGGAGCCGTGGACATTTCCACCACGCCGAGCAACGCCAATGATGGCGCGGGCCTCATCTTCAATCCATCTGGTTTCGTCGCGAACTCGACGTTCCGCGTGACGGGCACGGGCAACTTTATCGTGGGCAAAAACAACGCCACCCAATCGTCCACCCGCGCGACCAGGCTCGACCTGCGCAATGTCGCGACCTTCACCGCTGGTACGAGCAGCGCGGCGCTGGCCACCTTTCAAACCGGCTACTACACCGCGCAGACCGCGAACTACGAGGACTACGGCATCAACACGACTTACCTCGCGCCGAGCAGCAGCATCTACGCGACGAGCTTCGGCGTGGGTGACATGAACGGTGGCGTCGCCGGGCAGACGCAATCCACCGTCTATCTCGGCAGCGGCGCGAATCAGATCCACGCCACCACGATCACGATCGGCGAAACGCAGGACCTGAATGCGAGCGGCGCGGGCACGTTGAAATGGAACAGCGGCATCACCTCCGGCTCACTCCTGCTTGCTGGCACCGGCGCTACGGCTGCGGTCGCGAACATGTATGTCGGCGTGAAGACCGACACCGGCAGCACTTACGATCACACCGGCACCGCAGACTTCACGAATGGCGTCGTCACCGGCGCGGTCACGAATCTTTACGTCGGCTACCAGACGGCAAACGGCGGCAGCAGCAGTCCGGCGACGTTCGGCATTTTCAAGATCGGCGCGGGCACCGGCAACACGAGCGCGCTAACCATCGGCGCGCTGTATCTCGGCTATCAGAGCGTGAATTCCGCGTCCTTTCCGACCACGGGCACTCTCGAAATCAGCGGCGGCTCCGTGAATGTGACTGGCAATCTAGAGATGACGCACACGGCTGGCGGCACCGCGAATCTTAGCATCCTCGGCGGCACGCTCACCGTCGGCGGAAATATCACATCGCTGGGCGGCACCGAGACACTCACGCTCGATGGCGGCACGCTCGACATGACGAATGGCGCGATCGGCGATGCGACGAACAACCTCGGATCGCTCACCTTTTCCAGCGGCCGATTGCTCAACGTCGCGAGCATCAACGGCACGTCCGGCGTGAACAAGTCCGGCACCGGCGCTTTGGAAATCGGCGGCATCAATACCTACACCGGCGCAACGACCGTGAGCGCCGGCAAACTCGCGCTCAGCGGCAGCATCACCAGTGCGATCAACGTCGGCGCCGCCACGCTCGCGCCACGAGGTCTCGCCAGCACCACGAGCAGCGTGTCCTTGCCCGCCGGCTCCGTTTTCCAAGTGCATATTGATGGCCCGACTGCCGGCACGCAATACGATCAGCTCACCGTAGGCGGCAGCGTCACCCTCGGCGGCGCGCTCGAGGTGATCGTGGCTGCGAATCTCGCCCCCGGCAGCAGCTTCACGATCCTCAACAAGGCGGGCACGGCGACGACAACCACCACCTTTTCCGGCAAAGCCGAGAACAGCACGTTCGTGACAGCGGAGGGCTACACCTTCCGCATCAACTACAACGCCGACACCGGTAATGACATCGTGCTCACGCTCATCACGACGCCCATCGAGCAATGGCGCTTCGCGAATTTCGGCTCGATCCTGAATTCGGGCGCGGGTCTCGACACCGCTGACGGCGACAGTGACGGCATCCCGAATCTCATCGAATACGCGACACACATGAACCCTCACACGAGCGACAGCGTTCCGCAGGCCATCGTGAAAAACGGGAGCACGCTGGAATTCACCTACACGAAAAACAAAGCCGCTACGGATTTGCTCTTCATCGTCGAATGGAGCGACACTCTCGCCTCGGGAAGCTGGAGCACAGCCGGCGTGACCGCGCCGGTGATCGTCTCGGACGACGGAGTGACGCAGCAGATCAAAGTCACGCTGCCCGCAGGGAACGGAGTCACGCGGCGGTTCATGAGGCTGAAGACTAGCGGTTAGGCCAGCTCACTTAAGCTCCAACTTCCATTGGAGCTGCGTGATTTGCGTGACAGCCTGACACGGGCGAGCGCGTGACACACAGAAGGTCTGTAAGTGGTCCCCGTCGCGCAAGGTAGGATCACGATGCTTCGAGATGCAGATGCGCGAATGCTCAGGTCAGAAACCGCTGCTTCATCTGTCCGTGAAACTGCTCAATCGAATCCGCAGTTGTCACTGGCGGGGCGGTGTGGTCACAGCCTTGTGCAAGGTACCTTTGAATATCGCCCTGTCGTCCCCGTTCCTTGCGTGTCGCGCGTCACACGCCATGCTGGACTCGCTTTTTTCGAACACGAATGAACTTCATTCCGGAGTTACGCTGGCAGCCATCGTTCGCCGATCCTACTTTTATGGGATGGCTCACCGTCGTCGCATACGCCGTCGGAGCTGCGTTAGCTGCATTGGCCGCTCGGCGCACGGAAGGGCGCGATTCCGGAGGTCAAAAGCGAGTCAGCACGCTCTGGGTCGCGGTCACCGTCCTAATGGCATGTCTTTGCGTCAACAAGCAGCTCTACCTGCACTCATTGTTGACGGATCTCGGACGCGTCGCATTCGAGCGCCAAGGCTGGTACGGGCACCGGCAGGGTTTGCAGGAATGGTCGGTGGTGGGCGTGCTCGCTGGGGCCGGGATTGTCGGTTGCTGGCTGGTGCTGCGATTCCACACGTTCTGGGCAAGCCACCGCCTACTTGTAGCGGGCTCGTTGCTCCTGCTGACGCTCATGGTAGTCCGGGCGATTTCCTTTCATCCCGTCGATGTGTTTCTCCATACCACGATCCTGGGCTTGAGAATGAATCGAGCTTTGGAGTTGACTGGAATTGCGTTGATCAGCGCGGCGGCGCTTAAGGAACGGAGGCGGCCCGCGCCCGGGCGCTGATCAATGCTTTCGAAATCCCGAAAGTCTGCCACATCGCCATTGTGCAAGATCCGCAGGGGGCGGCGTTCGGGATATTCCAGCCCGCGTGTTAGGCCTGCCGGCGTTCGCGGTCGTGCTCTTGAATTCTCACCGCCCCGCGGCGTCCGCGTACGAGCGCGGAGCAGCGGCTACCGCGACCCGAAAAGCTTCAGCCTTCGAAAGGTTGATGGTCCAAGCCAGCTTCCGGTTCCTGACCTGTCCGGGCAAGGGGCTCACGACCTGGCCCGGCAGTGCAGAAACCACCTGCCCGGGCAAGGGGCGCACAACCTGGCTGGGAAGCAGGGAAACCAATTGTCCCGGCAACGGCTTCACGATTTGGCCGGGCAACGCTCTGACGACCTGATTTGGCAGCGGTTGGACGACCGGCGAGAAGTCGTTACCACCCAGGCCCGCGTCCATCGACGCAGATTCGGCACCGCACGCAATTCCTACGGACACGGAGAGGATCAAGAGGCTGAGAAGTTTGGAAAATAGCATCGCGGCGGCGCTGGGGAGGATGAAAAAACCCGACTCGATATTCAAGCATTCTCCGTGGGAGTAGCGTTCAAACTACTCGCGCAGGTTTCTGGCCGACCGACTGCCGGATGTCGCGAACACCACGCCGACCCCTCCCGCGGCGCAGTCATCTCCAGCTTTTTCAGTGACCGCGAGCGCGAGTCTCTCCGTCCGAAGACAAAGACGTTTCTTCAGCGGGAAAGTGAGGCACAGTCGCGGTCATGTTTCACCTCCGATTTCTTGCGGCGATCCCTAGTGTCCCGTTGGCGATCGAGCACGCCCGCGCTGTGGAAGCGGAGGCCCCGCCGGGGAAGAGCGTCGCTGACATTCGGTGGCGGTCGTCGGGGGAGGCGCGCCGCATTCATGAAGAAACGAGCGAGGGCAAAGGGGATGAAGTAACGGAAGTCTTTACCAGCGATGACCGTCTCGACCTCGCGATCTTGAAGATCGCGTGGAAGGATTGAAGCACCGATCAACCGCACGCAGAATCGAAAAGCATGAATCGTCACGAAGTTGCCCTCGTCATGGGCAAGATCCTTCCCCAAAAATTGATCGCCGGGCTGATGGGACAGGTCATTCATCCCGAGGAGCCGAAGACGTTCCGCCACTAGGGGCGCTCGCCGACCGAAGTTTGACTTGGTGTTTCCTCCACGGTCAGCCACTCCAGCCACCACGAACGTGCATACGGTGACGAAAGTTCATCATCCGGGC
>JBAVML010000146.1:0-2174 GCA_049690035.1 Chthoniobacteraceae bacterium
GGGTGCGCTGAGGCATTTCGGTCGTCTTGCCGGTCAGCAAAGGCATGAAGCTGACGCCATCGAGCTTCACATCGCCCGATCCTGCGGCGCCGAGTTCCAATGCGGCAACCGTCGCGTCCATCGAAGCAACCGGAGCATCAATGACCCGGCCGGCCGGGATGTGGTCTTTCCACGAGACGATGAACGGTACGCGAATGCCGCCTTCCCACAGTTCGCCCTTGCCGCCGCGCAACGGGGCATTGGTGGACGTGAGCTCCTTGGTTGGTCCGCCGTTGTCGCTGAGGAACACTAAGAGCGTATTTTCCTCGACGCCGCTCGTGCGGAGCTGGGCGAGCACCTTGCCCACGCTGTCATCGAGATGGGCGAGCATCGCGGCGAAGATGCGGCGTTGGATGTCTTCGATGTGCGTGAACTTCTTCACGTGGTCGTCCGCGCCCTGCATCGGGCTGTGCACGGCGTTGTAAGCGAGGTAGAGGAAGAACGGCTGTGCGCGATGCCGCCTGATGAAGTCGCAGGCTTCCCGCGTGAAGGTGTCCGTGAGATTCGCTTTCTCATCCACCGGCTGGCTGCTACGTAACAGCGGGTTGTCCGTGTCGTATTCGGGTTCGTTGTGGCCGAGATGTGTGCTCCACACGATGCGACCCTCAGGTGAAGTCCAACGGCCCTGGCCGCCATCGGGCAGTGTCTTTCGGCGCAGCCAGGTCGTGACGCCCTGCCACGGCGGCGGCACATAGAAATGACCCTCGTGCAGAAAACCGAAGAACTCATCAAAGCCGCGCCGCTGCGGATGAAACTCCGCCGTGCCACCGAGATGCCATTTGCCCACCAATCCCGTCGCGTAGCCCGCATCGCGCAGACGGTCGGCGATGGTCTTCTCCGCCACCGGTAAGCCGATGCCGGGCGCCACATTTTTCGCGCCGATGGGATTGAACTCAAAACCGAACCGCGTCTGATAGCGCCCCGTCATCAACGCCGCCCGCGATGCGGCACAAAACGGCGCGGTGACATACGCGCTGGTGAAACGCGTTCCGCCTGCGGCAAGCGCATCGAGGTGCGGCGTTGGAATGTCCTTCCCGCCGTAACAGCCGAGTTCGCCGTAGCCGAGGTCATCGGCGACGATATAAACGATGTTGGGCCTTGCCGTCGTATCCGCGGCGTGGAGCGCGGCTGGCGGGGCGATCAGCAGGGCGGCGATGAGTGCGGTCACCAGAATCGCTTTGGCGCAACCAAGCGACTTGATTTCCGTGCCGACTCCTTGCAGCACGCACGGCCGAATCGTACTCATGGCCGGCATAAAATAGGTTCGCTTTTCTAACATCACTTCCCCCCGAGTGTCGTGGCTTGCGGTCTCCGGTGTTACCCGAGCCTGAATGCTTCAGACAGTTCGCGGATCACCGCCTCCGGCATCGCCGACACTTCACCGAGGGCGTTTGCATTGATGACCGCTTCAGCGGTGGATTCGAGAACTTCGAGCCGGTCGAAGGCGTCCAGCACGCTGGAACCGGTCACCAGCACGCCGTCATTTTCCAGAATGGCCGCCGGGGCGGCGGCGGTCACGAAATCGGCAATGCTGCCGTCGTGCCGGTATTGCACGCCGTAGGGCACGCGCTGTACATCGCGGAGAAATACGTAACTTTCGGGGATCGTCCGGGTATCGAAGGGCGAGTTGGTGACACTGAAAGCGGTGGCGTTGACTGGATGCGCGAAGACAATGGCCTGCACGTGCGGATGCTTGCGATAGATGGCCTGGTGCGCGAAGACGGCGCGGCTGGCCTTCTTGCCGGTCTCGCGCCGGTCACCTTGGACGAGCACGAAGTCGGAGATCTCCAGTGACTCGCGGTCTTGTTGGGTCGGCGTGATGAGGAACGAATCGTCGCCGAGTCGCGCGGAGAAACTGCCTTCGGTGCTGATGAAGAGACGCTGCCGGCAGCCGCGACGCAGAAACAGATGTAATTGCCGTCGCAACTCCTGTTCATTGGCCGTGGGCGGACCGGGCTGGAAGGATTCGAGCGCGACACTGCGGGTGTGAGCCTGTTCGAGTTGTGCCGCAGTCAGGTAGCGGACCCCGCCAATCTGCCGGCCCTTGATCACCGTTTTCGCAGCAAACTCGAACGCCTCGAACCGCTGGAAGGCGTGCGAAAGGCACGTGCCGCCGACCACGACGCCGTGGTTTT
>JBAVML010000147.1:0-6924 GCA_049690035.1 Chthoniobacteraceae bacterium
CGCCGGGACCGCCGTCGCGTTGCCCTTGGTTGATGGCGGGATGGCGCTCGGAGGAATGGCGACGGCGTAGCGTCCGTCCCCGGCGACCCACACGGCATTCGTCGAGAGCTTGTTGAAATTGACCGGCGGCCGCGGGTCCGGCGGCGCCGTGTCCCACAGGCTCACCCCGCGCCCAGTGAGAAAAAGAAAACGCGCGGACTCGCTGGTCGAAGTCTCTTTCACCTCCGCGGGCCAGAGCACATCCGGACAGACGCGGCGCCCGGCTTTGGTGCTCCAGAGGCTCACGCTGCCGTCTTCCGCAACGATGATCGCCCGCGAAGAATCCGCGCTGAACGCCAGCGTCGCCGCCCGCGCCGGGAGCGCCAGTTCGAAGCTGAGGCCGGCATCATTATCGAGCGCGTGGTGCAAAAAGGCGCGCTCGCCGTCGGCCACGAGCAGCCACTTCGAATCGGGACTGAAAACCGAAGCTCCACCCGCGAGCGCGCGCCCGATCGCCTTGCCCGTCGCGGCATCGAGCAACTCCTGAGGTTCACCCACGAGCGTGCGCACCGGGACGCCGCCAGCGCTCGCGCCTTTGGGAAAGCTGAGCACTTGCGGGCCGGCGCTGTGGCCGCTCGGATCGGGCGGCGGCGCTTCCGCGAGGCGGAGCTGGCGGGTGGTGAATTGCACGGCGCGCGACGCATCGGGACTGATCGCGGCCGCCGCTTCCAACGCCGGCTTGCGCAGCGGATCGCAGCGCAGCGTGGACGATCCCGGCACGATGGAGTGGAGAAAACCGGACCGATCCCCGGCCGCGTTGGTGAAGCTCTGGAGAAAAAATTGGTTCGTGCGCGGAAGGGGCACGAGCGCCGAAACGAGGCCTTCGATCGTCGGACTCTTGAGCCGCGCCGTCGGAGTCGTGCCGTCCATAAACCAGAGATTGAATTCCTTGAGTTTGGATTTCGGCGCCGCGTGCACCGTGAGGATGCGCGAGTGATCGGGATAAGGCAGGAAACTCTCCAGATTTCCCTCGTAGCGCCAGCGGGGCAGCGGCAGTTCGCGGCCCGTCGCCGCCTCCCAGACCCAGACGCCCGGCTGGCCCGGCGAAATGGTGCCGGCCGTCAGGAGGAGGCGCGAATCGTTCCCGAACTCGGCTGCTTCCGCGGTGCCTTTGATCCCGTGTTTGAGCGAAGGCCCGATGGGCTGACCGGTCGCCGGATCGAACAGCGTGCCTTTCGCTCCCTCGAAGAAAACGCCGGTCGCACCATTGGGCGAAATCCGTGCGAGTTGCGCATCTTCGCGCAGGTAGAGCAGCCGCGGCATCTGCTGCAGCGCCGCGCCGATGCGCCTGCGGTGCAAAGTCACGCGCTCGGGGTCGGTCTCGCGGTCGAGCAGAAAAATGGAGTTCACCAGCACCGTGCCCGCATCGCCGCGCAGCGCCGCCGCATCGGTCTCCGCGGGCAGGGCCGCGATGCGTTGCGAAGCCTTCGTTTTGCGCGCTTCCTCGGTCTCCGCCTTTGCCGCCGTCGCGGCTTGGGCGGCCATTTGTTTTTCGGCCTCGGCGGTCTTCGCGCTGGATTCGGCGAGCGTCCGCTCCTGCTCGGCGCGAGCGGTGCGATTCTGCGCGGTGAGCATGTCGGCGAGGGCGCTTTTGGCCTTCTCCTCGGCGAGCCGTGCGGCGGCTTCTTTCTCCTGCGCGAGTTGGGCGCTCGCCGCCGCTTTGGCTTCGCTCTCGCGCGCGAGCTGGGCATTCGTCTCGGCGGTGGCCTGGGCTTGCCGCGCAGAGGCTGCGCTCAGGCGCGCAGCCTCTTCGTTCTGCGTCGCGCGCAGCTCGCTGGCCTGCGCGCGATTCTTTTCCCTCACCACGCTCGCGGTATAGAGCGCACTCAGCGCGGCAAGAAGCAGCACGCTCGCCGCGATCGCGGTGGCCACACCCCGATGCCGCTGGAGGAGCAGCGTAAACTGCCGAAGCGCCGATGCTTCCTCCGCCCCAGTCGCGAAGCCGCTCTGGAAGGCGCGGATTTCCGCCTGCAACTCGGGCACGCTCGCGTAGCGGCTCCTCGGCGCGAGCGCGAGCGCCTTCATCGCCACCGCGGAGAGGGACGCCGGAGGCCGCCCTCCGGGAAGATGCGGCAGCACCGTGGTCCCCACCCGCACGAGCGGCGGCTCGATTTTTCCCGCGCGCACTTTGCCCAAAACCTCGCGCGCCCCTTCTCCTTCCACCGGAGTGCGGAGCGTGAGCAGTTCGTAGAGAATCGCGCCGAGCGCATACACGTCGCTGCGTTCATCGAGCATCTCCAGATTTCCGCCCGCCTGCTCCGGCGACATGTAGTGCGGCGTGCCCATCACCGTGCCGGCCAGCGTGGCGCCCGCGGCAGCCTCGTCCAACACGCTCCCCGGAGCGCCCGCCAGCGTGCTTCCGGCTTCACCGCCGAGCTTCGCCAGGCCCCAATCCATGACCAACACTTCGCCGTATTCACCGACCATGATATTGGCCGGCTTCAGGTCGCGGTGGATCACGCCGCGCGAATGCGCAAAGGCGACGGCGTCGCAGACTTTTTGGAAAATGGTGAGGAGATTTTCCAACGGATAAGACCGCAGCGCGGCTGCCTCGCGGGCTTCGATCTTCGCGAGCACTTCTTCGAGCGAGATTCCGCGCACCATCTTCATGGTGTAAAAGCGCGAGCCCTCCGCGCCGGGGCTGACGTCGTGAACGGGCACGATGTTCGGGTGCTCGAGGTGCGCGGTGATCCGCGCCTCCTGCACGAAGCGCGCGGCGAGCGCGGCATCGCGCGTCTCGAGTTCCCCGTGCATCTGCTTCATCGCCACTTCGCGTCCGGTGCTTTGTTCCCGCGCGCGTCGGATCACGCCCATCGCGCCTTTGGCCACCACCGAGCCAACCCGGTAACGCCCACTCATCGGATGCTCGAAATCCGGATTCCAAACCTCGACGGCAAAATCCCCCACCGTGATCCGCGCCCCGCTCGCGATCACTGGCGAGCCGACCACAGGCACACCGTCGAGCATCGTCCCGCGTCCGCTCCCGAGATCTTCCACCTCCGCTCCGTACGCTCCCACCTTCAGCCGCGCGTGAGTCGCCGCGACCGACTCGCTTTCGATCAGCAACCTCGCCGGCGGAAGGCTGCCGATGACGTATTCGCCTTCGCGCAAATCGAAGACGCCGAGCACCTCGCCATCACCGGACAAAATGCGCGCCTTCATCGAAAAAATGACCCGGAATTGAGAGTCAGCACAGAGCGTCGCATCATTGCCAGTTCACGAGCGCCGTGGCTCTGCTTTTTCACGCCCGAAAATTCCGCGCAAGCCGGAGCCCATTGCCCGCGGTTCGCCGAGTTGGAAGCGGCGAAGTTCTTCTTGGAATTCGCGGACACTGGCGGGCCGATCGGCGGGGTCGAGGGCGAGCGCCTTGGTCGCGAGAGCTTCGAGCGGCGCGGGGATTTTGCCTTTCGGCAAATGCGTCGGTGGGCGTTTTCCGATCATCGCAGACGGAGAAAGAATCCGGCCCTCCACGATCTTCGCGAGGATCTCGACGGTGCTGGCGCCATCGACTGGCGGCTCCAGGGTGAGCATGGCGTAGAGAATCGCACCGAGAGAGTAAACATCGGCGCGGGCATCGACCGCATGCGAGCGTCCGGACGCTTGCTCCGGCGGCATATATTGCGGTGTGCCGAGAGAGGTCCCTTCCAGCGTCCCAATCCCGCCGATGTCTTCCCGCCGCGAACTCGTGACCATGGTGCGGATGCTGGAAGGCGCCTCGCCTGCGTGGCGACCGAGTGGCTTGGCGAGGCCCCAATCCATGACCAGCGTCTCGCCGAAATCGCCGAGCATGATATTGCCGGGCGTGAGGTCACGGTGGACGACGCCTTTCGAGTGGGCAAACGCGAGCGCATCGCAGATGCGCGCGAGGATGGCGAGCAATTCGACGAGCGGATAACGCTCCTGCGTCGCGGTGTGCTCGAGGCGGAGACGCTGGAGCACGTTTTGCAACGATTCGCCGCGTACGAGCTTCATGACGAAGAACGGATTATCGAGTTCGTTCACGTTCAGCTCATAGACGGGAACGATGTTGGGATGCTCGAGTTGCGCGGTGACCTGACCTTCCTCGATGAACCGCGCGACCGCCTCCACGGACGCTCCCGGCTGGAGCATTTTCATCGCGACGCGCCGGCGCGTCGCGGCGTCCTCGGCCTCGAGGATCATGCCCATGCCGCCGACGCCGATTACGCCGCGCACGAGGTATTTCCGGTCGCCGCGCACTTCCGTGGGAAGGTAGTGCCGGAGCACTTCGGTCTGCGGCGCGAGTGATTCATCGGCATCCTCCACGCGCATGCGGCGGAGCTGGAGGTGAATGTTGCCGACGCGAATCTCCTGCGCAGGAAAAATGGCGGTCGGCGCGGCGATGGTTTTGCCCGCGACGCGCGTGCCGTTGGTGCTCTGGAGATCCTCGATCATCCACTCGAAATAACTGAGCGTGAGCAGCGCATGGCGGCCGGAGACTTTGTCCGACTCGAGGGAAATGTGCGCGGTGCCGTCGCGTCCGATGAGATACTCGCCCGGCGGAAGGACGCCGCGGAAAAGTTCGCGCTCGGCGAGGGTGGCGATGACTTCCGTTTGCGGCGTGACCACGGCGCGAAATTACAGGCGATCGAGGGAATCGAGATCGACGGGCTCGAGGCTGTAACCTCCTTCGGCCTTCGTTGCGTCGAAGGTGATGAACGAGATCCGGCCACCGCGCTTGATCGCGCCGGCGCGCCTGCATTCGTCCTCCGTTTTTGCTGCACTCACCGCAGCGTTTTATCGCCGCGGCCCGCGCACTGCAAGCACCGGAATCTCTGGCCAACTTCACTGAGCGGCGACGGCCTGTGAGATTCGATCTCCCATCGGATCGGCACGGATTTCCCCCCTGCTGGCCTGTTTGGCTGTTAAAGCAGTGAGATAAGCGCTTCCGTCAGGCCTCGATTTCGACCGCTGCGCCGACCGGCACACGATCGTACAGATCGATGACGTCGAGATTCGTCATCCGCACGCAGCCGTAACTGGCCGGGGTTCCGAGCTGCGATTCGGCGTTCGTGCCGTGGATGTAAACGTAGCGCTCTTTGGTGTTGGCGTTTTCCGGTTCGAGGCCATCGAGCCACAAAATGCGGGTCTGCACGTGGTCCTTCTCGTCACCTTCCTGCCCGAACTGCCCGGTGCGCTCGCGGCTGATGAAAATCTCGCCAGGCGCGGCGCCGTCCCCGATCTTCTCCGCGATGCGGAAGGCGCCCGCCGGCGTCTTGTGGCTGCCGGGTTCGCAGCCGACGCCGAAGCGCGAGGTGGAAATGGCGTAGCAGCGAATGCATTCGCCAGCGTCGTCGATGAGGTCGAGAGTCTGGGACGGAATGTGGACGCGGATTTTCATGCGGAGGCGAGTTTGCAATATGACGGTGGATCAATAAAGTGCGCGCCCCATTTTATGAGCAAGAACCTGCACGTCGCCATCGTTGGAGCCACCGGAGCCGTCGGCATCGAAATGATGAAGACCCTGGAGAAGCGGAAGTTTCCCGTGGGCAAGCTGACGCTGCTCGCCAGCGCGCGCTCGGCGGGCAAGACGCTGCCGTTCAAGGGCGAGGAGATTTTGGTGGAGGAGTTGACGGAAGCGTCCTTCGCCGGCGTGGACATCGCGCTCTTCAGCGCCGGCGCGGGCATCTCGCGCAAGTACGCGCCTTTCGCCACGCAGGCGGGCGCGGTCGTCGTCGATAATTCCAGTGCCTTCCGCATGGACCCGGACGTGCCGCTCGTCGTGCCGGAGATCAACGCCGCCGACATCAAGCAAAACCGCGGCATCATCGCGAACCCAAATTGCACCACGGCGATCACGCTCATGGCACTGTATCCGTTGCACCAGGCCTTCGGCGTGACGCGCCTGTGGGCGGCCAGCTACCAGGCCGTCAGCGGCACCGGCGCGCAGGCGATCGAGGAATTGCGGCAGCAGGTCGAGGCGATCGCCGCCGGCCGTCCGGTGGAAAAGAAAATCTATCCGCACCAGATCGCGTTCAACGTCCTCCCGCACGTCGATAGCTTTCTCGAAGATGGCTACACCAAGGAGGAGATGAAGATGCAAAACGAAGGCCGGCGCATCATGCATCACCCGGATTTCAAAGCCTCGGTGACCTGCGTGCGCGTGCCCGTCTATCGCGCACATAGCGTCGCGGTGAATGCGGAATTTACCCGGCCCGTTTCCGTCGAGGAAGCCCGCGCCGTGCTCGCCAAAGCGCCGGGGCTCGACGTGGTGGACGAGCCGTCAAAAGCTGAATATCCGCTGCCGCTTTACGCCGCCGAACAGGACGACTGCCAGGTGGGCCGCATCCGCCGCGACTGCGCGCTGGAGAATGGCCTCGCCTTCTGGGTCGCCGGCGACCAACTCCTCAAAGGCGCGGCGCTCAATGCGGTGCAGATCGCCGAATTAGTCTAGGTTACTCGGCGGTATCCAGGCGCTTCATGATCGCGGACTCGATGCGATCGGCGCGATCCTTGATGCTGCTATCGATGCTCCGCATTTTGTTGAAGAGCGCCTTGTTGTAGGCCCGCTGTGCCTTGCGCGCCTCCTCGTCGGTCGGAGCGCCATCGGCTTTCTCCTTCAACTTCTGCACTTCGGCATCTTCGAGCGCTTTGTTCTTCGCGACCTCGTAACGATACTTCTCCTGCGCATCCGTGTCGGCATCAGAGGATGGCGCGACCGGCGCCTTGCGCGCGGGGGTCGCGGCGGGCACGACGGAGGTGGCGCCCTTGGTCGGCGGCTTGCTTTTCGGGGCGGGCGTCGCTTTCGGTGTAGGAGTTGCCTTCGGCAACGTGGTCGCGGCGGACGCTTTGGTGAGAGCCTTTTCCACGGGAGTGGTTTCCACCTTGCTGGTCTCGACGGAGGGCGACGGCGCGGTCGTTTAGACC
>JBAVML010000148.1:0-9034 GCA_049690035.1 Chthoniobacteraceae bacterium
TATCATCGTCGAGCAGCTCGGTGTGAACCCTGAGCAGGTGACTTCCACCGCCTCGTTCATCGAAGATCTCGGCGCCGATTCCCTCGACACGGTGGAACTCGTCATGGCCTTTGAAGAGGAATTTTCGGTCGAGGTGCCCGATGAAGACGCGGAGAAGCTCCAGACGGTGGGCGACGTGGTGAAATACATCGAGGAGAAGGCGGCGAAATAAATTTCAGCGCTGCGGCCCGCGAGGCCGCACGGAGAAAAAGACACGGCATCGCGCCGTGTCTTTTTTGTTTCACGCGGGTGGCGCGATTTTTTGGAAGCGAAAGCGCTCATCGTAGCCGCCGCGATTGTGCCGGCGGCAGCAGACGAGGCACGCGGATTTCCGCCGCAGCGGACGCACCCGGTGGAGCACCACCTCGCAGCTCGGGCAGCGGTAGAAATGGCGCGCCGTCATCTTGCGGCGCGGGAGCGGCAGGTCGTGGCAGCGTTTTTCATCCGCGAGTCCGAGATCGCGGCAGGCGCACACCCACTCCGGTCCGTGTGGCGCGATGCGGCGCCGGCCAGCTCGGTGATGTGCAAGGAGATGCGCGAGTTCGTGCCGCAGCGTGCGGTCCACTTCCTCCTCGCCGAATTCGCGCAGGTGAGGATTGAGCGTGATCAGCCCGCGGCGCGGGTAGGCCATCCCGGCGGTGCTGCGCATGCGGGAGTTCCAGACGACGCGGACGGCGGAAGCGAGTCCGTCGCATCCCAGCTCGGCGAGGAGGGTGCGGGCGTGATTTTCGAGGTCCGCATCGCTGCCCTTCGGCGCGGGAGTCGGCGCCGGTTTTGGCTCCGATTTCGGGCGGAACGCACGGGTAAGTTTTCGGAAGAAATCGAGTTGCCGCACCATGATCAGACGCGTTCGGGTTGCAGCCGCGCGAAGATCTCGGGCAGCCGCGCGAGAGTTTCGTCGATCTCGGCGGCCGTCGTCCCTTTGCCGAGGGAAAAGCGGACCGTGGCGCCTGCCTGCTCCGGCGGGGCTCCCATCGCGAACAGGACGTGTGACGCCTGGATCGAGCCGACCATGCAGGCCGAACCGCTCGACGCGCAGATGCCGGCGAGATCGAGGTTCATGAGCAGCCCTTCACCATCGAGTCCGGGGAAGCTCACGTTGAGGGTATTGGCGAGGCGAAGCGTGGGGTCGCCGTTCATCACGGCGGCGGGGAACGCTGCGGCGATGCCGTGCCAGAGCCGGTCGCGTAGCGCGGCCTGGCGTTTCACTTCCGCTTCGAGATTGCTCACCGCCAGTTCCGCCGCGCACGCCATGCCGGCGATGGCGGCGACGTTTTCGGTGCCCGCGCGCCGATCATTTTCGTGCGAGCCGCCGTGCTGCATCCGTTCGATGGATAACCCGGCGCGCAGGTATAGGAGACCCACGCCTTTCGGTCCGTGAAATTTGTGCGCCGCCAGCGACAAGGCGTCGAACTCGCAGGCATTGAGGAGTTCCTTTCCGAACGACTGGATCGCATCGCAATGAAAAACGACCCCTCGCTCGCGGCAAAGCGTAGCGATCTCCCGCACCGGCTGGATCGTGCCGGTTTCGTTGTTGGCGGTCATGATCGAAACGAGTGTCGTCTCCGGCGTCAGCGCGTCGGCGAGTTCTTGGACATCGACCCGCCCACCGCGATCGACCCGCAGCCACGTCACGCGGAAGCCTTCCTTTTTCTGCAAGTGCTCACATGCGTGCAGCACGGCGTGGTGCTCGGTGGTGCAGGTGATCACGTGTTTTCCCAGCGTCGCGCGGCTGCGCGCCAGGCCGATCACCGCGAGATTGTCCGACTCGGTCCCGCCGCCGGTGAAGATGATCTCGTGTGCTTTCACCCCGAGCAACCGTGCCAGCCGGTCCCGCGCATCATCGATCGCCGCCCGCGTCTCGCGCCCCGCGGCGTGGATGCTCGATGGATTCCCAAAATGCCGTTCGAGAAATGGGCGCATTGCCTCGAACGCCTCGGGCGCGAGCGGGGTCGTGGCGTTGTAGTCGAGATAGATCACGGACCTCGGTTCAAATCACCCAATCCTGCACCCACTCCTCGGGGCGTTTGTCTTTGTCGAGGATGCGGAGCTGGTTCTCCTCGTAGAAGACGAGCGAGCGCGGCGGGATGCTGTGGGTGAGGAAGACGTTGGCGCCGATGGTCGAGCCTTCGCCGATCACCGTGTCGGCGCCGATGATGGTGGTGCCGGCGTAGATGGTGACGTGATCTTCGACCGTGGGATGACGCTTTTTGCCTTTGAGCTGCTGGCCGCCGGCGAGCGAGCGAGCGACGAGCGAGACGCCTTGATACATTTTCACGTGATGGCCGATGACGGAGGTCTCGCCGATGACGACGCCGGTGCCGTGGTCGATGAAGAAGTGGCTGTGGATGTGCGCGCCGGGATGGATGTCGATGCCAGTGCGCGAGTGCGCCCATTCTGTCATCATCCGTGGGATGAGCGGGATGTGGTGGCAGTAAAGCATGTGCGCTGAGCGCTGGATGGCGATCGCTTCGAGGTACGGATACGCGAGGATGATCTCGTCGTAACTGCCGGCCGCGGGATCGCCCTCGAAAGCGGCTTCGACATCGGTGCGCAGCAGCGAGCGGACATGCGGCACCGTTTCCAAAAACTGCCGGACGACGGCATCCGCACGCTCGCGCGGGCAGCCCGGCTCGCCGAGGCGCAGGCTCTTGCAGACCTCTTCGGAGAGCCGCTCGGCGATCGAGTAAATGCGATGCGTGGTGACGCGGCGGAGGTCCTTGGAATGAATCGGCTCGGCGTCGTGGAAGCCGGGAAACAAGAGCTGGAGCAGGTCCTCGCAGATCGAGGCGAGGGCGCGCTTCGACGGGAGATTCGAGCCGTCGATGTTGTTCATCCCGCCCCCGGTGGCGTAGGAGGAGAGGATGGCTTCTGTGATCTTGCCGAGGTCTTTGTCCACGAGGCTTGAAGTATCGCTGTTTCCATTGGCGCGCAATCCGCTAGTCTAACGACGCGTCTTGACTCCGAACCCCACAGATTCGCCCGCGAAAACTCGCCGCTCGCACGTTCGCTCCGTGCGCTACACGGTTTCTGGCGCGTGGCTTTGCCATACGGGGAAAGTGCGGCGGCAGAATGAAGACAGTTGCCTCGCGGTCGGCGTGCTTTCCGAGGTGAGCGATGCCGTGCCCGCGCTGGTGGCGCGGCCGTCCGGACCGTGGATCGTGGCGGTGGCGGATGGCATCGGCGGGCATGTCGCCGGCCATGAAGCGAGTCGCGCGGTCGTCGAAGCGCTGGCGGATTGCTCGCGGGTGACGCCGGTGCTGCTGCGCAATACTTTGCGCCAGCTCAATCGCGATCTGTGCGATCACGGGCGGCGCGATTCCGCGTTTGCGGGAATGGGGACGACGGTCGCGGGAATCGGCTGCGGCTCGACCGGGTTGTTTGCTTTTCACGTCGGCGACTCGCGCGTCTATCGGGTGGATAAAATGAAGCTGACTCAGCTTACGCGCGACGATTCGGAAGCGGAGGAATTGATCGAGATGGGGCTGCTCCCGGCCGATGCGGAGATCCGCCCCGGCTACCTGCACGCGCTCACGCAGGCGGTGGGCGGGCGGCTCGAGCATGTGGAAATCGAAGTGCATACGCAGCCGCTCAAGGCGACTGAATCGACGCGTTTTCTCATCTGCACGGACGGGCTCACGGATATGGTGGCGCGCCCGGCGATCGAGGAAATCACGAAGCTGATGCGCGCGCCGGACGTGACGGCCGAGGCGCTCTTCGGTCTCGCGATGGATGCGGGCGGGCTGGACAACATCACGCTCGCGATCATCGACGTGGAGCCGCTCCCACGGCCGCCACGAGGCTCTGCGCAAAGCTGAGGGTGTCGATGTCCGCCGGCGTTTTGTCGCGGCGGATGGCTTTGATCCGGGGAAAACGCATGGCCAGTCCGCTGGCGTGGCGCGGGCTTGGCTGGATCGAGTCGAACGCGATCTCGAGCACAATCTCCGGCCGCACTTCGCGGACGCGTCCGCGCTGCGAAATGGTGCTGGCGGTGAAGTGCGCGGTGAGTTCCTCGATCTCCTCGTCGGTCAGGCCGGAGTAGGCCTTGCCGATGGTGAGCAGTTCGCCCGAGGCGTCGTCGCGCACGGCGAAAGTGTAGTCGCTGAGCACGTGGCTGCGTTTGCCGTGCCCCATCTCGGCCGCGACCACCACCACGTCGAGCGTGTCGAGTTCGCGCTTCAATTTCAGCCACGCCAGTCCGCGCCGGCCCGGCGTGTAGAGGCTCGTCGGAGCCTTGATGATGAGCCCTTCATTGCCGCGCTGGCGCGCAGCCTGGAAGGCAGATTCGATTTCTTCCGCTGATCCAGCCGAGAGGATCGGCGCTGCCTCCAGGCCCGGTGGAAGGTCGAGCTTCCCGAGGAGAGCGCGCCGCGCGGAGAGCGGTTTTTTGAGCAGCGACTCGCTGTCGAGGAAGAGGAGATCGAAGGCTTTGAAGACCACCGGCACGTCGGTCGTGCCGCGGAAAAGGTCGTCGCCGGATTTGCGGCCGAGGCGTTTTTGCAGGTCGAAGAACGTGAGCCGTCGGCCGCGTTCGTAGGCGACGATCTCGCCGTCGAGGATGGCGCTGCGGCCGAATTCGCAAGCGGCGCGGGCGAGGTCGGCGAACTGGTCCGTGATCCGGCGCAGATCGCGGGAGAAGATTTCCACCCGCCCAGCGCCGAGGTGGATCTGGGCGCGGATGCCGTCGTATTTGTCTTCGATCCACGCGGTCCGCGCGCCCTCCTCGGTGAGCCGCTGCCAGACGGCTTCGGCGCTGGGCTCGGGGCTGGCGAGCATGCACTTGATCGGACGAAAGAGATGGAGCGTCGTTTCGGCGAGCCGCTTTTGCGAAGCGAGCAGCGCGGTCTCGCCGATGTCGCCGAGGAGCATGTTGGACTCGCGCACTTCTTCCGCCGGAGCGTCGAAGGCGGCTGCGATGGCTTCCTCGACGAGGCCTTCCTTCAAGCCGATGCGCAGGTCGCCGGTGAGGATTCTGACGACGTAGCTGCCTTCGAGCGCGGTGAGCCTGGCGAGGAGGTGCTGGAGCAGTGCGCCCTTGGCCAGCGGGCCGCGGGCGCGCTGGAGCTCATCGAAGAATGCGCCGGACTCGGCCAGGGTGAACGGCCCAGGGGTGGTGTTTTCGAGCAGCACCTCGTAGGCGGTGCGGCCTGCGTCGGCGTGAAGTCGTGAGAGATCGCGGAATTGCTGCTCGCCGATCCTGCTGACCGCGAGCAGCGTGCGGCGGATGACCGCCCAACCGACGTGCATCACCCGCGGATCGCTCTGCGCGAACGCCCGGCCGGTGAGGTAGCGGGCGGCGAGGGGAAGCTGAGCGGCTTCGAGGGACCGCAGGTAGCCGGCGAGCAGGTCGATCTTCTTCAGCTTGCTCGTCGTCGTGGCGAGGCGCTGCCCCACTTCTGCAAAGGTGGCGAGCCCGGAGGGCGCAGCAGACGACGCCGAGTTAGCGGATTGCTGCGAGTCGAAAGGCGGTTTTTCAATCTGCGCAATCTGCGCATTCTTCCGTGGCGCGGTGAGATTGAGTTCGAGCTGGTTTTCTTCGCTCAGCGCCCACGCTTCGAAGCCGCGCTGGCGCAGATCGGCGGCGAAGGCGGCGGCGAATCCGTGGAGCGTGAGGACGCGCTGTGGTTGGACGAGTTCGACGTAACGGACGAGATCCGGGTAGTCTGCATGATCCGTGAGCGGGAAGGCCGCGTCGCACTGGTAGCGAAACTTCGCGCCGGGATCGAGCGCCCAGCCGGTGAGCACGGCGACGCGGCGGTTTTTGATCCGCGTGATCATCAGCGAGCGGTTGGCGCTCGGCGGGCAGACGAGCACTTTCCCAGCGACCTGGCCCGCGGCGTAACGGACGTAGCCAGTGGGAAAACCGGGCTGGAGTTTCCGATAGATTTCGCTCATTTGAAAAACGGAGCCATGCAGCATCGGAGTCAGCCCGGCGGCGAGCAGGGCGCAGAGGATTTCCTGCGACTTGCCCAGGGAATAGCCGAGGAGCACAGGCACGGCCTCTTCCTCCAAAGCCTCGACGCAGAATGCGACCATCTGCGCGACGACATCATCCGTCGGCGGCATTCGGTAGCGTGGCAGTCCGTAGGTCGTTTCCATCACCAGCGTCTCCGCGTGGCGCCACTCCGTTGCTTCGGCGGAAAGGCCGGGTCGGAGTTTGAAATCGCCGGTGTAAAGCAGCGTGCCCGCGTCGCTCTCGATGAAAGCCTGCGCCGATCCGAAAATATGCCCGGCGGGGAGCAGCGTGATCGCAAAATCGCGGAAGGTGCGCCGCTCACCGAAGGGCAGGATGTGCTCCCGCCGCTGGCCGCCGATCCGCGCCTGCATCAGCCGTGCGGTGCCGGGGCTGGCGATGACCTCCGCGTGCTTCGCCGTATGATCGCTGTGCGCGTGCGAGACAAAGGCCAGCGCCTGCGCGTCCGCGGGATCGAGCCACAGATCGTGAGCGGGAAGATGAATGCCGCGGCGGTAGCGAACGTCGATCATGGTTGTGAATGATAACTCCTACTTTCTGAATCGGCCGTCGGGCGCGCAAAAATAGCATTCGATACATGACGTTCCGCTGCGGTTGCGAGCGTTGACACTGCTTCGCCGCGTCGCTTAATTTCCACCTCCAATGAAAAGACATCTCCTGATGCTCGCGTCGCTGGCGCTCGCTGCGACGGGCTTTTGCAAGGAGCAGCCGCGGCAGCTCGACAAAGCCGTCGCACTCCCACTCGCCTTGGATGACGCGATCCAATTCCGTAAAACCAAGATTTTCCTGAACGAACCGGAGCTCTTTAAGCCGACGACAGATCCGATGATTGCCTTTGAGCGGTCACACGTCAATTTCGGGGCCGTGACCCAGCTCGATCGGCAACAGCGGTACGGCCAGTATTACACGTTCTTCTGGAGGACGGGTCGCAAAGCCGATCTGACGGTGCGCTTTGAATACCGGCAGCAACGCCTCGGCTCCTTTGTTCAGGCGAAGGAACTTTTCTATCCCGGGGTCCATGGATCGGTGCAATCGCAGTTCCAAGTCATCGGCGACGATTACACGGAGGAGGGGAAGGTGACCGCGTGGCGCGCCGTGGTGATCGAGAACAACAAAATCGTCGGCCTTACGCAGTCTTTCCTCTGGAACTGAAAGCGAATGTTTTTTTTGTCCAGCGACGGTATGCTCTGTGCGTCTGGAGATCACCGAACGCCGCATCTTTCGGGGTGTAGCGATAATCTGAATAGAAACCAGTGACTGCCCAGCCTTCCATCCTAGTCGGGACCGCCAACCGAACGGTTTGGGTGCGTGTTGAGGGGAAGGGATCTTTTTTGAACAGCACGGGCCTGAAGGAATTTGCAAAGGAAATGGTGAACCGTGGCTACCGGGAGTTTGCCGTGGATCTCAAGAATTGTCCGGTGATGGATTCGACCTTCATGGGCACGCTGGCCGGAGTGGCGCTGCGCTTGCGCGAACTGGGACAGGGTCAGCTCAGGGTCGTCAATTTGAACGAGCGCAATCAGGATCTCCTGGGAAACCTCGGGTTGGATCAGCTTTTCACCATGGGAGCTGGCCCGAGCGTGCCGGCCGGCCAGGAGTCTGCGCACGACCCCCTTCCGGTTGGATCGGCGGATAAACAGGCGCAGGCGAGGACCATGCTCGAAGCTCACGAAGCCGTCGTCGAAGCCAATCCGGAAAACGCCGCGAAGTTCAAGGACGTGCTGGAGTATCTGAAACAGGATCTGCACCTCGCCCGGTAGTCTCCGACGGGGATGTTGGCTGCGTTTTTCTTCGTTCTCTTCGCCCTTACGGCGGCGGCGTTCTATTTCATCTACCTGAAGCAGCGCGCGGTGATCGTGGCGCTGAATATGGCCCACCAAAAAATTCAGCTCGAGGAGAAGCGGGTGTTCGATTTTCTCCACGGGCTCGGCACGGCGCTGTCAGATTCGGCCCGCCCGTCGGACCTGCACGCGCTGATTGTCGAGGGTGCATTGCGAATTCTGGAGGCGGGCGGCGGCGCGCTCTACATCGCCGACCGCAGTGGCCATCAGTTGCGCCCTACTTTTGTCTCCCGGAGCTGTCCGCCGTTTTTTGAGGTTCCCGAGGGCCAGCTGCAGGAGCCCGGTTTTTCCTGGCAGAGCTACCTGCGGCTGAGGTCGGTGGCCGCGGGCGAGGGACTCCTCGCGGAAGCGTGGCGGGGCCGCGAGCCGGTCCTGCTCACGGGAGACGATCCTCGACTGGCGCCGCTTCGGCGGTCACCACTCAAGGCCAGTTCCGCGATGCTGGGGCCTCTGGTTTACGGAAGCGAGAATCTCGGCGTACTCGCCGTCGCGCGCGGCGGGACCGATGAACCATTCGGGGATGCGGAGTTTCAGATCTTCAAGACGATCGTCGAGCAGTCGGCATTTGCCCTGTATAACGCGATCATCTTCTCCCAAGCCGCGGAAAAAAAACGGCTCGACCACGACTTGCAGATCGCCCACGAGATCCAGCGCATCCTTCTCCCCGCGAGCGCACCGGAGCTCGATGGCTACCAGATCAGCGGCGTGAATATCCCCGCGCAGCAGGTCAGCGGCGATTACTACGACTACATCTACATCGACGACGAGCACATCGGGGTGGCCATCGCCGATGTCTCAGGGAAGGGCGTGCCCGCCTCGCTCATCATGGCCATGTGCCGCAGCGTGCTGCGCAGCCATGCGCACTCGCAGCTCTCGCCGGCCACCGCGCTCCGGCAGGTGAATGAACAGCTTTTTCCTGACATCAAGGAAGACATGTTCATCAGCATGGCCTACGCGGTCCTGGACAAAAGCACCGCGACGATCACGCTCTGCCGGGCGGGCCACGATGCGCCGCTGCTCTACAAGGCGCGCGATCGCACCGTCACGAAGATCAACCCGCCCGGCATGGCGCTGGGCATTGACAGTGGGGGGGTGTTCAATAGAGTCACCGCCGATTTTTCCCTTTCGCTCGAGCGCGACGATTGCCTCGTTCTTTACACCGATGGCGTGACTGAAGCAC
>JBAVML010000149.1:0-11714 GCA_049690035.1 Chthoniobacteraceae bacterium
ACATCACACTGCATCGGCAGTTATACGACAGCGCACTGTCTTCGTTGATGATTTGCGTGGGCGTCCCGCGTGCGGCTGCGATTGCCTTGAGAAAATCATGGAGGTCAAACGAATCGCCTCTCGGCCCCCAAAAACCGCGCTCCCAGCGATCCGCAAGTAGATCGCCAGCACGTCGAATTCCGTGCGGGAATTTTGCACAGCGTTGAAAGCACGCGACAGCGCCTCACCGAGCACTTGATGCGGAGCACTGATCGTTTACGATGTCAGCCCATTGAGTTAGTCGCCCGTACGCTGGTGCTGGCTGCGGGCTCCGCTGAGAGATCGCTACAAAGCGGTTCGGACGTGGCTTTTTGCGGCAAAAACTTCGCGTCCTTCATTGTTCAAGGACGGTTCCAGTTGACGGGTTCATGGACATATTCTTCTCCCAAACAGCGCACCAGTTTGAGCGCACGCTGCGGAAGTGCTTCGTCCTTGGGCACTGGACGAAATCTTTCACGCAAACAGCTCCGTCACCGGCGTGCCTTTGTCCGCCACGGTGAACGGCCGGCCGGAGGGGGAGTGCTCGATGTGTTGCACATCGATCCCCATGGCCTGCGCGATGGTGGCATTCGTGTCGGGCATGGTGACGGGCTTGTCGGCGACGTGCTCGCCGGTCTCGTCCGACTGGCCGTGCACGTAGCCGCCTTTCATGCCCGCGCCAGCGAACCACCAGGTGAAGGCGCCGGGGTGATGTCCGCGGCCGGCGGTGACGGGGTTGATCTGCGGTGAGCGACCGAATTCCGTGGCCATGACGACGAGCGTGCTCGCGAGCAGGCCGCGTTGATGCAGGTCGTCGAGCAGCGCGGCCATCGTTTGGTCGGTAGTCGGCGTCAGGTTCAGCATCGATTTGATCTGATCGTTGTGCGTGTCCCAGTTGTGCTCATCTTCGACTTCGACGAAACGCACGCCGCTCTCCACGAGTCGCCGCGCGAGCAGACAGCCTTTGCCGAAAGTGTGCGTGCCGTAGGCAGCCTGCGTCTTCTTATCTTCGCGCGAGATGTCGAAGACCTTCAGGTCCTCGCTCTTCATCAGCGCGGCGGCGTCCTGCTGCACTTTCAAATACGCGGCGGCATCGCGATGCGGCGTCTGCTGGACAAAGCGCTCGCCCATTGCCTGCGCCAGCGCGGTGCGCCGCGCGAAGTCAGACTCGCCGACCTGCGGCGGCAGCGCGGCATTTTGCAGACCTGCACCGGGATCGGTGATCGGCAGCGGCGCGAGGTGCGTGGGCATGTAGCCGCTGCGTGGATGTTGAGGACTGCCGTTGATCAGTATGTTGCCCGGCAGCACGGCGTTGGCGGAGCCGAGCAGCTTCACCGCCCATGAGCCGAGCGACGGATGCGTGATGGTCGGCGTCATGAAGTAACTCGTGTGCGCGAGATAAGTGCCGCGGTCGTGGATGCCTTGCGTGGAGGTCATCGAGCGCACGAGCGCGACGTGGTGCATCTGTTTCGCCATGCGCGGAAACCACTCGGAAACCTGCACGCCATCCGCGCTGGTCTTGATCGCCTGCACGCCCGCCATCTCGGGCTTGCCGGGCTTTGGATCGAAGGTGTCGATGTGCGAGATCCCGCCGCGCAGGTAGAGGAAGATCACGCTCTTCGCCTTGCCGCCAATCTTTGTCTCGGCAGCGCTTAGTCCAGTGAACGAAGGCAGCAGGCTGACGCCGAAAACGGCTTTGGCAAAACGCTCCACGAAGGCGCGGCGGCCGAGGTCTGTGCGAGTGAAGTTCATGGATGGGTTTATTGGAGGAAGAGAAACTCCGGCGAGTTCAGCAGCGCCCAGATGATGTCCTGCTCCTGAGTTCGGCTGTCCTTTGCCTGGTTGAAGGTCGCGAGTTCTTCCGTCGTGGCCGAGCGGACGAGGATCGCGCGAAAGATGAGCTGGGTCCGCGCATCGCCCGTCTTCTGGCTGGCCCCGAGTTGGCGGCGCAGGAGCGAGTTGTCTTTCAGGATCTGCGTCGTCAGATCGCCGTTCATCAGCGCGAGGGAGTGGGTGGTGTTCGGGTCGCGATTGAAGGCGTCGATCTCCCGACGATCCGACTGGCCGAACTGCCGCAGAAAATGCCCAAGCGGCAAAGGCAGCGGCGTCTCCGAGGCGCGGATGAAACTCGGCGGGAGTGAGCGCCAGCGCGGGTCTTGATCCTGCATCGCCGGTTCGGCTGCGGACTTCATTTCGGAGCCTTCGAGGGCCTTATTCTCCTTCGTGAACGCCGCATTCAGCCGCTTCACTTCCTTTTCATCCCCGCGATCCTTGGCCGCCGCCAGTTCCTTCAACTGCTCCGCGCGGCGCAGGTTGAACTCACGGAAGCGCGTGTGCGCGGCATGATCGAGTCGGGCTTGCGCGATGATTTCGTCCGGCGTCATCACGCCCAGCTTCTTCAGATGCTCGGTGGCCAGCGGGCCTTCGTAGCGAAAGGTGGACTTCCGTTCATCGATGGCGGGCACGAGGAACACGAGATGCGAATCCCAGATCTGCTCCGCCGAGAGCCGCCGCAGTTGGGGACCGAGCAGCGCGAAAGTCGCGCCCGGCTCCGGCGTCTCGCGCACGGCTTCGCTTTGATAGAGCCGCGTATTCAACAGCACCGCGAGGAAAGCTCGCTCGTCGAAGCGGAGCTGGATCATCGTCTGCGTGAGGAAGTCGAGCAGCTCGGCGTGCTGCGGATTCGGCAGTGCCGATAGGCTATCCACGGGTTCGATCAATCCGACGCCCATCACACGTTTCCAAAGTCGGTTCGCGATGTTTTTGGCGAAGCGCGGATTGCGCGGCGACGTCAGCCACTCCGCGAACGCTTTGCGCCGATTTCCTTCCGTGATCACGGCCTCGTCGCCAAAGAGCGTCCGCGGTTCCACCGTCTGGCCGCGGAGCGTCGCGTCATACGGATAGGTCTCGGGAAACTTGAGCTGCATCTCCGTGTCCGCTGTCAGTCGCTTCAACGGCGCGATCGTCGAACTCACGCTGTCGTCCAGTTCCTTGTCGCTGTGCAGCGCAGCGAGGCGCGTCTTGAGTTCGGGCCACTGCTTCACATTGGCCGGCGAATACCCGCCCGGTTTGCCGAGATTGCTGACGCCGAAGGTGAATGCCGACATCTGGTAGAAATCCTTCTGCGTGATCGGCTCCAGCGGATGGTCGTGGCATTGCGCGCACTCGATGCGCGTGCCGAGGAAGGTGCGCGTGAGATTGGACATGTGATCCAGCGGCATCCCGAGATCGCGCACGTAGAAACCCACCGCGCCGTTTTCCCACAGGTAACCACTCGCCGTAATGAGCTGCCGCACAAATTCGTCATACGGCATCCGCGAGCGAATCGCGGACTTCACCCAGTCATCGTAAAGAACGCCCGGCTGACCGGGAGCCAGCCCGCGCGAGTTGACCCGCAGCAGGTCGGCCTTCCAGTCGAACATGTGGCTCACGTAACCCTCACTGCCGAGCAGTTCCGCGATCAGCTTCGCGCGCCTCTCGGCGTCCTTGCTCGGGAGAAAACGCGCGCTTTCTTCCAGGCTCGGAATGCGGCCCACGACATCGAGATACACGCGGCGCAGAAACGTCTCGTCGCTCACCGGCGCGTTCAGCTTCGTGCCCTTCGCCGCGTGGGATCGATCGACCAGCTTCTGCACCTCCATGCTTATTTGCTTCACATCCGCAGTTGCGAGCGACGCATCGTCGGCCGGCATCGGCGCACCGCGATGATCGAACTTCACCCACCCGTCCGTCTTCGCGCCATCCGCGATCCACTGCCGCAGCAGCGCGCGCTCCGCGTCATTCAATGGCTGCGCGCCCCCTTTCAGCGGCGGCATCACGTCTTCATCCGTGTGCGGCAACGACACGCGCTTGAGCAACTCGCTCTCGTCCGGCTTACCCGCCACGATCACGTCGCTGCCGCGAATCCCATCCGCCGTATCGAGCCGCAGCTTGCCCTTCGGCTTCACCTGCTTCTCGCTGTGGCAGCCAAAGCAATGGTGGTAAAACACCGGCAGGACATCCCGCTCAAAACGCGGCGACTCCGCCGCAACGAGCGGTGCGAGGCCGGAGACGACGGCGAAGGCGAGAAGAGCTGGGAATGGAAGCTTCACGGTCCTGCGAATATCCGCGATTTGATCCGGTTATTTGGTGATGCTTCGCGCGTGACGGTCCTAAGGCCGAGCCACTTTGAGATGGATGAACCGTGGCGTGCCGTTGGTGCGCGGGGTGTTGTCGCGGACGCGGAGGAGGGTGGGCGTGTTGTCGAGGACGGTGGTGTAGATGGGGCCGGAGTTCCAGGTCTTGAGATCGCTGCTGACTTCGACGGTGTACGTGAGATCGCTCGCGGCGGAATTCTTCAGCACGGTGAGAGTGAGGTAGTTGTCGGGACCGATGGCGGTCCATGAACTGGTGGGCAGGCTGGTGCTGGAAGCGGCGTTGGGATTGAGGCCGAGCGCGCGTTCGACGAGATTTGCGATGCCGTCGTGGTCGGGATCGCCGAGGTCGCCGGCGATGAGTGGATTGCTCGCGTTCGCGCCGAATTGCGTTTGTTTCCAGAGTGCGGATGGCGACAGGCCGAAGGTGGCGCTGATGGTCTGATTGCCGGTGACGTTGCTGAACGTGTAGCTGCTGGCGGCGGGCGGCGTAACGCCATTCACGAGCACGCCGCTGACGACGTAATCGGCCTGCGGCGTGAATGTGAACGTCTGGCTGCCGCCGGGGGGCACGGGCACGCTGCCGGTCGGATTGATGCTGCCACCCGCACCGGCGCTGGCGGCGATGGAGAGGTCCGTCGTGACGAAGCGGGGCATCAGATCGGCCTCGATCTGCTGCCGCTCGGCGGTCGCGAGCGCGACTTTGTAAACGAACACGTCACCGATGTTGCCGTTGAATGTGGTCCACGTATCGGGGTTGTTGCGCCCGACGTTGAGCGCGTTGGCGAAGGTGCCGGCGACATTCGGCACGAGCGAAGTCATCGTGCTGGTGCTGGTGATGTCCATGATCTGCGCGCCGTTGGCGAAGACCTTGAATGGTCCGGTCGGTTGCACGACTAGGCTGAGGATCGTGGGCTGTCCGTCGGGGATGGCATTGGCGGCGCTGCCGCCGGCGAAGACGCCATTGCGCCAGACGTCGATCTGGCCGGTGCTATTGCGGATCCCGAGCACGAGGCGGTTGTAAAAAAGATCGACGATCGAGGTCCAACTGGTGCCGGTCGTGTTGCGCTTCGGCATCACGGCCACCACGATGGTCGCGCCGTTAACCGCGATGGAACTGCTGTAGGTGCCCTGCCGGAATCCATCGCCATCGGCATACAATTGGCTTACCCACTTCACGCCATTCAACGTCGTGACGACGGGCGTCCCCATCATCGTCAACGCCTGTCCGCTGGGCTGGACGGTGGACCAGTTTCCCGTGCTGCCGCTGGCCGGCAAATTCTCGGTCATCGCGGAAAAAAGGAGATCCGCTGGGCGCGGAATATTGCGCACGTTGAGCGCGAAATCGATGTAGCCCACGTCGGTGCCGGCGAGCGTGATCGTTTTGTCCGAGGAGGTGTAAAAGCTCGCGCCACCCGCGGCGACATACCACGGGCCGTCGGGCAGTGGCTGCGTGTAGTTGCCGCTCGCGTCGGCGGTCGCGGTGAAGGCGGGGAGCGCCGCCGCGCCACTGCTGCGCGAAAAATAAACGAGCGCTCCGGCGGCGGCGCTCCCGTTGCTCCGCAGCGTGATGCGACCGCTCACGCGCGCATATGCGGCGAGCGAAAAGTCGATACCCGCGACATTCGCCGAGCCGACGACCACGGTCCGTTCGGTGCCTGCATTGAAGCCCGTGCCCGCGGCGACGACATACCACGTGCCCGGCGTGACGATCCGGCTGTAGTTGCCGCTGCTGTCCGTCGTCGTGGTGAGCGTCGCATTGGCAGCGGCGTTCGGGCTGTCGGCAAAATAAACGGTCGCGCCGGAGAGCGCCGCACCCGTGGTGTCAGTGACTTTCCCCGAGACGGTGCGCTGCGGCGGCTGGCTCAGCGGGTTCAGCGGGTCGGAAGCGAAGTCGGCTTCGAGGCTGTCGTTGAAACCATCGCCGTCGCTATCGAGCACGATCTGCGCGGCTGTCAGTGCGCGATCGTGGATGCGCGCATTGAGAATTAAACCGTCGAAGAACTGCCGAGTCGCGATGTCTTCCGTCGTCTGCGAAAAGCCGATGCGGTAGCACTTCCCCGCGGCGGCGGCATCGCTCGCCGGGCCTGTGTAGCTGCGGGTGGCCGCTGGCACGCCATTGATGAAAAGCGTCGCGGCCGTGCCGTTGAAAGCGAGCGCGACGTGCTGCCATTTGCCGAGCGTGGCAGTCACGTTGGTCGCCCAGTTTCCCACCCCATCGAGCCGCGCCACCCACTTGCCGGCATCCAGCCCGAGGCCGCCGCCGTGCGCGCTGCCGCGCTCGTCGTCGCTGTCGAAAATGGCTTCGTAATTGGTGACATCATCCGAGGTGCGCGGCTTCACCCACGCGCTGAGCGTGCGCACGCGGCCATTGCGCACTCCGCTTTCCGCAGTGGCGCTCGTGCCATTGAAATCCGTCGCGGCCGAAGGCGAAAACTGCCCGAGCAAATCGGCCCGCCGCGCACTCTCCTCGCGCACCTCCGCGGCGGTCAGCGTCACATTGTAAAAGCGCACGTCATCGAAGCTGCCCTTGAACAACGCACCTGCCCAGTCGCGCCCGAGGTAATTGGCCTGCACCGCGACGCCGTCGTTGGCCGCCAGCGCGGAGAGCGGGGTCAGCGCGATGCTCGCGGTCGACTCCTGGTTGCCGCCGACGAACAGCGTCCCCGCCGTGCCGCTGAGCGTCACCGCGAGGTGCGTCCATTGATTCGCCGGCAGCACGCTGGTGCTGGTGAGCGTGCCGGTTGTCGAGCCACTGCTGATCGTGAAGACCGCATTGCCGGTTGCATTGCGCACGAGCTTCACTGCACGCGTGGCGGTGCTGCCGAGGAAAAGCAGAGGCTCCACGGTGCCGGGCGCATTCGCAGGCTTCACCCAGCAGCCAAAGGAAAAGCGCGAGGTATCGCAGAGGCTGCGGTCGAGCGCGGCGTAGTCGTCCACGCCATCGAAGGTGATCACCGTCGAGCCGAGCGCCGCGTCCGCCGTGCGCGCCGGAGCGCCTCGCAGCAGCGCATGGAGCGCGCCAAATTCATCATACCACTCCTCGCCGCTCGTCTCCTCCGTGCGATAGCTCGCCACGAGGCCGCGCGGCTTGCGCTGCGATTGCGGGTAATAGGCATCCCACCAATCGCCCCACGGCACATGGCTGAAGTGGACACCATTGCTCACCGACGACCCCATCGAATAGTCGTGATCAAGAATCGCCGTGCCGCTGATCGTGCCGCCGGCGAAAGGCGCCGCACAGCCGCGCACGATCGCGTCGTCCTGCACCGTGGTGGTGTCGATCGAGCAGTAGCCGCTGATCAATGCGCGGCCACGCACCTGCGCGCCGCTGATCAGCCACGCACGATCTCGCACCCGCGCCTCGCCTTCCACCAGCGCCGTGCCTTCGACCAGCGCCGACCCGCTCACCACCGCGGAGCCCTGCACGATCGCACTGCCCTGCACCACGGCGTAGTCTTCGATCCGCGCCGTGCCGAGCACCTTGGCCGAGCCGAGCACCTTCGCATTCGGCCCCACATACGCCGTGGACGCGACCGTCGCCGATGGACCCACGACACCGCCGCCGTTGCTGTGCGTGTGAAATCCCGAAGGATTCGCCACCACGTAGGGATGCGCGGCGGGCGCGGCATTCACGAACCGCACTTCGTAGGCGTAGCGCAGGCGATCCGCGTTTTTGTCCACCGGCTTCGTGTTGCTGAGGCTGTCCAGATCGAGCGTGGTGCTGTCGGGCGTGGCGGTGACGATCAGGAAGACATGCGTCTCACTCGCCGTGAGCGTGAAACTCTGCGTGCCCTGGGCCCACACCGGCGAGTAGCGCACCGCATCACCCGCGGAGATGGCCGCGAAACACCAACGCCAATCCTCGCCCGTTCCCGGCAAATCGAGCCCTCGCACTTCCGCCGTGATCGTCGCCCCCGCCGCCGCGGTGAGGTCGTGCATTTGATACGCCCACCGATCCGGCGCGCGCTCCAGCGGCACGCGCCACCAGCCCGGCTTGTCCTGCAGCGGAATGAGCTGCGCGCCTTGTTTCCAAAAGTGCGCCGCGCGATTCGCCGTGGTGCCCCAGTGCTGCGCGCGCAGCCGCGTTTTTTCCACGAAATCGAGCATCGGCCAGCGCTTGCAGCACTCGCAGGCCACGTCTTTCACCGAAGTCCCGACAGGCAGGGCCGCCGCGAGTTTCTCCACCAGCGTCTTATCGCGCGCCCCATCGCGCCACATCGTCGCGGCGTAGTTCACGGGCAGGCCAAACTGCGTCCCGTAATCATCCAAGGCCAGATAGTAGCGCTGGTCGGCGTAAATGTGGCGGTTGTGATCGGGGCGGTAGTTGGAGTTGCCCGTGAGATTATCGATCGCTGGGATCGCGTTGGGGATGGCCGCGTAAAAGTGCAGGTTCCGCTGCGCCCGGAGGTAGTTCGCGTGGCTCTCCCAATGCCCGCCCGCCAGCCGACCCGGCTGCGCCATCTGAATCACATGGCCAAACTCATGCGGCACCGGATTCCCCCAGCCCTCATCCGCCAGGCCGCTCGCATCCACATTCATGTGCGAACGGTTGGCGTAACCCCCGGCCCAGTAGCCGCCATACCACGTGATGAAGTTCACCTTGTAGAGTGGCGTCGTCGCCGAGTCGAACTCGCGGAACGGCTCATTGTGCCCCAGCTTCTTGCAATAGACCTGATAGCTCTCCTCGCACATCCGCAGCGCCCGCCGCGCGTGTGTGGCGGTGAAGGTCGTGCTCGCCGTGTCCCACCACACGCAGACGTGCTTGCCCTCCATCCGCGTGGTGTTCGACGCGTTAAGGCCCGCGAGGAAGTTCGTGTCCAAATTCAGCGCCGGAGCCGTGCCCGCGGCATCGCCGACCTCCACGTAGTCGATTTCAAAATGTCCCGTCGTCGCCAGCAGCGGCGTGATGCGCAAATCGCGCAACGTATCGCGCCAGAAAACTTCCAGTCCCATGTCGAGACGATAGGTGTGAAATGCGCCGTCCTTGATGATGCTCGCCGCCGGCAGGACAAACTGCCGCGTTGCTGCAAACCCGGTGTTTGTCGTCGTGCCATACTCGAACTTCACATCGCCCGTGTAGCTCGCTGGCAGCTTCAGGCGGAGTTGGAGATAGTCATTGAACCCCAGATCCAAATCCGGCCCGCCCGCGATCGCCGTGCGGCTCACGGTGGCATCGGCGGAAGCAGAATTGTCATCGCCAACGAGTGATCCGCCGAGCGCCGCGAGCCCCGTGACATTCGTCCCCGCCCAACCCTCGGCATTGCCATCCGTGACCCACTCCCCCAGGACCGCCGCCCCCGACAACCGATCCACCGGATCGACCGCGACCACGGTGACGTTTTGCTGACCCATGGCCAGAGACGAGAGGAACAACAGGGCGATGAGAACGAAGCGAGACAGCATGCGCAGAGGGGAAGAAGTGGAGGAACTAGGGTTAGGATTGAGGCCGCCCGTTTAGCCTTCAATCAACAAAGTAGCTGAAAAGAACCCATTCTGTAGAATGGAGTCATAGCCGGATCGAGATCCCCGCGGGCAGCGGCGGGCCATGGTCGTAGTTTTGCTCAGGGGATTGCTTCGGCGGGCGTATCACACATAGACAACCATTCTGCCGAGCGACCGGAGCGACGTTCAATCTCTCACGGTGCCTTCTTCAGCCCTTCCCGTTTCACCACCCAGCTTCCGTCGTCGGGAAACCCGGGCGCGTGTTTGTCGGGTGCGCCGTCCCAGCCGGCGGCCATCATGGCGACGGCATAGAGCAGGCCGCCGTAACTGGGGAGATGCCAGCCGCCGTTGAGGCCTTCGATGTCGTAGCTGTTCTTCGAGTTGTCGGATGTCAGGGCGTCGATGGCGATGACGGAAAGCTTTGGTCCGGCCAGATGGACGTGAGGCGGCTCACGGTGGCGGCGAGGCAGGCGAGAAGGGGAGCAATGCGGGCGGCGCCGCCGAGTTCATTGGACGTGGAGCCCGGCTCGGTGGCCGGTCGGCCGGCGCTAAGATGAGCGAGCGTGTCTTTCGTGGCGTGGTCAATGTAGTCTCCGTAGCCGTCCCACAGGCGTTCCCAGTCCTTCGCAAAATCGTGCAGCTCGAAACCGCCGTGGCTGGCGATCGAATCCATGACACGCAGTTCCTGGTCCCCGTAGTGAGTTTGCTCCCCGGCCTGCTTCGTGGGGTGATAGGAGTCCTCGCGCGGGTCCAGAAAATCGACGACTCGGCCGCAGTCCCGGAGGAGTTCCTGCTGGTCGTAGATCCAGTGCGCGCCGAGCGCCAGCGCGTCGCCGACCAGTGAGCCGGAGAGCAAGCCGGAGATTTTGTCGGTTAGATGGGGATTCATGGTTTGGAAGAATTTCGCATTTGGAAGCTAATCGATGCGGACGCGAAAGTTGCGGCCTCCCATTCGCCGGTGCCTTCGGTCCACCGGAGCGCCCATTCGGCGACGGCTCCGGTTTTGAGATCCGCGGTCGGAAGATCGATGAACCAAAGCGCGGGGAGGCCGCTGGGACTCGCGTCGGTATCGGACTGGGGCCGCCCAATTGTCGTGACCGGCATTCTGACAAATCAAACCCAGACATTCTGCGGAATCCCTCATGGCCAGCAACCCGAGGGTCGGTCAGTCTCTCAGCACGGCGCCGGCACGAACGGTTTCGAGAGTGGCATTCCTGAAGCCCGCGATGGTGCTGCTCAAGTCGTAAAGGAACCCGTGGCACCGGGAAATCTCGCGCGCCTTCTCGATCAGCTCAGCGCGGGTCATTGCTTGTCGGCGCGCGAGGGCGACGAACAGCTTGGTGCCCGGCGCGGGCACGTCAAAAATGTAGAGATCCTCAAACGCCGCTTGGTAGGTCAGCAGCATACTGGAGTAGAGCGGATTCGTCGCCCGGCCCCAGACGTTGGCGATGACGATTCCCTCAGGTGCGAGGGCTTTGCGAACGGCGCTGACGAACCCCAGCGTGGTGAGATGGGCGGGAATGGAGTCGGTGTCGAAGCTATCCAGAATGATGACGTCGTAGCCGCCGCGGCTAGCCTCGATGAAGTCGCGACCGTCGTCCACATGGACGCGCAGGCGAGGTCCTTCCTCGAATCCACAATACTCCCTGGCCAAGGCCACCACCTCTGGATCGAGTTCGACGACATCGATCCTCATCTCGGGGAAGTGGCTGTGGAGAAATCGCGGGATGGTTCCGCCGCCCAAGCCGACGATCAAAATGCGGAGCGGATTCGGAGTGAAGGCGAGACACGCCGGCAACACACGTGCGTAAGGCAGTTCAAGGTGCCGGGGATCTCCCACCTTGACGATGCTTTGAGAAGGGCCGTCGGCCCCAAAGCGAAGTGTCCGCAATCCATCGGCACTTTCCGTGAGCCGGATGGCTTGGAACGCTGAATGCCGCGCCACCAGGACTTTTTCGCTGTTGGTCATTTTTCGCGCATCATCGGCCCAGCGAGGGTGCACGGCGAGCCTGCGCCGAGAAGTCTGGGCAGCGCTTCGCTATCGCACCGGGCGCATCGGCTTCATGGGCTCCATCGGTCGCATGGGTTTCATCGGCTCCATGGGTGTCATGCGAGCAG
>JBAVML010000150.1:0-5218 GCA_049690035.1 Chthoniobacteraceae bacterium
AAGGAAAACGCCGATGCACTGAAGCTGCTCGATGATCGCCTGCACGACGCCGATGCCGCGCACATCGCGAAGACCGGGCGCGCCCTCTTTCGCCGCCTCACCACACAAGAGTTCGAGAACGCGCTGCGCGACCTGCTGCATCTCCCAGGCCTGCGCATCAAGGCGATGCTGCCCGAAGACGAGCGCCGCCATGGCTTCAACAAAATCGGCCAGGCGCTCGATCTCTCGAACGTGCATCTCAGCCAGTTCATGGACGCGACGGACCTCGCGCTCACCGCCGCCATCGCCACGCGCAGCACGCCGCCGCCGGTGTTGCGCCAGCGCTACGGCGGGGCCACCGGCTCGGAGACTTGGAACTGGATGGCGCATGGCAGCGCCGTGCCGCTGAAGGACAAGCAATACGACCCCATCGTGCCGCTGCCCAACCCGGAGGACGATCTCAACGCCAACGGCAACCTCAAAAGATCCCGCTACGCCACGTTCGGCAAAGTCCTCCCCGATTACCCGCACGCCGCTGGCTTCTTCACCGGCGCGATCCATCGTCCGATGATCTTTTCACTGCAATTCGCGCCCATCTACGCGGGCGAGTATCGCATCCGCACTTCCGCGTGGGGCTTCTGGTGGGATCGCGGAAAAGTGGAGCCGCCGCATCGCAATGAGTCCTTCGCGCTCACCGCATGGATGCCCATGGAAGGTCCGCGTTTTGTTCACACACCGTCGCGCTGGCTCGGTCTCTTTGACGCGCCGTCACTCGAAAGCCGCATCCACGAATACAAGGGCTGGTTCGATGTGAATGAGGAGCTGGTCTTTGACATAGGCACCTTGAACGGCCACGAGAAAACCACCGGGCGCTTCCCCGGCGACGCGAAGGGCTCCTGCACCGTCTATAGCGGCCCCGGCATCGCGCTCGATTGGTTCGAGGTGGAAGGTCCGATCTTCGAGCAATGGCCGCCGCGCAGTCATGGCGCGATTTTTGGCGATCTGCCCATCCGTCCCTTCGCAAAGGACAGCGGTATCATCCCGCCCAAGCGCACTCCCGTGAGACAGCTCTCGCATTCGGCCAGGCCCCGTCCGAGCAACGCTTCGATACCCAAAGAAGAGCAGGAACCACCGCTGGAGAGTGTCTTTACCGAGCATCCACAAGAGGACGCAACGCGCTTGCTCGCGCAGTTTTTGCCGCGCGCGTTTCGTCGGCCCGTGCCTGCGGATGAAGTGCAGGGCTATGTGCAGATCGTCACGCGCGAACTGGAACGCCACGCGTGCTTCGAGGATGCGATGAAGGAAGCGTGCAAGGCCGCGCTGTGCTCCACGGATTTTCTTTTTGTCGGTGGCGACACGATCGCCGATGCGAAGGCCTCACGCCCTCGACTCACCGAACGCGCCCTCGCCGAACGCCTCGCGCTTTGGCTCTGGAACAGCGTGCCCGACGATGAACTCCTCGCGCTCGCCAACGAAGGCCGCCTGCATCTTCCCGAGACCCTCAAGAAGCAAAGCGACCGCCTCCTCGCCGACGCGCGATCAGACCGCTTCATCGCCGACTTCACCGACCAATGGCTCGACCTGCGGAAGATCGACGCCACTCAGCCGGACGAGAAGATTTATCCCGAGGCCCGCTCGCCTCTGAAGCACAGCATGATCGCCGAAACCCGCGCCTACTTGCGTGAGCTGATCGCGAAGGACCTCAGCGTCACGCACCTCGTGAAATCGGACTTCGCAATGCTCAATCAAAGTCTCGCCATCCACTACGGCGTGCCCGGCGTCAGCGGCTGCGACCTCCGCCGCGTTCCCCTGCCGCAGGACAGTCCGCGTGGTGCCTTTCTCACGCAGGCTGCCGTGCTGAAAGTCACCGCCAACGGCACCAGCACCTCACCCGTCACACGCGGCGCATGGATCAATGAGCGCCTCCTCGGCAACATCATTCCGCCGCCACCCGCAGGCGTGCCCGCCCTCGATCCCGACACGCGCGGCGCCACGACCATTCGCGAGAAGTTGGAGAAGCATCGCTCCGACGCACGCTGCGCCGGTTGCCACGCGAAGATCGATCCTCCCGGCTTCGCGCTGGAGAGCTTCGATGTCATCGGCGGCTTCCGCGACCGCTACCGCTCGCTGAGCGCGGGCAACACGCTGGTCGATTTTCACTTCGACTCCGGCTTCAACCCGCGCGTCCGGCTCAATCAGCCCGTCGATCCCTCCGGCCAGCTCCCCACCGGCGAGCCCTTCCAAAACCTCGCCGACTTCCAGTCGCTCGTGTTGCGCAACCCCGACGCCCTCGCCGCAAACCTGGTCCGCCAGCTCCTCATGTATGCCACCGGCTCCGAGCCCCACTACTCCGACCGCCGCGAAATCACCCGCATCCTCGCGCAAACCAAAGCCAGCCAGCACGGCCTCCGTTCCCTCATCGACGCCATCGTGCAGAGCGAGTTGTTCCTGACGAAGTGAGCGCGCAAATCCGAACCTCGACCGCCTGGCAAAGGACTCCGATGAAACCCGCACTAACCTTCCTCACCGCACTCCTGCTCACCCCGTGGGGACTGCGCGCCGCCGACACCACGCTTTGGTATGACAAACCAGCGACCAACTGGATGACCGAGGCGTTGCCGGTCGGCAATGGCGACCTCGGCGCGATGGTGTTTGGGAAGACGGAGATCGAGCGCGTGCAGTTCAACGAGAAGTCGCTCTGGACGGGCAATGAAAGCGACACGGGCTCGTATCAACCCTTCGGTGATTTGTTCATCGAACTGGGGCACACACAGCCCCAGGAGTATCGCCGAGAACTCGACCTCGCGCGCGGCGCGCAGACGGTGAGCTATGTGAGCAACGGCGTGCGTTATCGGCGCGAGATCATCGCGAGTTATCCCGCCGGCGTTGTCGCGATGCGCTTCACGGCGGATCAACCGGGCGCTTTCACCGGCAAGCTGCGACTGACCGACATGCACGCGGGCGATGTGCTCGCGGAGGGAAATCGACTCACCGCCACGGGTGTGCTGAACAACGGACTCGACTACGAATCGCAGGTTCTGGTGTTGCCGGAAGGCGGAAAGGTCGTGCCGGTGCTGGAGCCGGGCTTTGACAATCGGCCGGTGAAACGCGTGCGCCCGGAAGTGCCGGTGCTCGACGGCACGAAGGACGCCTACCTGAGCCTGCGCGCGTCGGACAAGCCGGTCTTCGGCTATTACGCGCAGCGCAGCAACGACGACGCGACGACGCGCGGGATGCCGCTCGTGATCGATGGCGCGTGGTTCGATCGCGGCGTCAGCTTCGAGGCGCCGAACGATTTCAGCTTCGCGCTCGGTGCAAAATATCAGTGGCTTACGTTTCATGCGCGCATCGCGGAGGGCGCGACGTTGCAGATCATCCTCGACGGAAAAGCGGTGCAGGAAATCGCCGCGACCAAAGCGGGACAATACACAGCGATCCCCGTGTCGGGCGTGAAGACGCTGACGTTCAAAGGCGCGTCGCTGCTCGATCCGAAGGACAAACGGCGGCCCGAGATTCTGCTCGGTCACTTGCGCGTGAGTCCCGCGAAGACGGAGCCGGCGAAGGACGACGGCCTCGTGCGCGGATGGAAGTCGCTGCCCGGTTTCGATGCGATGATTCCGCTCGCGGCGCTGGCTTTCGAGAAATGCGACAGCCTCACCGTGTTGCTCAGCGCAAAAACGTCCTACCTCGCCGATGCGAGCAAAGGCTGGCGCGGACCGCATCCGCACGCGTCGCTCACGGCGCTGCTCGACAAGGCCGCGCGCTCGCCTTTTCCCGAGCTGCTCGCCGCGCATGAAAAGGACTACCGCACGTTGTTCGACCGCGTGTCGCTGGAACTCGGCAAGATCTCTCCGCAGGTCGCAAACCTGCCGACTGACGAGCGCTTGAAGCGCTACGCGCAAGGCGAAGCTGACCCGGCACTTGAGCAGCTCTCCTTCCAGTTCGGGCGCTACCTGTTAATTGCTTGTTCTCGCGCCGGTGGTCTGCCTGCGAATCTCCAGGGCGTTTGGAATACTTCGACCTCGCCGCCATGGCGCGGCGACTACCACTCGAATATCGACCTTCAGATGTGCTACTGGTCCGCCGAAACGACCGGCCTAGGCGAATGCCACGTGCCTTTCACCGACTTCATCGCCGCCCAGGCCCCGACCTATCGCGCGAACATGCAGCGCGATCAGGAAATGGCGAAACGGTTCGCCGGGCATCGCGGCTGGACGATTCGCACGGAAACCGGCGTTTTCGGCGCTTCCTCATGGGAACTGAATACGTCGGCAAACGCGTGGTATTGCCATCATCTGTGGCAGCACTTCGAGTTCGGACAAGACCGCGAATATCTCCGCACACGGGCGTATCCGATGATGAAAGAAGTGTGCGAATTTTGGATCGATCATCTCATCACCATGCCGGATGGTCGGCTCGCCACGCCTGACGGCTGGTCGGCCGAATGGGGGCCGCGCGAACCCGCGGTGACTTATGATCAGGAACTCATCTGGGATCTTTTCACCAACACCGTCGCCGCCGCCGATGTGCTCGGCGTGGATAAGGCGCTTCGGGACCAGATCGCTGCGATGCGCGACAAGTTGGTCACGCCTTCCATCGGCCAGCACGGTCAGCTCAAGGAGTGGTTTGAGGACATCGATGACATGACCAGCCGTTACCGGCATGTCTCGCACCTTTGGGCGTTGTATCCCGGCAAACAGATCACGCCGCGCGGGACGCCGGAATGGTCCTCTGCCGCCAAGGTATCCCTCGACGCCCGCGGCGACAATGAACGTGGCAAGGATGCGCCGAACGGAGCGGTCAGTTTCAGCCTGGTCTGGAAAGCCAACTTTTGGGCGCGACTCAATGATCCGGAACGAGCCTACAAACTGCTCCACATGCTGGTGCGCCCCCAGCCGAAACAGGGCAGCGACAATTTCGTCGGGTCAAACCTCGTCAACCGCCTGTTCCAGCTCGAAGGGCAGTTCGGCTATACCTCCGCCATCGCCGAAATGCTGCTCCAAAGCCACGCTGGGGAAATCCACCTCCTGCCCGCTCTGCCGAAAGCCTGGCCCGAAGGCAAAGTCACCGGCCTCCGCGCCCGAGGTGGCTTCACCGTGGACCTCGAATGGAAGAACGGAACCATCACCACCTACCGCATCACTTCAGCCGAACCGCGCGAGGTGAAAGTGCGCTTCAACGGCGAAACGAAAACCATCCGCGCAGAGAACACCCACCCATGAAACGCACCCTCACACTC
>JBAVML010000151.1:0-10144 GCA_049690035.1 Chthoniobacteraceae bacterium
GCTCGGACCTGTGCGTTTTCGCGGAGCGCGGCGGAGGTGTCTTCGAGGATGATTTTTCCGGTCTCGAGGACGTAGCCGTAGTGCGAAATCTTCAGGGCGAGGTTCGCGTTTTGTTCGACGAGCAAGATGGTGATGCCGAGCTCGCGATTGATCTCCACGATCTTCTCGAAAATCGTTTTCACCAGCAGCGGCGCGATGCCGAGCGACGGTTCGTCGAGCATCAGGCATTTCGGTTTGCTCATGAGCGAACGGCCGATGGCGAGCATCTGCTGTTCGCCCCCGCTCAGGGTGCCGGCTGTCTGCCACTCGCGTTCCTTGAGCCGCGGGAAAACGTTGAAGACGTATTCGAGGTCCTTGGCGATGCCGGGCTTGTCCTTCCGCAGATAGGCGCCCATGTGCAGGTTCTCGATCACGCTGAGATTGGCGAAGATCATGCGCCCTTCGGGACTGTGGGCGAGACCGCGTCCGACGATGACGTGTGCGGGCAGGCTCTCGATGTCGTGCCCGTCGAAGTTGATCACGCCCGAGCGCGGCTTCACGAGGCCGGAAATGGCGCGCAAGGTCGTGGTTTTGCCAGCGCCGTTGGCGCCGATCAGCGTCACGATTTGCCCACGCTCGACCTTCAGCGAGATGCCGTGCAGCGCGCTGATCGCGCCGTAGTTCACGTGGAGATCGCGGACTTCAAGCATCGGCCTGGTCCTCCTCGTCGCCGAGATACGCGGCGATGACTTTGGGATTGCTGCGGATTTCGTCAGGCGTGCCTTCGGCGATTTTGCGGCCGTAATCGAGCACGTGGATGCGCTCGCAGATGCCCATGACGACTTTCATGTCGTGCTCGACGAGCAGGACGGCGATCTCGAATTTGTCCTTCACGAAGCGGATCAACTCCATGAGCTGTTCCTTCTCCGTCGGGTTCATGCCGGCGGCGGGCTCGTCGAGCAGGAGAAGCTTCGGCTTGGTGGCGAGGGCGCGGACGATTTCGAGCCGGCGCTGGTCGCCGTAGGGCAGCGACTTTCCCTCGGCCTCGAAGAAGCGGTCGAGGTTGAAGATCTTGAGCAACTCCATCGCCTCGTGCTCGACGCGCGCCTCGACTTCGCGAAACGTTTTGCCGCGCCAGAGGGCGTCGCGCACCCGCTGGGCGCGGTTGCCCTGCATGGCGGTGCGCACGTTATCGAGCACAGACATGGAGGCGAAGAGCCGGATGTTTTGGAAGGTGCGCGAGATGCCGTGGAGCGAGAGCGTGTGCGGCTTCACGCCGGCGGTGCATTTGCCGCGGAAGTGGATCGTTCCCGAGGTGGGTTGATAGACGCCGGTGATGAGGTTGAAGGCCGTGGTCTTGCCCGCGCCGTTGGGGCCGATGAGGCCGATGAGTTCGCGCTCGCCGATGCGCAGGTCGAGCTCGGCGACGGCGGTGAGGCCGCCGAATTTGATCGTGACCTTTTGGCAATCGAGCAGCGGCTCGCTCACTTGACCGGTCCTTTCTTGCCAAAGGTAAACAAGCCCTGCGGCCGGGTGAGCATCAACGCGATGATGAGCAGCGAGTAGATGATCATCCGATACTCCGCCACGCCGCGGAGCAGCTCGGGGAGAATGGTGAGGATGACCGCGGCGAGGATGACGCCCGCGGTGCGGCCCATGCCGCCGAGGATGACCATGACGACGATCTCGATGCTCTTTACGAAGTCGAAGCCGTCGGGCTTGAGCACGAGCTTGTGATGCGCGTAGAGGCCGCCTGCGATGCCGGCGAAAAAGGCGCCGATGACGAACGCGGTGACCTTGTAGCGCGTGGGGTTGATGCCCATCGCGCTGGCGGCGATTTCGTCGTCGTGCACGGCGATGAAGCCGCGGCCGTAGGTGGAATTCACGAGGCAGGCGACGACATAGACCGTGATCGCGGCGAAGGCCCAGGCCCAGCCGAAGGTGGTCATCTTCGTAATGCCGGTGAGCCCCGTCGCCGCGCCGAAGAACTCGCTCGTTTGGAAAATGACGCGAATGATTTCACCAAAGCCGAGCGTGACGATGGCGAGATAATCTCCGCGCAACCGCAGCGACGGCACGCCGACCGCGAGGCCCGCGAGCGCGGCGACGACGCCTCCGAGCAGCAGCGCGAAGAGGAAAAGAAACGGTTGCATCGCCGGCGGGACGGACGCGCCGCAGGTGAGCGTGAGCTTCGCCGCAGTGTAGCCGCCCACGGCCATGAAGCCGGCGTGGCCGAGGCTGAACTGACCGGTGTGGCCGTTGATGAGATTGAGCGAGACGGCGAGGATGATGTTGATCCCGACGTCCACGGCGATGCCGAGGTAGTAGCGGTTGAACATCCCCGAGCACATCGACAGCGCGACCGCCGCGGCGATGGCGAGGAGGAGGAAGATTTTCTCTCTCCCGCGCATCTACACTTTCTCCGCTTGCAGCTTTCCGAGCAGCCCCGCCGGACGGAAGAGCAGGATGAGAATGAGCATCGCGAAAGCGATGGCATCGCGGTAGTTCGACAACCCCGGCATGCCGCCGAAGAACGTCTCCAGCAGCCCGAGCACCACGCCGCCGAGCGCCGCGCCCGGGAGGTTGCCGATCCCGCCGAGCACCGCGGCGATGAAGGCGCGCAGGCCGGGCTGCACGCCCATCAGCGGCTCGATGCCGGGCGCGCGCATCGAGTAGAAAATTCCTGCGATCGCCGCCAGCGCCGAGCCGAGTCCGAAGGTGAACGAGATGATGCCGTTCACATTTACGCCCATGAGTGAAGCAGCCTGTTCATTGAAAGAAACCGCGCGCATCGCCATGCCAATCTTCGTCCGCTGCACGATGAACCACATCGCCGCCAACAGGACCGCGGTGAGAATGAGGACGACGAGGTCATTGCTCCCGAAATGCAGTGCGCCGAGGACGATCTCACTTTTCGGCAAGAGGGTGGGGAAGGACTTCGTCGCCGCGCCGAAAACCTTTTCGTGCTGCCCGGTGAACTCGATGAACAAGGATACGCCAATCGCTGTGATCAGCACGGTAAGCCGCGGGCGTTTGCGCAGTGGACGATAGGCGAGGAATTCAATCGTCATCCCGATGCACGCGCAGATCGCGGCGGAGAGCACGATGACGACGAGCGCGGACGGGATCGATTTCACGCCCAGCATCGGCGTGATGACCGGCGCGAGATAAAACGCGGCAAACGCGCCGAGCATCAGCACGTCCGAGTGCGCGAAATTGATAAAGCGCAGGACGCCATAGACCATCGTGTAGCCCAGCGCGATGAGCGCATAAATCGCCCCGAGGGCGAGGCCGTTGATGAGCTGCTGCAAAAACCAATCCATCCCGAGGTCAGCGGTTCAAAGCGATCCGCTGCTCAGGGCGCGATGGTTTCCACGTAGGAAAACTTCCCGTTCTTCACCTGCAAAATCACCGCCGCCTTGTCCGCGTCGCGCTGTGCGTTGAGCGTCGTCTTGCCGGTCGCGCCGTCGAAGTCCTTCGTCGCCGCCAGCGCCTCGCGCACCTTGGGGCCTTCGGTGGTTCCGGCGCGCTTGATCGCGTCGAAAAGCACCATCGCGGAGTCGTAACCGAGCGCCGCCATCGCGTCGGGCAGCTTGCCGTTGAAGCGCTTCTTGTAGGCCTCGACGAACGCCTTGCCCTTGTCGGTGCCCGCTTCCGGCGAGTAGTGCGTGCTGAAATAATTGCCTTCCACCGCTTCCTTGCCGATCTCCGTCAGCTTGTCGCTTTCCCAGCCGTCGCCGCCGAAGAGCGGCACGTTGATGCCCACTTCCTTTGCCTGAATGCAAATCAGTGCCGCATCGGTGTAGTAGCCCGGCACAAAGACGCCCTCAGGATTCGCTGATTTGATCGCCGTGAGCTGGCCTTTGAAATCCTTGTCGCCGCCGTTGTAATCGAGTTCCGCCACGACCTGCCCGCCGGCTTTGACGAAGCCTTCCTTGAAGAACTTCGCCAGGCCTTTCGAGTAGTCGCTCTTCACATCGGTGAAGATCGCGACTTTCTGCGCCTTGAGCGTTTTTTTCGCAAAGTTCGCCATCACCGTTCCCTGGAAAGGATCGATAAAGCACACCCGGAAAATGTAGTCGCCCGTCTCGGTGACCTTCGGATTGGTCGAACTCGGCGAGATCTGTGGAATTTGGTTCGACTGGCAGATCGGCGCGGCTTCCAGCGACCGTGAAGAAGCGACTTCCCCGAGGATACCGACGACCCCGTCCTTCGCGATCAGCTTGTTCACCGCGTTCGCCGATTCACCGGCCTTCGACTGATTGTCCTCCGTGATCAGCTTGATCTTTTTGCCCAGCACGCCGCCCGCGGCGTTCGCCTCCTCGACCGCCAGCAGCGTTCCCTCGTGAGAGGAAATCCCAAACGTCGCCTCTTTCCCCGTCAGCGAAGCAAACTCGCCCACGCCGATTTCATCGGTCGAAGTCTTCTGACATCCGGCGAAGCCCAGTGTCGCAGCGCCCAGCAAAGCAAAAAGGAAGCGTCGGTTCATGGGCGCGGATGCTAAGGAGCGATGTTTTAGAATTCAACCGACAATCCGCGCGGCAGGAAAATCGACTGGGGTTGTCGATCGGCACTTCACGGCCAGGTCGCCCGATCTCTGGCACGAATCTCGTTAATGAGATGAAACGATCGGCTGTCGGCGGATGGCAGCCATCGCGCACAGAGTAAGTTTATAATTTCCATACGACTGGTCTGTCACCTGCTTATCTCGGATCGACCTGAAATGACTTCCCACACCGCAAACCAGATCGCTTCGGCTCCCGCCGATGCCGAGATCGCTCCAGGAATGGCGCGCCCGTCCCGGCGTGAAGCGGGAATCGCGTTGATCCAGGTGATCATGGCGATGGGCATGATCGCACTTTGCGGCGCGGCGGGGCTCCGGGCCTTGATTGAGATCAACCGCAAAGCGGCAGCAATGCGGACGTTAAGCCAGGCCCGCGCCATCGTGCAGCGCAATATCGATTCCGCGCTCGGCGTGCCTTTCAATCAGACCTTCACGCCCCCGATCCTGGCTGTCACGGCGGGGACGAACACCTCGGAAAACATCGTCGTCGGGCGGAGCGGAGCAGGGGCGGTCGTGAACGGAACGCTGACCAGGATCGTCACGCAGGAGGCGAACCCTCCCGACAATGCCGATATGCGGCGCATTACCTTCCGGCTCGCCTACAAATACCGGCTGAAGGACTACCTCTACGAGATGACGACGATCCGCGCGATGGACTGACATGAAACCCCGATTTTCCCACACGAAGACGGCAGGCTTTACCCTGGTCGAGATCATGGTCGCGGGGGCGATCTCGGGTGCCGTCGGCATTGCCGTCTTTGGCTTTTTGAATGCAGGGATGTTTCTCACGGCGAAGAATCTCTCTCTCAACCTCACGAGCAATCAGATGCGGACTTCGCTCGACCGGGTGGAGCAGGTGTTGCAGCAGGGCGACAGCAATCCAGTGCTGATCGATACGACCGGCGCCACAGTCACCGGAGCCGCGGCCGCGGGAGTAAAGCTCGATCGATTCGTGGGCGGCCCCTGGGTGGTCACGACCACCGGCGGCACTGTCGCTGCGAACGTGACGTCCCTCACGCTCACCCGTTCCACGAATGCGATTGCTTCGCCGCCCGTGCCCGCGGCTGGCGACATCATTCGGATCGACAGCACCGCCGCTACGCTGCGCCCGCGGGTCAATGCTGGCCCCACCGCGAACACGGTGGATAACACCGCGCAGCGCAACACCGTAACGATGCCGCTCACGAGCGCGCTCGGGACGGCAGTCACTTCCTCCGGACCGCTCACGGCCAAGATCATCCGACCAGTGGCCTTCATCGTCATGCCGAGCGGCTCGAAATGGGAACTGCGTTACTACCCTCTGTTCGATTCGACGACGGTCCTCAACGATAAGAACTATTACACGGTCATCACCGATCAACTCGCGACGCAGTCCGCGGACGTCACGCCGTTCAGCCTGGTCGATATTTCGGGCGAGAATTTCGTCAATTTTTCACTACGCGTCCGCGCCAGCAATTCGGACAACCGCCTGCGCAATAAGCAGAGCGATGAATACAACACCTTCAGCCGCGTGGACTCGTTCATCCGGCCGAAGGTCAATCCATGATCTATGAAACGGAACACCAAACAGGGAAACATCCTCATCGTTGCGCTCGTCCTCGTGTTCGTGATTTCGGGCTTCGTGGCGACTGCGCTGAATGTCACAAACAACAGCGCGCGCTTCACCGACCGCAGCCGTAACTATGCGGCGGCGCAGTCGGCAGCCGAGGGAGCGGTCGAGTATGCCTTCGGCGTTTGGAAGACTCGGATCCTAGCCGCCGATCGCGCTCTGTCCACGACGGCTGCCAATAGCGGCCTGACGGCACCGCAATTCAACGGCGTCAGCTACGCCACGGCGAACGGCGGATCGTTGCGCATTGATGCGCTGGATGAATATGGCGCACCCATGCCTTCCAGTAGCGACGTTCCCGCCCCGGTGGCGACGGATATCGTCTCCTATCCCGGCTGGCGCGGTTTTACTTATAACTATCTAGCGAAAGCCAAGTTTCAGCAAACGTCGGGAGCCTATAATTTCAACGTCGGAGTGAAGCGGCAGTTCCAGTATTCCGCCGTACCGCTTTTCCAGTCGATGCTCTTCTTCGAGCACGACCTCGCCATCTACAAGGCGCAGAAGATGAATGTCACCGGCCTCGTGCATACCAACTCGAACGCCTATATCAGCAGTTCATCGGGCAACCCGGTTTCCTTCGCGGACAATGTCTCCTACGCCGGTAACTATTCGCAGACGAATGATCCGCCTCTCGCGAACACGTGGAGCGGATGGACGGCAAATGCGGAACTCCCGCCGACTTATCCCAATGGCTTTGCCAACCAAGTCCACCAGGTCCCGCGCATCGAGCCCATCGGCACTGATCCGAGCTTGGTCATCAACACCAGCGACGCGAACCCCAACAACGACAGCCTGCGCGAAATCATCGAGCCGCCCAACAGCTCCTACACCGATCCACCCGCGATCGCCCAGCGCCGATATTACAACAAGGCCGGCATCGTGATGAATATCAACGGCTCCACGATCACAGTGACCACGCAAAATGGCACATCCCTCAGCGCCGCGCGCGTGACTGACTTGCAGAACGCCGTGGTCAGCCGCACGACCATCTACGACCAGCGGGAGGGCAAGAACGTGGACGTCGCGACCCTCGACATGAGCAAAGTCACCGCCGCCCTCTCCGCGACCGGCGTGTCCGGCTTCAATAACACGCTTTACGTTCACGACACCACGCCGCTCACCACCGGCAACACCGAGCCCAAAGCCGTGCGCTTGAGCAAGGGCGGGGTGCTCCCGGCGAATGGACTCACGGTGGCGAGCGAAAACCCGGTTTACGTTCAGGGCGACTACAACACGGGCACTACTTCTGATCCCAACGCGGTCCCGTCGAACAACGGGGGAAATAGCAGCAACACGGATAGTCCCACGGTCAACGGTTACACCCGCAAGCCAGCGGCCGTAGTGGCGGATGCCGTCATGTTGCTCTCCAATAACTGGAGTGACGCGAATGCCAACCAGACTCTCTCCAGCCGCCATGCCACCAATACCACTTTCAATATGGCGATCCTTGCCGGCTTTATGCCTTCGGGCTACCAACCCGCGGTCGGCGCCCAATATGGCTACAGTGGTGGCGCGATCAATTTTCCGCGTTTCCTCGAGGATTGGAGCGGCGATAGCTGCACTTATTTCGGCTCGATGGTGGAACTGTTTCAAAGCAAGATCTTCACCGGTGAATGGGATACCGGAGTGATCTACCGGCCACCCGATCGCCAATACAATTTCGACACGAACTATCGGTCGGTGCCGCCGCCGGGGAGCCTCAATGCGGCCTCGTGGAGCCGCGGTTCGTGGGCAAAGTTCTAGCTCTAGAGGAATCATGAACCTTCTCCACGTGCCTCTTTCGAACCGCGCGATTCGCTTGCTGGTCCTCGGTTTTGCTGCCCTGCTACTTCCGCGACGCGCTCCCGCAGGTATCGACCTCACGCCGCGCTTCATCGATACCTACATCGAAGGCGCGGTTTTCCATCGGCTCTACTTTACCGATGGTGAACAGAAGTTTGTCGTCAGCTTGAATCGCGAAACGGAGGTCACTCCTGACTCTGGGGGCGCGCTCTTTCGTTTCCGGAAAGTGCCAGACGCCACCTTTCTCGTGGTGCGCTCGCGGATGTCGCCCAGCGATAAATTTGAAGGCGCGGCGCTGGAGCGCTACCGGGAATCAGCCAAACGCCTCCTGCCGGTCCTTGGTCGCGGGAGCGCGATCCGCGAGGAGATCCCGAGTCCATTTCCGATCAACGGCTGGGCCAGCTATCGCATCGTGCTCACCTTCGACATCGGTGCAGTGCGTCACGTGCAGAGCGTCACTTTCCTCAATTTGAATGACGCGGACCAGGTCGCGCTGATCACGAGCGCTCCTGAGCAGGATTTCGACGAAGCCGCCCATCGGTCGTATCAAATCTTTCGCACCTGGCAGCCGATGCTCCCTGGCGACGAGAAGCCCGCCCTGGGAAACTGACGGGCGAAAATCCCTGTCAAACGAGGCGAAAAGCAAAGCGGCGAAGAACTCTGGTTCTTCGCCGCTTCGTCAATGAATTCGGACCTGAACGGTCAGAACGGGATGTCGTCTTCCGGCGCGTCGAGATCGGGATCGGCGGGTGGACGCTTCGGCGGAGCCGCAGGTTTGCCCGCAGGGCGCTGAGGACGGCCTTCGCCGCCGGACTCTCCGCCACCACCTTCGCGGCTGCCGAGGAATTCGAGGCTCTCGCCGACCACCTTGAGCTTGCTGCGCTTTTGGCCCGATGCCTTGTCGTCCCAACTATCGAGCTTCAGGCGGCCTTCGATGAAGACCGGGCGGCCCTTTTTCAAATACTCCGCGGCGACTTCGGCTTTGCGACCGAACATTTCCACGTCGATGAAGGTTACTTCTTCCTGCTTTTCGCCGGCTTCGTTGGACCACACGCGGTTCACGGCGAGGCCGAGTTGGGCGATGGCCATGCCTTTCGGCGTGTATTTGAGCTCGGGATCGCGGGTGAGATTCCCAATGAGCATCACTTTATTCAGGTTCGCCATGGCGCGGGGAAGTCAGGAGTGAGCCGACGATCAGGCAGCGGCGGCGCTCTCGGGCTTCTTGGCGCCGAGCTTCTGGTAGTGCTGGCGATAGACTTCCTCGTCGAGCGTGAAGCGAGCGCGGAGCTTACCGATGACCTGTGGTTCGGCTTGGAAGACGAAATTCACGTAGTAGCCGGAATCGAGCGGTCCAGCGGCGTAGCTGAAGGGTTTGCGATCCATCTTCTGGACTTGCTCGACGCGGGCGCCTTCCTTTTTGAATTCGCCTTCGAGGCGTTCGATGACTTCCTTGGCGCCTTCTTCGGTGCCCTTGATGTTGAGGACGAGAAGTCCTTCGTAGCGGTTTTTCATTGGTTATAGTTGGGGTGTTTGGGTCAGTTGTAATTGTTCATCGCGGCTTCCAGACCGCGGCTTTGCGCGAAATCGACGGCTTCCACGGCGCGAACGAGACTCTGTTCCAGCGGCTCGCGTTCGGCCAAGGCAAATCGCCCCAGCACATGGTCCACGGTGCTTCCATCCGTCCCGCCGATCCCGATGCGCAGCCGTGGAATTTCCTGCGTGCCGAGGTGCTCGAAAATGGACTTGAGGCCATTGTGGCCGCCGCTCGATCCGCCGGGGCGAATGCGCAGCTTGCCCAGCGGGAGGGCGAAGTCGTCAACCACGATGAGCACCTGGCCGGGCTCGATCTTATAAAAATCCGCCACGGCGCGGACGGATTGGCCGCTGAGATTCATATAAGTGAGCGGCTTGCAGAGGTGCAGGGAACCCACCCGCGCCACGTCGGCCTGCCAGCGCCGCTCGTGCCGCCAGTCCGCGCGGTCGCGGGCGGCGAGACGATCGACGAGCAGGAAGCCGACGTTGTGACGGGTGTCCGCATATTCGTGTCCGGGATTGCCAAGGCCAACGACGAGGCGAAAGAAAGGCGGCTCGGGCATGAGAGCTCAGCGACCTTGGCTTTCGCCTCGCGGCGGCTACTTCTTGCCTGCCTCCGGCTTGGCGGCAGCAGCGCCTTCTTCTTTCTTCTCCTTGAGCACTTCGGGCTCTGCGGC
>JBAVML010000152.1:0-17984 GCA_049690035.1 Chthoniobacteraceae bacterium
CGAACTACACCGGCTCCGGCGGCAATGGCTCGACGACTGGCAACTTCGGCGGCGCCGGCGCGACGACGCAGACCTTCAGCAAGAAGCCCGCATTTTAAGCCCCGACCTACTCCCATGAACGCAGAACTCGACCGCCATCCCGACGTTAGTCAGCTCAAAGGCAACCGGCTTTTCTCCGGGCTCTCCGCCGACGTCATCAACGAGATCGGCAGCGATGTGCGGCTGATGCGCTTTGCCAAGGATGAGGTGATCTTCAAGGAAGGGGAGCCGGGCGACTGTCTTTACCTCGTCGTGGATGGAGCGGTGCGCATCTCGAAGTCCGGCCGCGGTGGCCACCAGGAGACCCTCGGCTTCATCCTGCCGGGAAATTTCTTCGGTGAAATGGCGCTGATCGACGGCGAGCCGCGGTCCGCGCAGGCGACGGCTGCCGAGGGGACGCTCCTCGGGCACATGAACGCGGCTTCTTTCGAACGCATCCTGGAAAATGCGCCGCGCGATCTGCACCGGAATTTCCTGCGCTCGGTAGTCGAGCGGCTGCGGGGGCTGAACTCGCATTTCATCAACGAGATCATGCGCACCGAGCGGCTGAGCACGGTCGGGACGATGGCAAACTCGATCATTCACGACCTGAAGAATCCGATCGGCGCGATCCAGACGTGCGTGGAGCTGATCGCCCAGCGGCATGATGATTCCGTGACTAAGCAGCTCGTGGAGATCCTCGACAAATCGGTCCAGAACATGACGGGCATGGTCCAGGAGCTTCTCGATTTCGCGCGCGGCCAGAGCAGCCTGCAGTTCTGCCGGCGCGCGGCGGCGGAGGTCATGCAGGAGCTGGATTCGGAGCTCGTGCGCCTGATCCCGCAGACGGTCCACCTCGTGCGCGATGTTCAATTCTGCGACGACGTGCGGGTGGACGTGGGGCGTTTCATTCGTGTGATCTTGAACCTGGTAAAGAACTCGGTGGAAGCGATGCCCCGCGGCGGTGTGCTGCGCCTCGAACTGCTGCAGGTGGAGAATGAGGCGATCTTCCGCGTGGCGGATACCGGCACCGGCATCCCGGCGGATCTGATGCCGAAGATCTTCGAGCCGTTCGTGACGCACGGGAAATCGAAGGGCACCGGGCTCGGCATGGCGATCGTGAAGAGCGTGGTGGATGCGCACGGCGGGACGATCGACATCCGCAGCAAGGTGGGCGTGGGCACGACCGTGGAGATCGCGCTGCCGACGCTCAATCCGGACAAGATGTAGTTGGAGGCGGGCCGGGATGAGGCGGTAGAAGCCGGGGCACGTTTCGGCCGGGCTGGGGCACGACGGCGTGGATGCGGGGGGCTCCGGCACATTCTCTCCCCGAGCCGTGGGAAGCGTGGTAAACCGCTGCCCACCCCATGTTCTGGCTGCAAGTCTCTTCCCTCGCCCTGGCGATCCTCGGCCCGGTCGCGCTCTGGGCGGCGCATCGGCGCCGGCCGCACCCGCACGTGGAGCGGACATTCGCCCGGAGCCTTGCCTTCCTGCTCCTCGCGGTCTTCGGCGCCGGCCTGGTGCAGAAACATCTCGATGGTGAGTTTGACGCCGCGCACGCGCTGCCGATGCAGCTCTGCGACTGGACGCTGCTCGCGGTGGTCGCCGCGCTCCTCGGGCGGTGGCAGACGTGCTTCGAGCTCGGCTATTTCTGGGGGCTCTGCGGCACGCTCCAGGCGCTCTTCACGCCGGCGATCGGCAGCGATCTCGACGTGTGGCGGCAGGCCGTTTTCTTCCTCGACCACGCCGGGATCGTCGCCGGTGTGCTCTTCCTCCTGCTCGTGCCGAGGCTGCGGCCCCGCTCGATGGGGCGCGTCCTGCTTTGCTCGGAGCTCTACCTCGCCAGCGCGCTCGCGGTGAACGCGCTGACGGGGGCGAATTACGGTTTCCTCGCGCACCCGCCTGAGCAGGCGTCGCTGCTCGATCTCTTCTCGAAGACGCGCTGGCGCTACGTGCTGGAGATCAATCTCGTCGCGCTCCTGTTCTTCGCGGCAGCGTATGCGCCGTGGTGGATCGCCGATCGCCGCAGGCGAGGGCCGGGCGCCGGGCCGATCAATTGACGCCGCGTTCCTCTTCCGGCGTCACTTCGTGCCAGCGGCGGATGATATCATCGGAGCGCGAGCGGACCGCGCTGTAGCTGTTCGCGGTGCCGCCCGTGATGACGACGACTTCCTGCTTTTCGTCGAGGTCGATGAAAGTCACGTCCGTCCGGATCGGCGAGCCGCCGACGTGGTAGAAGAAGTTGAAGCGGCAGCTCTTCCAGCCATTGATGCGCATCGGGTCGAGCACCATCGGCTCCTCCGGCCAGACTTCGGCACCCGGCGCGAGCATCAGGCGCGCGGCCTTGGCGTACTCGGCGATGTTCTGCTCGGAAAAGCCGCCGCTCGGCTTCAGCGGCGAATGGCGCAGCTCCACGGTGGCGAGGGGGATGGTGGTGAAGCGGAAGATGGCGCCGTCGCCGTGCGCGGCGAGTTCGGTCTCGTTGTCCATGGTGACGGCTAACTTCTTTTCCCCATCCATGAAATAAGCGCGCCGGACGGGAACGCCGCCGAAATCGATCGTCATAAAACGCGGCGTGAGAACGAGCCCGGAAGAGCCCGGCGCGGCGAAGAGCAAGAGTGCGATGGAAGCAGTGAGGAGTATTTTTTTCATGCGATGAAGGAGAATCAAAGGCGGGCCCAGGGACCGCGGCTGGTGGTGATGGCATCGACGCTCCCGGGCGGCGGCGTGCTGTTGAAAATGGTGTCGTAGTTCCAGCAGCGCTTCGGTGGGGCGTAGATGTTGCCCGTGTCCCATTTGCCGGTGAAAATCTGGCTTTGGAAAAGCTCGACCATGGAACCGTAGTAGGTGCAGGTCTTGCCGGTCCAGGACTCGAGGAAGCGCGGGTAGTTGTTCGCGCCGCCGGAGTATCCATAGGCAGCGGCGGAGCCTGATCCGTCCGGATCCCATCCAGAAGGAATGAATCCGGCCATGATCGCGGTGTTGTAGGTGGTGTTACTCGCGGCGCGGCTGCTGACCCCGCTGGAGGAGTTCGAGTCGTTCCAATTGTTGGAGAGGAGCATCACCGCGTCCGCGATCACCGCTGCTGGCTTGCGGCTATAGCCCGCGACGACGGGGCTGTCGGTGTTGTTCGGGTTGCCCGTACTGTTCGCCGGGACCGCTGTAGGGCTGGAGGTCGTGCCAGTGTTGTAGTCCCCCTGGATGTAAATCGGATTCTGGCTCGCGATCGTGAGCCCGGCAGTCGGTAAGACGCCGCCTTTAGTGAGCCGGACGGTGCGCGGGTCGGTGTCACCGGTGACCTTCGGGGTTGCGTCTTGAACGTAGAGCACGCCGTTGAATCCCGCCGCGGCGTTAAGCACCGGCGTGAGTGTGGAAACGTCAATGTTTGCGATGTCGACGTTCTTGCCTTCCCGCTGATCGTAGATGGTGGATCGACCGGTGAAGACTCTGCCGGTGCCGCTGATTGCTGTGAGGGTGGCGAGCTGCGCCGGCGTTAACGACGTGCCGTTTTGGGCCGTCACCGTCACGGTCGGGGCGGCGGCGGTGCCGGCGATGGTGAGAATAATGCCGGCTTTGTTGTAGAGGCGGCGTTTCGCGATTTCGGGAACGTCCGTTTGTCCGCTGGTAGTCACCGGTGGCTCGATCAGTTCGCGGTAAGAGTCGTTGTTTTGATAGTAAGTATTGTCGGCCGCGGTGTCGGCGGCGTTCAGCACGCTTGCGGGCTTGCTGCCGAGGGGTTCGAAGCGTTGGACCTTGGCGAGCTGGGACGAAACTCCGCCGTTCGCGAACGTCGCCTGTTCCATTTTCCCGGGCGCTGTGCTGACGGTGATTCCCGCCCACGCCGGCCCGCCGACCGGCGGCTCGGTGTAGGTATATCCCGGCAGGAAATGCAACGGGTCAGTCGCCAGCGGATGCGCTGAATCGGTGGGCTGCGCCCAGTTCGCGTAGGAGACGTTGCCGGTAAAGGTCAGTTCCGCTCCATTCGAATCGCTGCTGCCGCTGGCGAGCATCCGGCTATTGGTGTGGACGAGGCCGCCGACGATCATCGTGGCGGGACGATAGATTTCCAGGTCGTGTTCGAAGAAGAACATCGATTGGAAGAGGGGCACCTGAATGTATTCGAACGTCCGTTTCGCCCCGGTAATGTACTTGTCCTTCGAGAGGCCGGCCGTCGCCTTGAGCTTCACCGAGGCGAGATAGTTGTAAACGAAGCCGCGCCAGCCGGGATAATCGTCGAGATACTGGAAGAACGGCTGCACCGTCGTCGTCGGCGCACCGTAGGCATCGGCCGGACGGATGGCTAATGGACCTTCCGCGTCGTTGGTGGTGGTGTAGTTCGCGATCGCCGGCGCCGCGAGGTTCAGATCGGTCAGATTCTGAGGCGAGAGCTCGCCGTCCTTGTTTTGAATCGCCTTTTTCCAAACTCCGTAGGCGTACTCGATCATCCCGTCGGCCACGCGTTCTCCCTCGGAGAAGTCGGACGCGCGGGCGTTCAAGCGGGCACTGCCCGTGGTGCGGTAGATGGCCAGGGCTGAGAGCGAGCAGATCACGGCAATGATCATCAGCGCTACGATAAAGGCATGGCCTTGCTGACCCGCCCTGCGCGGGGCGCGGCGGGAAAAGGAAACGGTAGCTTTGTTCATAATGAGACGGTGGTCCGCGGGCGAAGCCGCGAGGGTAGGTTCACGTGCAGTTGGAAGTAGGTGTTGAAGGCGTTTGCCTCGTCGTCCTTGATCCACATGGCGTTCTGGCGCTCGCGCACCTGCAGGGTGGAAGTGAGGATTTTATCGCCACTGAAATCGGCGACATCGAATGGGGTCTGCTCGCCGCTCATCGTGCTGATCTGATCGGTGAGCACCTTGTAGTTCGCCGAGTTCGTGAGATCCGGCACCGGCTCAAAGCTCGCGTAGTATCGGAGTTCCGAGCCAATCACGATGAAAGCCTCGGGACGAATGAGCTTCGCAGTCTGCGGCTCGTTCGCACCCCAGTTCATCGATTTTCCCAGCGGAGCCGTGAACGTGAGAGTCACTCGGAGCGTATTCGCAGCCACGCCCGCAGTTGCATTGGAGACGTTGGAGATCCTGGCGCGAATACTCCCTGACGGGGTCGGGATGATCAGGATCTCGCCGATCTTGGGAATCGGGGTGCGCGACATCGAGGTGGTGGAGAAGCAGACGATCACGCTGCTGTCCGTCGCGGCGATCGAGCTCGCGGCGCTCGGGTTGGCGCCCAGGAGATAGGGCGAGCCAAGATTGCGATCGAACGAGAATCCCGCCGCGGGTCCGGTCGCCACCGTCGCCCCGGTGGCCGAGACCAATGTGGGCACGTTGTTCGCCGAGAGAAGTTCGCGAGCGAGTCGATCGTAGGCCGAACGCAGGTCATCGTGCGATCGGTTCAAGTTCGTGTTCTTTACTGCCAGCACGGCGGAGCTCCGGAGGGCGCTGTAGGAGACAAGCGAAACGATGCAGCCCATCGCTGCGTAGATGATCGTTTCGACGAGGGTCATGGCGGCGAGAGCCGCCTGGGATCGGGATTTCATAGTCAGTCGTCGATGGCTCGCAGCGCAGTCATTTCGACACTGAAATTCCGGCGCTGGAAGAGGTAGGTGAGGCGAAAAGTGACCCGCCGGATGTCCGCGTTCTGCGGCGGATTTGGTTCGGGAACGACGATGCGAGTCAGGGTTCCCTTGACCAGGGTGTTCTGCGTGGTGGCCGTCTTTTGAATCAGGATGTTGACCTGGTTGTCGCCGCCGCCGTCGTCGTCCGTGATCGACCCGCCGGTCCCGGTGAACGCCAGGACGGACGGTGTGTTCGCCGCGTCGAAGCGCAAAGCCATCGCGGTATCGAGGTTGCGCTGGATGATCGTGCGTGCCGCCGTAAGCACCCGATTGGTGGCGGCCACGCGATTGGAGACGAGAAAAGTCTGGGTGGTGCTCAACGCGATGAGCATGATGAGCCCCATGGACATGATCGCCTCCAGCAACCCGAAGCCACCTGACGAGAAGCGGGAGGATCGCCGGTTGCGCGGGCACATCGACACGGGCGATGAGTTGTTTTTCAGAACAATATCCATATTCTCCATAAGAATCAGCAGTATCTAGGCCAAGAACGCGGCGGAATACTTTTTCGCCTACAGAGAAACCCGCGAAGCGGACAGAACCCGCTCAGGGCGTGAACTTAGCCCGTTCGTCGTGGGCGGAAAACTCTGCGGCGGTCGCTGAGAGACCCGATCACGCGTGCGAACCGGGAAGCCGAACTTTTCCCAAATCCCGGAATCAGCCGACCAGCGTCTGCCACTCCGCGAGCCGAAACCCGACCGCGCCGCCGCTTTCGCCCAGCGCGAACGGGCGCTTCACCAGATTCCCATTGCTGGAGAGGAGGGTCAGCGCTTCGTCCACCGCCAGCGTCGGCAGCTTCTCCTTCAGGTTCATCGCCCTGTAATCGCCACCACTGGTATTGAAGAGCCGCCGCACGTCGCCGCCAAGGTGGGCGAGCATCCGCCGCAGTTCCTCGACCGTCGGCGGTTGCTCGCGGATGGGCACTACCTCGTGCGGCACCTTTCGCTCCGCGAGAAACTTCAGCGCCTTCCGGCAGGTGTCGCAGCCTCGGTAGGCATAGACGCGCAAGCTCACGGCGCCAGGTCGAGGTTCTTGGCGATCCGAATCGTGGAGTGCGACTTGTTCAGCGTGTAGAAGTGCAGCCCTTGCACGCCGAAACGCAGCAGCGCCGCGCACTGCTCGGTGGCGTACTCGATGCCGAACTCCGCGACCGCTGCGGCGTCATCGCCAAACGAATCGAGGCGGGCCAGGAACTTCTCCGGCAGCGCAGCGCCGCACAGCGCCGTGAATTTCTTCGTCTGTTGGGCCGAAAGCACGGAGAGCAGCCCCGGAATGATCGGCACATCCGCGCCGAGCTTTTTCGTAAGGTGATCGTGGAAGCGGTAGAAATCCTCGTTGTCGAAAAAGAGCTGCGTGATCACGAAGTCGGCGCCCGCGGCGATCTTCTCGCGCAGGTAGCCCCAGTCCGCGATCTTACCCTCCTTGCAGGCGATGTGTCCCTCCGGAAAGCCCGCGGTGCCGATGCTGAAGCCGTCGAGTTTGCGAATGAACGCGACCAATTCGCTCGAATACTCAAAACCGCCTTCGGTCTTCACAAAGTCCCCGCCATCCGGCGGATCGCCCCGCAACGCGAGCAGATTCATGATGCCGCGCGCCTTGGCCTCTCCGATGACCGCGCGGAGTTCCTCTCGAGTGGAATTCACGCACGTCAGATGCATCATCGCCGGGAGCCCGTGCTCGCGCTGGATGCGATCGACGATGCCCATCGTCTTGTCGCGCGTGCTGCCGCCGGCGCCGTAGGTCACGCTGCAGAAGCCTGGCTTCAGCGTGAGAAGTTCCGGGATGGTCTTTTCAAAAAGAGTCCGCGCGCCTTCTTCGGTCTTCGTGGGGAAAAACTCGACGGAAAGCACTGGACGGGCGGCCGCGCGCGCGCTGGCGTAGATGTCGCGAATGAGCTGCATGGGCCGGGAGTGTGCCGTCTTCCGCGCCTCGCGCAACTCTTCCGCGCGTCATAGTCACCAATGGACAAGCCCGCGCGCGCGGTGTCTCATTCCGCACCCCGATGCGCCCCGTCACCCTCCTCGCTCTTGCCGCCTTCGTGTTTGCCACGCCGCTCCCGGCGGAAGACGCGCCCCGCTACGAAACGCGTGAAGATCACGATCCGAACGGCATCGGCAAGTTTTTCATGGGCCGCGAAATCGCGCGCGTCATGGGGCACCAGGCCGCCGATTGGCTGGAGCGGCCGGAGCGCGAGGAGGAGGAGAAGACGGACCTGATGGTGGAGGCGCTGAAGTTTCGCGAAGGCGAAGTGGTCGCCGATATCGGCTGCGGCTCGGGCTACGTCTCGCGGAAGATCGCGAAGAAAGTCGGCGAGACCGGCGTGGTGTATGGCGTCGATATTCAGCAAGAGATGCTCGATCTGCTGGCGAAACGCATGGCGATGTTTCGCATCAATAACGTGAAGCCGGTGATGGGCACGACCACCGATCCGAAGCTGCCGCCCGCGTCGTGCGACACCATGATCATGGTCGATGTGTATCACGAGTTCGATCAGCCCTTCGAGATGATGCAGAGCATGGTCGCCGCGCTGAAGCCCGGCGGGCGGATCGTCTTGGTCGAATACCGCGGCGAAGATCCGACCGTGCCCATCAAGCTCGTGCACAAGCTGACCGAGGCGCAGGTGAAGAAGGAGATGGCCGTGCAGCAGTTGGAGTTCGTGGAAACGATCGGCATCCTGCCGCGCCAGCACATCATCATCTTCCGCAAGACCACCACCGCCGCGGGCAAAGCCTGCTGCGAGGTCCCGGTGAGCCGCGCCGCCTTGCTCACGCGGCCCGTCGCGAAATGAGTGTCCACTTCGTCTGGCGCAAGCTGAGCGCCGCCAAGTGGGAGGACGTGTGGTGGGATCGCCTAAGCGAAGTGCAGGACCGCCTCGCCATCACCGCGCTCGCCGGTGCGAAGACGATCCGGCTCGAAGCCTTCCAGCTTACGGAAACGCAGGCGAAGAAACTGCACCGCACCTTCGGCGGCACGATCGCGGTGCAAAAGACGTTGAAAGTGTTACCCGCGCCCGCGCCCCGCGCACCTATCCGCGTCCGCGGCAAGCTCGTCGTCGTCGCGACGGAAAAGGAGCGCGAACTCGCCGCGAAAAAGCTGGGAAACGCGAAGCTGCTCTTCATTCCCGCCGGCATGGCCTTTGGCACCGGCGATCACGCCACGACCTCGACGTGTTTGCGTTTTCTCGCCGATGTTGCGGATGAATTCGGCGACGAGCCGTGGGAGATGCTCGATCTCGGCACCGGCACTGGCATCCTCGCCCTCGCGGCGCGATTGCTCGGCGCGCGCAAGGTCGAGGCCGGCGACTTCGATTCCGACTCCGTGCGGACGACGAAAGAAAACGCGCGGCTCAATAGCATCAGCGGCGTGAGTGTGAAGAAATCCGATGTGCGCCAATGGACGCCACCCCGCACGTGGCCGGTCGTCGCGGCGAATCTTTTCAGCGGACTGCTCATCGAGGTCGCGCCCACCATCGCCGCGTCGATCACCCCGGGTGGGCGGTTGATTTTCTCCGGCATCCTGCGGGATCAGGAGGCTGCCGTTGTCGCCGCGCTGCGCAAAGCCGGGCTGCGCGTCGATCGCGTCATTCGCCGCGGGAAATGGGTGAGCGGCCTCGCCACTCGTCGCCGGTAATCGGTTCAGCGCGGCTGCGGCCCGGCAAGTTCCTTCCAGCGTGGGGAGTCGTAGACTTCGATCTGCGCGCCCGGCTTGCGCACGATGTGGACGGCCGTGTCCGGGATCTCGGCGATGATCTTCAAACCCCGCTCCGGGCCGAGGATCGTGATGGTCGTCTCCCAGCTATCCGTCGTGGTGCAATTCGGGCCGAGTACGGTGACCAGGCTGTGATCGGTAATGCCGAGGCCGGTGCGCGGATCGACGATGTGCGAGTAGCGGACGCCGTCGATCTCGACGCGCTGGAAGGTATCGCCCGAGGTGGAGACGGCGGAGTGATTCAGCCACACGAGTTGCGCCGGTGGTGCGCCCTCCGCGTCGAGCGCGGCGACTTCGATCCGCCAGCCGGGCTGATCCGGCGGCGGTCCGCTCGCGCCGATGTCGCCACTCGCGGCCACCAGTGCGCGCTCGATGCCGCGCGTTCTTAGAACGCGGAGCGCTTCATCCACGGCATATCCTTTGGCGATGCCGCCGACGTCGAGGCGCATGTCGGGTGCGAGGAGTTCGGCGGTGCGATTCGTGGGATCGAGCCGGAGCCGGTGGAAGCCGACGCGGGCGCGCATCTCGGCGATCAGCTCCGGCGCGGGCAGCTCGTGCATTCGGCGCGCGCGCCGCCAGAGATTTACGAGCGGCCCGATCGTAATATCGAAGGCACCGTCGCTGAGTTCGGCGATGCGCTGGGAAAGCGTGAGCACCTTCCAGAGGTCGCCGCTCACCGGAATCGCGCGACCGGAGGTGTGCGACAGGCGGCTCAATTCCGAATCGGGATCGTAGTCGCTGAGGATCGAATTCAGCACCTCCACGCGTTCAAATGCCGCATCCGTCGCGGCGCGCGCCGCAGCTTCATCCGCCGCGTAGAGTGTGATGCGAAACGGCACGCCCATCTCCGCCTTCTCGAAAACGAAACGCTCGTCCGCGCGCAGCGCCGTCGTCCCGCCGAGCCACGCGGCCATGACCAGGATTGGAAAAAAGAAATTCGGGACTTCGCTCATGCGCGGATCCTAATTCTTCGCCGCTTCGGAACCCAGCGTCCACCATCCTTCGGCGATGTTCCGTTCGATCCCGACACCGTTCGCCGCGCTCGCGCCCGCCGCGCGCGTAAATGCCAACTTCATCTTGCCGGCCCGCGAAGACAGATTTTTTGAATGGTGCTGTCGCGCGCGATTGCGCGGACGGGCGTGACTCTGCTTCGCTGCGCCATGCACATCGCGATCATCGGCGGCGGACCGGCGGGCCTGCGCGCGGCCGAGGTGGCTGCGGGTGCGGGCGCGCACGTGACCGTGTTTGATGCAAAGGCGTCGGTGGGCCGCAAGTTCCTCGTCGCCGGTCGCGGCGGACTGAACATCACCAAAGCGGAGCCGCGCGAACTTTTCGCCAGCCGCTATCTCGACGGCGAAAATTCCGTGGGAAGGTGGGCGAAGCTGATCGCGGACTTCGATCCTGCGGCGCTGCGTGAATGGGCGGCGGGGCTCGGCATTGAAACGTTCGTCGCCTCGACCGGTCGCGTTTATCCGCGCGAGATGAAAGCCGCGCCGCTGCTCCGGCGCTGGGTGGAACGCTTGCGCGGACTCGGCGCGAAATTCGTGCTGCATCATCGGTGGGTGGGGCTCGCGCCCGGTCATCCGTTGCGGCTCGATTTTCGCGTCGGCGAAGATCACGTGAGCGTGGAAGCCGATGCCGCGGTGTTCGCGCTCGGCGGCGGGTCGTGGCCGGAGACCGGCTCCGATGGCGCGTGGACGACCTCGCTCGCGAAGCTCGGCGTGGCGGTGTCGCCGCTCGTGCCGGCGAACTGCGGCTGGGAACTTCCTTGGCCGCCTGCGGTGCTCGCGGTCGCGGAAGGTCAGCCGTTGAAAAGTATCGCGGTGCGCGCGGGCGGGCAGGAGGTGAGAGGCGAGTTGCTAGTGACGCGATACGGTCTCGAGGGCGGCGCGATTTACCAACTCGGCTCCGTGCTGCGAGCGATGCCGGAACCCACGATCACGATCGACTTCAAACCGACCTTCACTGCCGCGCAGCTCCTCGCGAAGATGGGACCGATCACGCGCAACTTTGCCGCCGAAGGCCGAGAGCGCTTACGACTTAGCGAGGCCGCGATTGCGATTCTCGCGAACGTTTCCCGCGAATGGAAAACCGCCGCGGAATTCGTCGCCGACGTGAAGGCGTGTCCGCTCCGGTTCACCGCGCCGCGGCCGATCGCCGAGGCCATTTCCTCCGCGGGCGGAGTGCGCTGGAGCGAGCTCGACGAAAACTTGATGCTGCGCCGCGTGCCCGGTGTCTTCGTCGCGGGCGAAATGATCGACTGGGAAGCGCCGACCGGCGGCTACTTGATGCAGGGCTGCTTCGCCACGGGCACGCGCGCGGGCGCGGCGGCGGTGCGCTTTTCCGGCGGGCCACCGTCGAAAACGCTCCCGTCGGTTCCAGACTTGCCCTAACCTTCGCTCCATGAACGAGCCGAAGCCCGCCGCGACCTTCGCCGAGCTGCTCACCGCGGAGCTGGCGTCGCTGACGCCTACTGCGAGGCGGATGCCGTTTCGCACCGGCGAGGTGATCTTCCGGCAGGGCGATCCCGGCGATGGCATCTACGTGGTCGAAGAGGGTGTGGTGGACATCACGGCACTCGTGGGCGGGCAGCAGCAGCGCATCCTGACGCAGATTGAGGCGGGCGGATTCTTCGGCGAAATGGCCGTGGTGGACCGGGAGCCACGCTCGGCCACGGCGACGGCGGGGTGCGAGTCCGTCCTTCGCTTCGTCCCCGCGGAGGAGTTGTGGTGCGCGTTCGAGCGGTCGCCGCGGTTGCCGATTTCGCTCATGCGGGAATTCAGCCAGCGCATGCGGCATACGGATCGGCGCTTCGTCGAGGAGGTGATTCAGGCCGAGCGGCTCGGGCTCCTCGGGCGCTTCGCGCAGTCGATCGTCCATGACTTCAAGAACCCGCTGAACATGATCGGTTTCGCCGCCGACGCTGCCGCCGCAGAGGATGCGAGCCCGGAGATGCGGGCCGAAGTGAAAGCCATCATCCGCAAGCAGGTCGATCGCATGGCCAACATGATCGGCGAGCTGCTCGAATTCACCCGCGGCACGGCAGCGACGGTGCGGCTCAAGCCGCTGAATTATCACGCGCTCATTCACGATGTGATGCGCGAGATCGAGACGGAATCGACGGGGCGCAACGTCGAGCTGACCTGCGTCAACCAGCCGCCGGACGTCACGATCGCCGCGGATGCCACGCGGCTGATGCGCGTCTTCTTCAACCTGATCCATAACGCGATCGAGATGATGCCGCAGGGCGGCCGGGTGCTTCTGCGCTCCTCGGCGGATGAAAAGCACGTCACCACCGAGATCGAGGACACCGGTCCGGGCATCGCGCCGGAGATCGCCGCGCGGCTTTTCCAGCCGTTCGCGACGCACGGCAAGGCGCACGGCACCGGGCTCGGGCTTTCGATCTGCAAGCGCATCATCGAGGATCATGGCGGCCAGATCACCGCGCGATCGGAGCCGGGCCACGGCGCGATCTTCGTCTTCACGCTGCCGCGGTGAGGCTCACTCGACGGCGACGATGTGATATTCGCGCCGCGTGCCGCCCATCGCGATCGGCAGACGCTCACCGGCTTTGCGACCCATGAGCTGGCGGCCGAGCGGCGACTGATGCGTGATTACGATCACTGTTTTCTTTTCGTGCAAAATTTCCGCGCCGCCCGCGCTCGGGCCGATGAAATAAATGGTGCGCTCGCCATCGCCCTCGAGTTCCACCAGCGCACTGAGATCGATGCCTTCCCCGGGGCCAAACTCGCGCAGTTCCAGTTCCTGAAACTGCTGCCGCGCCTGCGCCGTCTCCATCGCCTGCCGCGACTGACCGTGCGCGAGGTAGGACGCTTCGAGGCCGCGCGTGTCGTATTTGTTCTCCGCCTTGTTCTGCGGGTCCGTGGCGTCGGCGTGCGCGGAGCGCGCGGACTTCGCGTAGCCCTCCAGCTCCGCGTCGAGATGCGCGATGATCTTGCGAACGAGCGCGCGTTTGTTCACCGGCGCCTTACGGCAGTTCCTTGAGCTGGATGTGGCGGTATTCCATTTTCCCGCGATCCCCCTCGAGGCCGATCGGGCCAGTCTCGGGGACCTTCAACGCGTCTTCGAGCACCTCGCCGTTGCAGGTGCAGTGGGCGACGCCGTCCTTCACCGTCACCTCGATCTGGTTCCACTCCTGCGCCTTGTAGGCCTTCAGTTCCTTGTAAGGGCCGGCGACGAGATAATCGCGGCACTGGAGTTGGGGCTTGCGGATGAAGATGCCGCTGTCCGCGTTCACTTCCGCGCGGAACTCGATCTTCAGCACGAAGTTTTTCGGGAACTCCTGCTTTGTCCAAATCTGCGCCACCAGCCGGGGCAGGTCCTTGGGCGGATTCACCGTCAGCACGCCGTCCTTGGCGGTATAGCGGCTGTTGTCGTTGGATTCCGTCTTTCCATCGAAGCTGGCGGTGATCGCGCCCGCCTGGGTCGCGTTCTTGTCGGTCTTCTCCCGGAAGCACCATCCCGTGAGATCCTTGCCATTGAAGAGGCTGATGAAGCCGTTCTCGGGCTGCCAATCGGCGGCGCTGGCCATCGAGGTGAGGATGAGGATGGGGAGGAGGAAGAGAAGGCGTTTCATGGGGAAGGTGGTGCAGAGCGTTGGGGGAGAAGGCACGAGCGGCAAGCGGGAAATGGGACGAGAGTCGCGCCGAAATAGCGCGCGCGGGGTTATTCCGTCCCAAAGCGGAACTCCCGCTGCTATTAGCAATCATGACCGTTCCTCCCTCCCGTCGAACTTTCCCTTCCCTATGAAACGCCTTACTTTCACGTTCGCCACCGGGCTCTCGCTGCTCGTGCTCTCTTCCGCGCTCGCGGCTCCAAAAGGCAAGCGTCGGATGGAACGACCACCCGCCGCCGCGGCCACGCCCAGCCCCGCGGCGACCATGACCTCCCTTCTGCCGCCGAAACCCGCCGCGCCGGAAGCCAAGCCGATGTCGTCGGAAATGCCTTCACCGTGGCGCACCTGGAGCGATCCCGCCGGGCGGAAAATCGAGGCGGCGTTTTGTGCGCTGGCGGGTGATGCGCTGACGCTGCAAACCAAGGACGGCGAAACCTATCGAGTGAATCTCATGGCGCTGGTGCCGGAGGATCGCGCCTTCGCCGCCGACTACGCGAAGCGGCTGAAGGCGCGGAATTTTGCGGACGATTTCGTGAAGAAGGCGGCTTACCAGATCGACTACCTGATCGGCTCGACGTTGGTCGCGCAGGGGCAGAAGTTCAACGCGGCCGCGACCGACGAGCAATTCGTGCGGCGCATCTATCTCGACGCCGTGGGGCGCATCCCGACCGCGGAGGAGGCGTCCGCCTTTCTCGCCGATGAGGCGAAAGACAAGCGCGCGAAGCTCATCGACAAGCTGCTCTACTCGCCCGGCTACACGATGCAGATGTACAACTGGCTCGGCGACATGCTGCGCGTGAAGGACACCTTCGGCAAAGGCGTGCCGACGTTCACCTTCGAAGACTGGCTGAAGGATCAACTCGCTGCCGATCGCCCGTGGGATGCGCTCGTGCGCTCGATGCTCACCGCCGATGGCCGGCTCTGCGACAACGGCGCAGTCGGCTTTCTCGCCTACGACGCGCAGATGCCGCTCGATGGCGTCTCGAATCTGCTCACCACTTTCCTCGGCGCGAATGTGGCCTGCGCGCAGTGCCACGATCACCCGCTCGCGGAGTGGTCGCAGCGGGACTTTTATCAGATGGCCGCGTTCTTCGGCGCGAGCGATGGCTTCGACGAGAAGCTGCTCCAGCAAGCGAAGAAACTCGCGAAGGGCAAGGGCGAGAGCGCCGCGATCCCGAAAGCAGTGGCGCTGAAGATCGGGAATGCGAACGCCTTCCGCATGGTGGACACGCCGAAGCAGGACCTCACCTTCCCGAAGGACTACAAATACGACGACGTGAAGCCCGGTTCGCCGGTCACGCCGACGCTCATCCACTGGAGCGAGGCGGACAAAAAGAACCCGGCCTATCGGATCGACACGCGCACGCCGCAGCAGCTCCGCGGTGAATTCGCGAAGTGGATGACCAGCCCGGAGAATCCTCGCTTCGCCGCGAACATCGCGAATCGCGTGTGGAAAAAAGCGTTCGGCCTCGCCGTTCAAGAGCCGGTGTCGGACATCGACGATCCGAAAAAGGCGAGCAACCCCGCGCTGCTCGCGCATCTCACGCAGATCATGAAGGCGGGCCGGTTCGATTTGCGGGAATTTCAGCGGGTGATCTTCAACTCGCAGACCTACCAGCGCGCCGCGAGCCCCACGCCGGACCTCGAGAAAGGGCCGTATCTTTTCCCAGGACCGGTGCTGCGTCGTCTGACCGCGGAGCAAGTGTGGGACAGTATCATGCTCGCGAGCGTCGGCCCCGAGGTGGACTCCTCCCTGCTGCGCCGCGGCGACGACGAGAAGCTGCTCTCGCTGCCCGGCGGTCCGGTCACGGCGGATAGTTTTCGCGAAGTGGCGTCGCGGGTCCGCGGCACCGGCGCGATGCTCGGCGGTGGAAAGAAAAAGGGCGGCGGTTCCGAGAAGGGTTTAATCAGCGAGTATGACGGCGCGAAGCCGCAGCAGCGCCTCGGCATGCTGCTGGCGCGCGCGAGCGAGCTGCCGCAGCCGGCGGCGGAGACGCATTTCCTCCGGCTCTTCGGGCAAAGTGACCGGCTCATCGCCGACACGAGCACGACCGACGGTAGCGTGCCGCAGGCCCTCGCGCTGATGAACGGCAACGTGGGCCAGCTCATCAGCGACCCGAACTGCGCAGCGGTCGTTGCCGCCGGCAAAGCGTCAACCGACGCCGAAAAACTCGACGCGCTCTACCTCGCCTTCCTCGCCCGCAAGCCCACCGACTCCGAGCGCGACGCCGCGCAAAAAGCCCGCGCCGACGGCCTCGCGCTCAGCGACATCGCGTGGACGCTCACCAACACCCGCGAGTTTCTTTTCATCCGCTGACCCACCGCTCTTTCACCATGAACCCCAACTCCCTCCAAGACCCGCAAGACCGCCGCACTTTCGTCGAACGCTGCGCCCGCTACGCCTTCGGCCTCAGCGTGCTGCCGCTCCTCGGCGAACGCGCGCTCGCTGAAAAGCCCGTGGCGATCCCGCGCAATTCCGCCTTCGGGAAGGCGAAGCGCGTGATCTTCCTCGAACTTCAGGGCGGCCTCAGCCACATCGACACGTTCGATCCGAAGACCGGCGAGACCAAAGGCCCGGGCAACCCGATCTCGACTAGCGCGGATTTCCAACTCACGCAGTTCCTCCCCGAGACCGCGAAGATCGCGAACAAGATCACCGTCATCCGCTCGATGACCGCAAAGGTCGGCGTGCATGCGAACGCGCAATACCTGATGCGCACCGGCTTCGAGAAACGCGGCACGATCGTGCATCCGATGCTTGGCGCGTGGGCGCAGAATTATCTCGGGCCGAGCCACAAGACATTGCCCTCATCCGTCTGCGTGAACCGCGCGGCGAACCACGGCAACGGTTATTTTCCCGCCGCCTACTCGCCGCTGCCGATCCTCGACCCGGACGAAGGTCTCGCCAACTCGGCCACCCGCGTCTCCGCCGATATCCAGCAAAAGCGCCTCGGCCTGCTCGCGCAGCTCGACGCCACCTTCGGCAAAGACATGGCCGACGAGAACGTGAAGGCCTACGGCGATTTCTACGACACCACGCTGCAACTCATGAAGAGCAGCGACCTCAAGGCCTTCGACCTCAACTCCGAACCCGCGGCGCTGCGCGAAAAATACGGGCGCACGAAATTCGGCCAGGGCTGCCTGCTCGCGCGGCGGCTGGTGGAAAATGGCGTGCGCTTCGTGGAAGTGCAGAGCGGCGGCTGGGACATGCACAAGCAACTCGAAGACGGCATGGAGGACCGCGGCGCGGAGTTCGATCACGTCTTCGCCGCGCTGATCGAGGACCTCGACTCCCGCGGCCTGCTCGACTCGACGCTCGTCGCCGTGACCACGGAATTCGGCCGCAAGCCGGCGTTCGACGGCAGCGGCCGCGGGCATCATCCCATCGCCTTCAGCACCGCGCTTGCCGGCGGCGGCGTGAAGCGCGGCTACGTCCACGGCTCGAGCGACGCGAAAGGCTACGCACCCGCGACACTGCCGATGACCGTCGGCGATTTCCACGCCACGATCGCCTGGGCTGCCGGCCTCCCGATCGAGCAGGAATTCATGACCCCCAGCGGCCGCCCGATGACGGTCGGCAACAAAGGCAAGCCGGCGATGGGCATCTTCGCGTAGCGTTACTTTCCGCTAATGGCGGGTGGCGATCCGTGGTAGTGATCGATGCACTATGAACTGCAATGACACTGCCTTTCTTGCGCTCGACGCGGCGCGCCGGTTGAGCCTCACCCGTCGCACTTTCCTCCAGCGCGCGGCTAGTGGGATTGGCCTGGCGGCACTCGGCTCGTTGCTCAATGAACCCACGGCCGCTGCGGCGCCCGGCGCGCTGCCGGGACTGCCGCATCTTCCGCCGAAGGCGAAGCGGATCATCTATCTCTTCCAGAGCGGGGCGCCGTCGCAGATGGATCTCTTCGATCCGAAACCGGCGCTCGCGCAACGCCGCGGCGAAGATCTGCCCGCGAGCATTCGCCAGGGTCAGCGGCTCACGACGATGACCAGCGGGCAGAA
>JBAVML010000153.1:0-2986 GCA_049690035.1 Chthoniobacteraceae bacterium
CTATTGGGCAGGCCACTACGACTCGTCCGACGAGATCCGCGGCGCGGAATCAAGCCCGCGCGTTGCGAGGGGTGGGAGGAGCGCCCGGCACCATGTCCGCCCCGGCCACGGAATGGTTGAGAAAACCGGTCTGCCACACATTTGGATTGCCAAGCGAAGGCGCAGCTCTTATCCAGACGCCGCATTTTTCCGGGCTCGCTGCGCTCTCTGCGCGCTGCTTCCAAAACCTGGTTCTCGCAATCTTCAATCCTAAATCTCGCACATGTCACTCACCACCATCACCCACGTTCACGCCCGCCAGGTCATCGATTCCCGCGGCAATCCTACCGTCGAAGCCGATGTCATCCTCGCCGGCGGCGCGGTGGGCACGGCCATCGTCCCGAGCGGCGCGAGCACCGGCGAGCATGAAGCGTGGGAACTGCGCGACGGCGTAAAGGATCGCTGGCTGGGTAAGGGAGTGACCAAGGCGGTCGCGAACGTGAACAAAACCATCGCCAAGGAAATCGAGGGCATGGATGCGCTCGATCAAGTGGACGTGGACAAGGCGATGATCGCGATCGACGGGACCAAAAACAAAGCGAAGCTCGGCGCGAACGCCATCCTCGCCGTGTCGCTCGCGAATGCGAAAGCCGCGGCGGCGCAGGTCGGCCTTCCCCTCTTCAAGTATCTCGGTGGGCCGAATGCAAAAGTGCTGCCCGTGCCGATGATGAACATCGTCAACGGCGGCGCGCATTCCGATGCGCCGGTCGATTTCCAGGAGTTCATGGTCGTGCCCAAAAACTTCCCTTCGTTCTCCGAAGCGCTCCGGGCAGGCGTCGAGATTTTCCACTCGCTAAAGAGCGTGCTGAAAGGCCGCGGTCTCTCCACGGCGGTCGGTGATGAAGGCGGTTTCGCGCCGAACTTTAACGACGCGAACGACGCGCTCGAGACAATCGCCGCAGCGGTGAAAAAGGCGGGCTACAAATTCGGCACGGACGTCTTCATTGCGCTCGATGCGGCTTCTTCGGAATTCTACGACAAGGCGAAGAAGCAATACGTCTTCAAGAAGTCGGACGGCTCAAAGCGCAGCGCCGCAGAGCTCGTCGATTACTACGCCGGCTTACAGAAGAAATTCCCCATCATCTCGATCGAAGACGGCTGCGCTGAAAACGACTGGGCCGGCTGGAAGCTGCTCACCGACAAGCTCGGCGCGACAACGCAGATCGTCGGCGACGATCTTTTTGTGACCAATGTCGAGTTCCTCCGCAAAGGTATCGAGACTGGCACGGCCAACTCGATCCTCGTGAAGGTCAACCAGATCGGCTCGCTCACCGAGACGCTCGACGCGATCGAACTGGCGAAGGAAAACAAATACACGGCCGTCATTTCCCACCGCTCCGGCGAGAGCGAAGACAACACTATCGCGGACATCGCGGTGGCCACGAACGCGGGCCAGATCAAGACCGGCTCGCTCAGCCGCACCGATCGCGTCGCGAAGTACAATCAACTTCTCCGCATCGAAGAAATCTTGGGTGACAATGCCGTTTACGGAGGTAAGATGCGCTGAGTGAGCGGCCAATCTCCATCCCCGGCAGGCGGAATCTGGCATTCCCTGAACCGATTCCTCTTCACGCTCATCGTCCTGACTTTGCTCGCGACGGTGGGGTATCGGATGCTGCCGGAAATCAGCAAGCGCAAGGAACAGCAGGCGCGGGTCGATGAGCTGACGGCGCTGGTCGCCAAGGAAAAGGAGATCCTCAATCGCAACGAGCGCGAAGAGAATCTGCTCCGACGTGATCCGGAGTATGTCGGCTTGATCGCGCGCGACCGGCTCGACCTGATGAAGGATGGCGAGACGATCTATCGTCTCGACGGTGCCAAGACCGGCGTACGCTGACGCGGCGGTCGATCGCGGAGAGTCGATGACTGATCGGCATCGACGCGAATTCGCATGTTCCTCAGCCGATCGATCGTCCACTTTTAACGCTCACCTTTTCTCCCATGTCCACCGACCTCGCCTCCATCAATACCGAAGAACTCAAAGCCCGCGTGGGCGAGCTCCGGAGGTATCTTTGACTTCCCGAGACTAAAGGAACGCCTCGCCGAGCTCGAAGGCCAGATGGCCGAGCCCGACTTCTGGGACAATAAAGAGCGCGCGCAAAAGAACGTCGAAGAAGTCTCCACGCTGCGCGGGAAAGTGGGCCCGCTCGTCGCGCTCGAGACGCAGATTGAAGAACTCCCCGTCCTCATCGAGCTCGCCCGTGAATCCGGCGACGCCGCCAGCGCCGAAGAAGTCGGCAAGGAACACGCCGCGATCGTCAAGGCCATCGAGGACTTCGAGTTGAAGATGCTGCTCAGCGGTCCGCACGACCACTACAACGCCTTCCTCACCATCAACTCCGGCGCCGGCGGCACCGAATCGTGCGACTGGGCCGACATGCTCAAGCGCATGTACACCCGCTGGATCGAGCGCCACGGCTTCAAGGCCCAGATCATGGACATCCAGCTCGGCGACGAAGCCGGCATCAAGAGCTGCACCCTCCAGGTCGCCGGCGAAAACGCCTACGGCTACCTCCAGACCGAACGCGGCGTCCACCGCCTCGTCCGCATCTCCCCGTTCGATTCCAACAAACGCCGGCACACCTCCTTCGCCAGCGTCGATGTCGTCCCCGAGTTGCCCGAGAGCGAGCCCATCGTCATCAACCCCGCCGAGATCGAAGTGGACACCTACCGCTCCGGCGGCAAAGGAGGCCAGAACGTCAACAAAGTCGAGACTGCCGTCCGCATTCGCCACCTGCCCACCGGCATCGTCGCCGCGTGTCAGAACGAGCGCAGCCGAGGTCTTCAAAGAGCACGCCGCGATCGAAAAGGGGCTCGGCGATTTCGAGCTGCGCATGCTCCTGAACGGCCCGCACGACCGCTACAACGCCTTCCTCACGATCAACTCCGGCGCCGGCGGCACGGAGTCGTGCGACTGGGCGGACATGCTGCTGCGCATGTATCAGCG
>JBAVML010000154.1:0-2145 GCA_049690035.1 Chthoniobacteraceae bacterium
GAATTCCCGCCGATGACGGATTGCCGGGTCAACGGCCATGCCGCCAGCGCGATCGATATCAGGGATCGGGGGTTTCAATACGGCGATGGCGTCTTCACCACGATTCGGGTCGAGGACGGCGCGCCGCTCTTTCTGGGCCGCCATTTTGACCGGCTCCGGCATGACGCCGAACGGCTAGGCATGGCTTTCGTGGGTTCGGGCGTTTTGCTGGAAGACGTGCGAGCGCTGCTGGGTAACCGGCGGCATGGCGTGCTGAAAATTCAGCTCACGCGCGGCATGGGCGGGCGGGGTTATCGTCCGCCGGAGACCGTGGTTCCGACCCGCGTCGTAACCTTCCATCCTCCCGCGCCCTATCCGGCCGAGTACCCGTCCCATGGCGTCGAAGTGCGCTACTGCCGGACCCGGCTCGGCGGCAATCCCGCCCTTGCCGGCATCAAGCACATGAACCGGCTGGAGCAAATCCTGGCTCGCGCCGAATGGTCCACGGGGCCGGTGGCGGAAGGGCTGATGCTCGATTTTGACGGTCATATCGTCGAAGGCATCATGAGCAATGTCGTCCTGGTCCGGGATGGCCAGTTGGTGACACCGCTGATCGACCGCTGCGGGGTCGCGGGCGTCATGCGTTCGCTGATCTGGGAGGGCGCCGCGGACTTGGGCTTATCCGTTAGCGAGGAACGGGTCACACCGGCCGGCCTGGAAGCGGCGGATGAACTCTTCCTGACCAACAGCATCATCGGGATCTGGCCGGTTCGCACCCTGGAACACCATCATTTTCCGGTCGGACCGGTAGCCCTGGAGTTGGCCGCATGGCTGAAGAACACCACTCGCGACGCGATAAACGCTTGGTCCGCCGGCTGACCATCTGGCTGGTTGGCGCCCTAGTGCTGTGTCTCTGGGTCTATGCCGACTTCCGCGTTAGTGTCGATAGCCCGCTCAGGATGACCGAACCCACGTGGCTGATCGTTAAGAAAGGTCAAGGCGTCACGGCTCTCGCGCATGACCTCAAAACCCGCCATCTCCTTGCGGAACCCTTGTGGTTCCGGGTGTTGGCCCTGGGGCAGGGCGCCAGCCAGGACCTTAAGTACGGTGAGTACGAAATCCCGCGCGGCACCACCGTGCGCGGCCTTCTGGAACTCCTGGTCAGCGGCAGGACCCGGCAATTGCCCGTGACCATCGTCGAGGGCTGGACCTTCGCGCAGATGCGGGAAGTGCTGGCCAACCATCCGAATCTGCGGCAGGAGACCGCCGGCCAGCCAGTGGAAGACCTCATGGCGCGGCTCGGTCTCCCGGGCCAATGGCCCGAGGGGCAATTCTTCCCGGATACCTATTTCACCTCCCGGCATACGTCCGACCTCGATATTTTCAAGCTCGCCCATGCAAAGATGCAGTCTGTGCTGGAAAGCGAATGGCCGGGCCGAGCGCCGAACCTGCCCTACAACTCGCCCTACGAAGCGCTGATCATGGCGTCCATCGTCGAGAAGGAGACCGGCCGCGCCGAAGAGCGCCCGGCGATTGCCGGTGTTTTCATCCGGCGGTTGCGACAAGGCATGCGGCTCCAAACCGATCCAACCGTCATTTACGGGTTGGGCGAGTCGTTCCAGGGCAATCTGCGCCGGGAGGACCTGCGCCGGGACACGCCCTACAACACCTACACCCGCGCCGGCCTGCCGCCGACGCCGATTGCCTTGCCGGGCCGGCAGGCGATTCATGCCGCGCTGCATCCGGCGGAGGGGACCAGTCTCTACTTCGTCGCGCGCGGCGATGGGACGCACGTTTTTTCGACGACCCTCGACGAGCACGAGCGGGCGGTCGATCGATTCCAGCGGCGCCGCTGAAGCATGACCCCCCGCTTCATCACGCTGGAAGGCGGCGAAGGCGTCGGCAAGACCACCAATCTCGCCTTTATCGAGCAGTATCTGACCGCCCGCGGCATCGACCTGGTACGGACCCGCGAGCCGGGCGGCACGGCATTGGGTGAAAGCATTCGCGGCCTCTTGCTGGATTCCGCCGCGATGGACCGCCATGCCGAGTTGCTGCTGGTCTTCGCCGCGCGCGCCCAGCATCTCGCCGAAGTGATCCGCCCCGCGCTGGCGGCGGGGCGCTGGGTGCTGTCGGATCGCTTCACCGACGCCAGCTTTGCTTATC
>JBAVML010000155.1:0-7073 GCA_049690035.1 Chthoniobacteraceae bacterium
AGCGGGAGGAGGAGGGCGGTAAATGTGATGAGGAGACGTTTCATGATGTGCTGGTGGGTGAGAGTTATTTCGGCAGCGCAAAGGCCACGTAAGCGTCGCCGCTCTTCGTGCCGATCTTGCCTCCGCCGCAGGCGATGACGAGGAATTGGCGGCCGTTGACGGAGTAGGTCGCCGGAGTCGCGTAGCCGGCGGCGGGGAGCTTCGCTTTCCACAGCTCCTTGCCTGTCTGCCGATCGAAAGCGCGGAGGTGTTCATCCCGACTCGCGGCGATGAAGACGAGGCCGCCGCCGGTCACGACCGGGCCGCCGTAATTCTCGGTGCCCGTTTTCGGAATGCCCTTCGCGGTCAGCTCCGGAAATTCGCCGAGCGGCACGCGCCAGCGGTATTCGCCGGTATTGAGGTCGATGGCGTTGAGCGTGCCCCACGGTGGTTTGACCGCGGGATAGCCAGCCGGGTCGAGCCAGCGGTTGTAGCCGGTGGTGGCGTAGGGAATGGAGCCGAGCACGTCCGCGCCGCCGAGTTCTTCGCGGCTGCTGGCCGTGTTCGCCGGCTCCGCGGCGGGTGCGGTGCCGAAGAGATGATCGACGACCATCGTCTGCTGTTTCTCGCTGAGGAACGCGAAGGATGGCATCACGCCTTTGCCCGTCTTGAGCAGCGCGAGCACGTCCGGCTTCTTCAGACGCTGCTCCACGCCGATCATCGACGGAACATTCTGCGCGGCATTGCCTTTGCGGTCCTGGCCATGGCACGCGGCGCAAATTTGGGAGAAGATCGCTTCGCCGCTGGCCAGCGGTTCGACGCCGGATTTCTTCGTTTCGACCATGTTCAAGACCCACGCCATCTCGTTCCCATTCACGTAGAGGATGCCATCGGGATCGGCCGCCGCACCGCCCCACTCGGCGCCGCCGTCGAAGCCGGGAAAGATAATCGTGCCCTCGCGGCTCGGGGGGAGAAAAGGCACGTGCGGCTTCAGCTTCACGAAGCGCTCCAGCACCGCGCGATGCGACTCGGGCGAGATGTCCGTGATTTCATCGTAGGTGAAGAGCTGCCGGGAGAACGCCGCTGGTTTCGTCGGGACTGGCTGTGTGGGCCACGCCGCTTCGCCCTGCAAATCCGACGGCGGGACGGGCACTTCGCGAATCGGAAAGATCGGCTCGCCGGTTTCGCGGTTGAAGGTGAAGACGTGGCCGGACTTCGTGATTTGCGCGACAGCGTCGATCTTCTTCCCGTCGCGAGTGACGGTGAGGAGATTCGGCGGCGCGGGAAGGTCACGATCCCACATGTCGTGATGCACGAGTTGCTGGTGCCACACGCGCTTGCCCGTCTTCGCGTCGAGCGCGATCAGGCAGTTGGCGAAGAGGCCCTGTCCGATCCGGTTTCCGCCCCAGAAATCGAACGCCGGAGAGCCGGTCGGGCAAAAGACGAGCCCGCGTTTTTCATCGAGCGCGAAGCCGGTCCAGACATTCACGCCGCCGATGTACTGATAGGCGTTCGGCGGCCACGACTCGTAGCCCGGCTCGCCCGGCTGCGGGATGCTGTTGAAGCGCCAGACGAGTTTTCCGGTGCGCACGTCATAGGCGCGGATGTGCCCCGGCGCGGCGGGCGCCGGACCTTCACCGAGCCGCATTCCGATAATGAGCAGATCGCCGAAGATGATGCCCGGCGTGGTGGATTGCAGCGCGAGCTTGGAGACATCGCGCCCGAGGTCGCGCTTCAGGTCGATCGTCCCACCGTCGCCAAACGTCGGGATCCTCAGTCCGGTTACCGCGTTGATCGCATGCAGAAAATGATCATTTGAATAGAGGATGCGTCGATCCGGGCCGTCGGCCCAATAAACCACGCCGCGATTCACCCCGCCCTTGCCCAGGCCCGGCACCTTAGCGGGATCGAAGCCCCACAGCTCCTTCCCCGAATCCGCCGCGACGGCGAACAACTGCAGGTCTGGCGTCGTGCCGTAGAGCGTGCCATCGATGATGATCGGATTGCATTGGATCTGCGTGCGGTTGTTCGGGCTCGCCCCGCCGGCCTGATACGTCCACGCCACTTCGAGCTTCGTGACATTCTCCGGCGTGATCTGGCCGAGCGTCGAGAAGTGGCTGCTCGCCTTGTCGCCGAGATAGACGCCCCAGTTCACGTCGGCGGCGGTGGCGAGCAGGGGAAAGAGCAGCGAGGCGAGCGCGAGGCGGGTCATGAGGGCGGAAGCTTGCTGCGACAATCGGTTGCCACCGCCGTTGTTAGCGAGCACTCGCGGAGGAATTTTCTCGAAAGGCATTTTCGCTCGGCAGCGCCCACTGCCGATCGAATTCGCGCTCGCTCGCATCCGGCGCGGCGGAAGGCACAGCCAGGCCGGGGGCGCTCGGCGTTGCGTCCAGCGGGAGCGGCTCGATTCCGCTGCCGCGTTTCGCTGCGTGGGCGTGCTCGCGTTCGTCGCCGAGGAAATGCTTTACTGCGCCGAGCAGATAGTTGCGGAAACGACCGCGCGCCGGATCGGCGCCGCCGAGCGAACTGCCGGCGAGCACCCGGGCGAAGAAGCTGTGCGCGAGTTCGCGCGCGGTGTCCTCGTCGCGACGCTCGGCGCGGAGAAAGGCGATGACCGGCGCGTAGTAGGCATCGCAAAGTTCGCTCAAGGCGGTCCTCGCCGCGGTGTCGCCGCCTTTGGCTTGAACCACGAGCGTCCAGCGCGTAGGCGCGAAGCGATCAGCGGGCGTGCTCATTTTTCCAAGTCCGGCGTGGAGGGCGCGAGGGCGACACTGCGGAAGAGCACCCATTCGATGGGCCGCACCTGAAAGCGAAACTGCGCTATGGACTCGAGCGGGATTTTCTCGAAACGCCATTCAGATTGTTCATTGAGCTGGCCGGCATTACTCGCGGGCATCTCCTTTCCGTCAGCGGTGACGGCGACGACGCGCTGCTGCCAGCCTTCGTGCTGGGAGTGAGAGCAGGTAGCGACGATGCCGCCGCCCTTGATCTCCACGGCCGCGCCCTGGGTGATGTTCCAAGTCAGGCCGGCGTGGTCGCGAGAGGTGGCGATGGATTCGCCAGGGCAATTCTCGGTCAGCGTCTGCCACGGTCCGGGCGCGGCCCCGGCGCGGACATCCGCGATGCGCTGATCACGCGGCAGGGCTGCGGCGATCACGGCATAATCCGTCAGCTTTCGACCGGGTACGGCGAGAAGCTCGGGAGCGCCGCCCCATGCGGAACCGGAGGCCCCTTCGACGTGCCACGAGAAAGATGCCGCGTCCGCTGGGAGACCGCGGGTGTGGAAGGTGAACTCGTATACTTGCTTTTTCTCGTCGTCGCCGATCGTCGCGCCGCGGTTCACAAACGGCCCTTCGAGTGCCGGGTTGCCATTCATCCGCCAGCCGCGCGTGTCGCCCGCGGGATGCAGCGAGACGGCCACGAGCTCGATGGAGCCTTCCGATACTTCACCAATGAAGGGCGGCCGCTCGGCAGTGACGATCGCCTGCGGCCGCGTGGCCAGAAACGCGGCGCGCTCTGCGGTCTCGGCGGGCTTGGGAGATATGTTCCGCGACAGGACGGTAACGAGGATGGCGAGGATGCAGGCCGCGACGGGCAGGCCCACGATGAGGACGAGGAGCAGAAGGATGCCCCGCGCCCACGGGTCCGGCGGGGCACTCGCCTTCGCCCGACCCTCCGCCGGACCCAGTCCACGCACCGCTTCATTGTGGCGGCGCACTTGGTCGGGCAGGGTGAAAAGGTCGATGATCCAGCCCACGAAGAAGAGCCCGCCGGTGAAAAAATAGAGAAAGCCCCAACCGATCTTGCCGAGGTAGAACTTGTGCGCTCCGCACAGTCCCAACAAAAACCACCAGAGGTAAGCGAACCCCAGATCCTTTTCCCTGGCTGTTCGCCGTAGGGTGAGCGCGTTCGAGGCTCCGCGGCTGGGCTCCGGAGCAAACGTCCGCGCGAGGCCGGTGAGGGTGCCAAAAACGATCGTAAGAGCGACCATGTGGATGGGAGTCGGCGCGTTCCATCCCAGCATCGCGGACACCGGGATTCCGACGGCGCTGAGCGAGGTGAGAGCGATGAAGATGCGCAACGCCAGTCCGTCCGCTTGTTCATCATCTGGCGGAAGCGGCGGGGGCGTCACCGCACCGGGCCGCGGCGGCTGGCGACGCGAGACGTGTTCGACTTCGGTGCGCATCTGGGTGGCGCTCTGCTGCCGGCGCTCGCGCTCCTTTTCCAGCGCTCGCAAAACCACGTCATCCACGCCTTGCCCCACCTGCGCCGTCGCGGATGGCGCGGCGAAGCGTCCGAGCGGCAGTTCGCCCGTGAGCATTTCGTAGAGCACGACACCGAGGCTGTAAATATCCGCGCGATGATCGACCGTGCTCGGTCTCTCAATCTGCTCCGGCGCCATATACGCGGCGGTGCCGAGCTGCGCGCCGGTCCCGGTCAGCCCGCTCGCGGCGGTGGGCTCGTCGGCGAATTTCGCGATGCCGAAATCGGCAACCTTCGGCGTGCCCGCGGTGTCGAGGAGGATATTCTCCGGCTTGATGTCGCGGTGCAGCACGCCGCGGTCGTGGGCAAATTGCAGCGCCTCGCAGACCCGCGGCACCAGCGCGAGCGCCTGCTCCGGCGTCATCCCGGCGCGCATCGCGTGGCGCAGATTCACCCCATTCACGTATTCCATCACGAGATGGTAAAAGCCCGCGCGCTCGCCGAAATCGTACACCGCCACGATGTGCGGATGCGCCAGCCGGGCCAACGCGCGCGCCTCGCGGGTGAAGCGCTCCGCGAAGCCCGGCTGCGCAGCGAGCACGGGCGGCAGGATCTTCAGCGCCACGAATCGGTCCAGCCGCGGCTGGCGCGCCTTGAAGACGATTCCCATGCCGCCCCGGCCGATGATTTCGAGAACTTCCAGCTCCGGAAAAGCCGCGGCGACTTCCTCAAGAGTTGGCATCTTCGCCCCGGCGTTTTGCTCGGGCGGGCTGAAATCCGCGACACCGAGCAGCGCGCACGCCGGGCAGATGCCGCCGGGCGCATCCGCTGGAATCGACGAGCCGCAACGGGGACAAGGGTTGGAGGGAGTTTGCATTTCGCCCGTTTCCTGAGGAACGGCGGGCGCGAGGTTACAGAATCGCCGCCGATTTCGCGAAAATTGTACCGCGAGGCTCAAGAAACGGGCGATCGTCCTGCACTGCTCTCCGCTGGCGGCGAAAGTTTTCCGTTTACAAAGAGCTGAAAGCCGTCTTTCTTCCACGCCCCACGCGCGAAAACTAGCAATAGACGCACCGTTGGTCCCTGGGCGGCGAGTCCTCATGATTCGTCGCTGTCGCGCCAGGGGTAACCCGGTGAATTCCAAAGTAAGAAGTAGAAAATAAGAACTCAGAAGTTTCGTCGCCGCGTCTCGTGGTGGCTCGCTTCCCGAATTCTAAATCTCACTTCCTAAATCCCAAATATGCCTACCCGTTTAGGTCGTTTCGAAATGCCGAAGACCCTCACCAAGAATGAGGACACGGCCACTGATACCTACGCCAAGTTCATCGCCGAGCCCTTCGAGGCCGGTTATGGACACACAGTCGGAAATTCCCTCCGTCGCGTGCTGCTTTCCTCGCTGGAAGGCGCCGCCATTACCTCGGTGAAAATTGAGGGCGCGAGCCACGAGTTCCAGACCCTGCCGCACGTCGTCGAAGACGTGACCGACATCGTGCTCAACCTGAAGAAGATCAAGTTCAAGGCGCACGATCACGACGTCCGCAATCTCACCCTTTCCGTGAACAAGGAAGGTGTCGTCACCGCCGGCGACATCACCGACAGCGCGCAGTGCGAAGTCCTGAACAAGGATCAGGTCATCTGCACGCTCGACAAGAAGACCAAATTTGAAGCCGAACTCGAAGTGAAGGTCGGCCGCGGCTTCTCCCGCTGGGATGAAAACAAGCACGCCGATCAGGCGATCGGTGTCATCGCCATCGACTCGATCTTCTCGCCTGTGACCCGCGTGAAGTACGCGGTGGGCAACACCCGCGTGGGTCAGCGCACCGATTACGACAAGCTCGAGATCGAGATCTGGACCGACGGCCGCATCACGCCGGAAGACGCCCTCGTGCAGTCTTCCTCGATTCTGAAGAAGCACTTCGAGCCCTTCTACGCGTATGATGAAAACGCGGTGCAGTTCGACGAAACTCCGCAGGCGCAGAGCCAGGAGAACCAGAAGATGAAGAAGCTTCTGAACATGAGCGTGAACGAGATCGAACTCTCAGTCCGCGCCGCCAACTGCCTCAACAACGCGAACATCACCAGCGTCGGCCAGCTCGCGCAGAAGACCGAGGCCGAGATGCTCAAGTACCGCAACTTCGGCAAGAAGTCGCTCAATGAGATCAAAGAAAAACTCACCCAGCTCGGGCTCTCGCTCGGCATGAAATTCGAGGCCGGCATCGTCGAGACCAATCTCGCCGGCGACATCACCATGGCTGGCTAAGCCGCCATTTATTTAACACCCCATGCGTCATCAAAAGAAGACGGTCAAACTCGGCCGCAAAGAAGGGCATCGGAAAAGCATGATCGCGAATCTCGTGGTCAGCTTGATCGAGCATAGCCGAATCAAAACCACGCTCGCCAAAGCCAAGGCCATCAAGCCGCTGGCGGAGAAGGTGGTCACCATCGGCAAGAAAAACACGCTCCATGCGCGCCGCACGGCGAAGGCTGTGCTCCGCCAGGACGCTGCGGTGAGCAAACTCTTCGCAGACGTGGCGCCTCGCGCCGCGAATCGCAAGGGCGGCTACACCCGCATCATCAAGCTCGGCCAACGTCTGAGCGACGCCTCCGAGATGTGCTTCATCGAGTGGGTGGACGCGCCGGTCGCGGTGGAAGTCGCCACGCCCGAGCCCGTCGTGAAGGCGAAGAAAGCCGCGGCGAAGCCAAAGGCGGAAGCCGCTGCTGAAGCTGCCCCAGCCGAAGAGGCGAAGCCCGCGAAGAAGCCGCGCGCAAAGAAGGCGGCCGAAGACAAGCCGGCCGAGTAACCGAGGCAAATCAATTTTCCCGTGCGGCTCCGGCTGCTGGGAACCCAGTGAACGGCGCAGTTCCCCCCGAACAGCGCCGTTTGACGGGTG
>JBAVML010000156.1:0-5792 GCA_049690035.1 Chthoniobacteraceae bacterium
GCCCCGCTCCTCGAAGCGTCCGTAGCTATTCACCGACAGCGAGTTGATCGCGGCCACCGTGGCGCTCCCGCTCCCTGCGTCGATATCCCCCAGGTCCCCGGCGATCTTGATCGTGCCGAAGTTATTCGTCCCCCCGGCGATCTTGCCGATCACCACCACGCCATCGCCCATCTTCCCCTTGGCCACCGACACGGTGATATTCGCCCCGTCATACTCCGCCCCCGTGAGGATCAGGCTGAAGACCGTGTAGGGATCGAACCCAGCGGTGATGGCGTTGATGATGGGTTGCCCCTTTGAGGTGGTAAAGGTGACCTTGTCCCCATCCGCATCCATCAGGACGACAGAGGCCGGGGCGATGCGGGATTCGAGAGCTTCGATCATGGGAGCATTAGGGTTTTGGTTTTCTGCCGATAGACTGCACTACGGAAAATCGCCCCCGCAGTCCCGCCAAGCGGGGAGAGGAATCGTGCAGCAAACGCGGCCCGCGCAGAGCCCCCTGGCTCCCGGCCCGACCTCGCTGCGCCCAGAGAGCTAGCCGATTTGCCCCGCCCTGTCCACGCCGCACCCCGGGCGCACCCTCTGGCCGCGCGCGGGAGCACCCGGTGCTCAGTTCACCGTCCCGCTATTCGCCCCGGTGCCAGGGATCACGAGCCCGCCGATGGGGCGCTTGTCGATCTGGCCGCCGGTGAGCACCTGTCCCGAGTTACTTCCGGTACTGCCCCAGACGTCGCCGCGGATCTTCAGGAGATCGATGCCGGTGCCGCTGGTCGCGATGCGGCCGGAGTTCGGTCCGCTCCCGCCGAAGATTGAGCCGCCGATGCTCACCGTATCGATGTGGCTGGCGGTGATACTGCCGGTCACAGACGCGGTGCCGCCATAGAGACTGCCGCCCAGGGTGAGGGTGCCGATGTTCCCGGCCACCTGCACGCTGCCCGCGAAGCTGGTCGCGCCTCCCACGAGGTTGCCCTTGATGGTCAGCTTCTGCACCGTCCCGCCGGCGATGGCCGTGATCACGCCGGAGTCCGGTCCCGCCCCGCCGACCAAATCCCCGCCGATGGTGACGGTGCCGATGTCCAGTCGCTTGGCGGCCTGGCCCACGAACAGGTGCCCGATCTGTCCGCTCTTGTTGCCGGTGCCTCCGAAGACCGAACCGCCCACGGTGACCTTGGTCATTTCCCCCGCACTCACAAAGGCGGCGATGACGTCCCCGCTGTGGTCGCCCGAGCCTCCGTAGATCGAGCCGCCGATGCTCACCGGGCCGAGATTGTGACCCGCCCCGATGAGGCCGGTGGACGCGCCGGCGCCTCCCCGGAGGTCCTTCTTGATTGCTACCTTGCCCACATCGCCCGAGGCGTAGATCTGTCCTTCCTCGGCAAGGGCGCCCCCGATCACCGAGCCGCCGATCGTGACCGAGCCGAGGTTGCCGGTGACGAAAAAGTTGGTCACCTGGAAGTTCCCTTTCACCACCAGCGCGCCGACGCTGCCGTTGATCTGCGAATCGCTGATCGTATTGGTACTCTCGGCGAAGCGCCCAAAGGAGTTCACGGTCAGCGACTTGATCGCCGGGATCAGCGTGTCCCCGCTGCCCGCGTCGATATCCACCAGATCGCCCGCGATCTTGATCGTGCCGAAATTATTCGTGCCCCCGACGATGGAGTCGATCAACACCAACCCGTCGCCGGGCACCCCCGCGACCTTCCCCTTGGCCACGGAGACCGTGAGGTCCGTGCCGTTAAACTTGGGATCCGAAAGAAAGATACCGATCAAAAAAGATGAGCCGCCGAAGTTCAGCAAGTTGAGTTGAGGCTGGTCGCCTTTGGATGTGGTGATGGTGATCTTGTCGCCATCCAGATCCATCAGGACGAGAGAGGCGGGAGCGATGCGGGATTCGAGGGCTTCGATCATAAGTGGAGCAGGTTAAAACAGCTGACGGCACGCTGGCGTGGACACTCCCCCCCGATTCGGGAAAAAGGCACGGCGAACCCCCACCGCGCGGAACCCCGTGGCTCCCGGCAGACCTCGCCGCGGCGCCACCTCTAGCCTAGTTCCACCCCCGTGTCCAAGGCCCCGCGGCGGGCTAGCTTGGGAACGAGAGAATGCACGCGGCTCCGTTTCATTGCCCGCAAATCAGCCTTTCTACCCCTCGTTCCCAGAGTTAGCGAAGCGCTTTGGGAACTTCTCGCGGCTGCTTGAAACTCCGTTTCCCGTAAGGCATTCTCCGCGGACGCGCAGTCGCTACGCGGTCCGCGAACCGGAACGCGCCCATTTCGTCACCTCCACGATCCCGGAATGGCTCCCGGTTTTCCATTCCGCGGCGTGTTGCGACATCCTCGCCGGTTCGCTCGAATATTGCCGGCGGCAGAAGGGGCTGCGGCTCTACGCGTGGGTGATCATGGAGAATCACTTGTCTCGCATCCGCGCCTCAACGAACGCCGGCGTGCTCCGTGAGGAACCGGCGAGTCCGTGAAGTCGAGGAACAAGGTCAATGGAAGGTCCCGCTATGCATGAGGGAGCAGATCAAGGTTTGCCACCGAAGGTGACGTAATCGTCCACCTCGATGTAGTCGAACCAGGTCTGGATGTCCTCGCGGTCGCCAACTTTTGCCGCGGCCACGAGTTCATTGAAAAACTCGCGGGACCCGTTGCTCGACGTCCCGGCTTGGTTGACGGAGGCTGTCCACAGGGCGATCTCCCATTCCATGTGTTGCTTCGGCGCGTTGGCGGTAATCCAAGCCAGCACTTCCGTGTCGCTGAGACCCTTCGCGACCTCGGCTTTCAGCTTCTCCGGATCGATGCCGGTGAACTGGAGGAAGCGTTGGTCCGTCGGGCAGGCGTAGTGGTATGCGCCGTTTTTGCCAGCGAGGACGGCGCGGCATTTGTCGAGCATGCGGGGCAGGATGGCGTAGCCGCCGAGCTGGGTGCGGGGACTGCGGGGCGGATAGGCGGTGAGATCGGGTGCGGAATAGTTCATGGATTTGAGGTTTAGGTTTTTGCGGTCGAACTGCGACCGCCCGAGTAATAAAGACAGGTCTGTCTCGCGTCAATGAAAACATAGACAGATCTGTCTCCACGGCGCATCTTGGGTCGATAAATTCGCATCCATGAGCAATGCCCGCTCAAAAAAGACCGAGATAGACTCCGCCGCCCTCTCTCCACGCGAGCGCGTGCTGCAGACCGCGACGAGCCTCTTTTACAAACACGGCGTTCACTCCGTGGGCATCGATCGCATCATCGCTGAGAGCGGAGTGGCGAAGATGACCTTCTACCGCCACTTTCCTTCGAAGGCTCGCCTCATCTCCGCGTATCTGGCGGTGAGGGAAGAGACGTGGCAGCAGCTCGTCGTCCGGTTCGCTGGCGACACTTCGCAACCAGCACGCGATCGTTTGCTCGCGCTCTTCGATGCGCTCGAATTTGCGATCATCAATCCCGGCTTCTACGGCTGCCCTTTCATCAAAGCACTTGCCGAATTCGGCCCCGAGCACGACGAGCCGGAAATCAGCGCCCAAATCCGCGCCCACTTCGACGCAACCGAGAAGCTGGTGAACCAACTGCTGAGGCAAATCGCGCCCAAGGAGGCAAAGAAGCTCGTGCAGCCGTTCCTGTCCCTCATGGCCGGCGCGCTCGTGGTCGCGCACGCCGGCGGTGGTGTGGATGTAGCCCGCCGCAACAAGGAGGTGGCCCGGATGCTCCTGTCCCCCGGAACCGTTGGACGACAGGGTCCAAAATCCGCGGGCGTTTAAACCCAGCCGGGCCGGACACCGCGAGCGTTCTCCGGCGCACATTTTCCGCTCGTCCCCAATGTGGGGCTCTGGGTAACGCGCGTCGCCGGGGCAATTCCATGGCGCGGAGGGTGGTCGGACTGCCGCAGCACCCGCTGACACCCCACACCGCGAAGCGTAGCTTCCCCGCGGGGCTTGCGTTCCCCAGAGCCCCCACCGGGAAACGAGCGGAAAGCCTCACTTTGGGAACGAGGAGGCCGCGATACTCACCTGGCTACCCTTCGCCGCTTTAGGGCTTCTGCACAAAGGGCTTCGCCCCGCTGAAGGTGAGATTGTAGAGCGGGTTGCCCGCGGGGGTGGCACCCGCCCCGTTGGCAACGCCCGTGATCGATCCCAGCACCCCCGTCGTCTCCTTCATCGCGTTCACCAGCTTTTGTTTGAGGAGCACGGTGATCTCGCCCGAGATATTATCGAAAGCCGTCCCCCCGGCATTCGCCGCGGGCGAGAGCGTGGAATACACCAGGACGCTCAACGGCTTCGTCGCGGAATAGGTCCGGACGACAAACCCCGCCAGGATCTGCTTCGTCGGCAGCATCGACCCCGCGCTGGTGGGGATCAGTTGGAGGACGGCAAAATTCGGATCGTAAACGACGGTGTACTTCGTCGGGTCCACCCCCATCACCCCGCAGAGCGCCTTGTTGTTCATCCTCGTCGCCACGATCTTCGTGTCGGCGCCCACCGTCTTCGACGTCGTGCTCTTCCCCGCCACCGTCACGACCAGCTGCGGACTCAACGCGCGACTAGGAACCGCCCCCAGGGCCAGACAGACGACCGTCATCAGAAACAAGAAAGGAGATCTCATGGTCCAGTCTTCGCACGAATCGGCCAAATGGGCAGCAGAAAGTCCCCCGCGACCCGCCCAACCAACCCCGCCGCGAAACGGAGTTTCCCCGGGCACGTGCGTTCCTAAAGCCTCGCTTTAGGAACGAGGAGAAGGATCAAGGGAAACCCTGACCAAGTCTGCAGAACGCCTTCTGGTCAAAGCGTGCGACAAGGGGCACGGCATAGCCACCCCTTTCGCGCGCGATCCGAACCTCTCGTTTAGCAGCGCGGTTCGCCAGTGGAAGATTTGCTGGCGTGACACGCCGATCGCGCATGACGCTGCGCAGCTTGCCCGTTCCCGCCGATTCGTTCACCGCCCGAACTTCCGGCGCACCTCGACCGCGCGGCGGATGGCCTGCTCCACCTCCATCCATCCTTTCTGGACGATCTCGAAGTCATAGACCGGCCGCGCGTCTCGCGTCGCGCATTGCAGCTTTTTCAGGCGCTGCTCCAGCGGGTGCTTCGCTTCCAGATCGTTTCGCTCCAGCGGGACCCAGAGCATCGTGCATTGCTTCGCGTCGGAGCGAGCGAGGGCCGTGGGCAGCTCGGTGTGCTGGATGAAGTCCGAGAAACGGGCGGCGCCGCCGGCCGCATAATGGAATTGCCGCAGATGGAGGTGCGTTCCCGCGGCCTCAACAATGGGAACGAAGGACACCGGGGGAAACGGGTCCCGGGGGGGTGGCTCCCATCAGGACGTGGGCAGGTTTTCCTCGCAGGAGCCGCAGCGCATGAGGAGGTCCCACATCTGCTGGCCACCTCGGAAGCCGAGCTGACGGGCGCGGGAGTAGCTCATCTGCAGCTCGGTCTCGGTGCGCTTGCCGCTCTTGCTGGTGTCGCGGTCGCTGGTGCGACGGTAGGAGGCGCGGGCGGCGAAGATGTGGACGCCGAGGGGGTCGCGAGTGGCTTCGGCGCGGGCGAGCTGGGCTCGGAGTTCGGCGGCGAGTTCATCGGCCTGGCCGGCGAGGTGCCGGAGTTTTTCGAGGTTCATGCCGGTATGTTCGGATGGACACATCGCGCTCCGCAAGTATGGAGTGGCGCGGGGCGGATGTGATGCAAGCCGGGGGTCGCTCCCGCCCCTCTCCGCGAAACGGAGTTTGCTGGCCGGACAGCGGCTTTTTGCGTTGCGTTTAGAGGGCCAAGCGGCTCCCCTTTGCAGGCATGAAAGCTCCCCGGAATGTTCGGCCGGCTGTTC
>JBAVML010000157.1:0-16290 GCA_049690035.1 Chthoniobacteraceae bacterium
GCGTTGCCCAATACCGAACCGCCGATCTTCACCGCGCCCATTTTTCCGCTGCTGTGAACCTGTCCGCTGTCCGTGGTGCCACCACCGATGAGCGAGCCGGCGATGGAAACGGCGCCGATGGTGCCGTCCGCGCCGTCGTTCACATTGACAAAAGCGCCGACGACATCGCCCTTCACGGTGAGCGCGCCGAGTGCGCCGACGATCTCACTTTGCAAACTCGGAGCGGCCCCCTGCGTGGCGGTGCCGAAGCGGCCCATCGATCGCACGGTGAGCGATTTGATCGCGGGCTTCGCCGGATCGCTGTCGCCCGCGTCAATCTGGCCGAGATCGCCAGGGATGGTGACGGCGCCGAGATCGTGGCCGGTCGATTCGATGTGGCCGACATTGGCGAGGCCGTCGCCGGTCGCGCTCTTCTTCACGGTGAGGGTGAGATTCGCGCCGTCGAAGCCGCCGCCGCTGAGATTGATCTTCTGCAATTGATCGCCGAGACCGATTGCGGCGGTGGTGAACGCGGCGGTATTCAGATCGCCGCTGGAGACCTTGATGGTGACGGTGTCGCCATCGACGTCGGTATAGGTGGCGGTGGAGGGGCTGACGACGAGCACCGCGGGAGCGATGCGGGATTCGAGTGGTTCGAGGAACGAGGTAGTCATTTTCATGGCAGTTGTGGTTTGTTGTTGAACGGCCGCCGCGCGGAATCGATCCCTTGGAAGGAGGGCCGCATACCCGGCGGTTCGAGGATGCTAGAGATTTTTTGAGCAGCGTTAAAGAGCCGCGTCGTTCGAAGTTCACAGCGCCACAGCTGCGGCCAGACTCCCTCACCATGAGGACAGTTTTTCCCGACTTGACCGACATTTGCCGCGACTCGGCGCGCCAGAGCGTCGCGCAAAAGCCGTGTTCGCTTCTGGACAAGCCATGGTGAGCGACCTGCTAAATGGAGGAGCACACTTTCCCCACCATGCGCATCGATCGTTTCACCCAAAAAATGCAGGAGGCCCTCCAGGCCGCGCAGGACCGCGCGAGCAAGGCTGGCCATGCCGAAATCACCAACGAGCACTTTCTCCTGTCGCTGCTCGAACAAACCGACGGCGTCGCGCGACCACTGTTCGACAAGATGGGCGTGCCCTCGAAGTCGCTTGAAGACTATCTGCACCTTGATCTCTCCCGTCGTGCTTCCGCGCCCGGCGGGCAGGTGTCGCTCGGCCGCGACCTTTCGCTCACGCTCGATGCCGCGGAGAAGGAGATGGCGAAGATGAAGGACGAGTATCTCAGCGGCGAGCACTACCTTCTCGCGGTCTCGGAGGCTTCTACGCCGCTCGGGCAGATGCTGCGCAAGAGCGGCATCGAGCGAAGCAAGCTGATGAAGGCCTTGCAGCAGGTGCGCGGTTCGCAGCGTGTGACGGATCAGAATCCCGAGGGCAAATATCAGACGCTGGAGAAATATGGGCGCGACCTCACCGCGCTCGCGCAGAAGGGGAAGATCGATCCGGTGATCGGACGCGACGACGAGATCCGCCGCGTGATGCAGGTGCTTTCGCGCCGCACGAAGAACAATCCGGTGCTCATCGGCGAGCCCGGCGTGGGCAAGACCGCGATCGTCGAGGGACTCGCGCGGCGCATCGTCAGCGGCGATGTGCCGGAGTCGCTGAAGAACAAGAAGGTCATCTCGATGGACATCGGCTCGATGATCGCGGGCGCGAAGTTCCGCGGCGAATTCGAGGACCGGCTCAAAGCCTTTTTGAAGGAAGTTACCGACTCGCAGGGCGAGATCATTCTCTTCATCGACGAGCTCCACACCATCGTCGGCGCCGGCGCGAGCGAGGGCGCGGTCGATGCCAGCAACATGCTCAAGCCGCAGCTCGCGCGCGGCGAGCTGCGCACCATCGGTGCGACCACGCTCGATGAGTATCGCAATTACATCGAGAAGGACGCCGCGCTGGAGCGGCGCTTTCAGCCCGTGCAGGTCGATGAGCCGAGCGTCGAGGACACCATCGCCATTTTGCGCGGCTTGAAGGAACGCTACGAAGTCCACCACGGCGTGCGCATTCAGGACGCCGCGCTCGTCGCCGCGGCCACACTTTCGCACCGCTACATCAGCGACCGTTTTCTGCCCGACAAAGCCGTCGATCTCGTCGATGAAGCCGCGTCGCGGATGAAGATCGAGCTCGAGTCGATGCCCACGGAAATCGACGCGCTCGAACGCGAGATCATGCAGCGCGAGATGGAGCGGCAGGCCTTGAAAAAAGAGAAGGACGCCGCGAGCAAGGAGCGCCTCGAACGCATCGAGCGCGAGCTTGCCGAGGCCCGCGAAAAGAGCGCCGCGCTCAAAGCCCAGTGGCAGAACGAAAAGAAGGTCATCGACGAGCAGCGCAAGCTCCAGGAGCAGCTCGAGCAGTTGAAGCTCGACCTCGAACGCGCGCAGCGCACCGGCGACCTCACCGAGGCCAGCGAGATCCAGTACGGCCACATCCCCGCCGCACAGCGCGAAGTGGAAGCGCACAATGCCAAGCTCGCCGAGATGCAGCGCAATGGCGTGCCCATGTTGAAGGAAGAAGTCACCGAGGAAGACATCGCCAAAGTCGTCAGCGCCTGGACCGGCATCCCCGTGTCCAACTTGCGCGAAGGCGAACGCGAAAAACTCGTCCACATGGAAGACCGCCTCGCCAAGCGCGTCATCGGCCAGCGCACCGCGATCACCGCCGTCTCGAATGCCGTGCGCCGCGCCCGCGCCGGCTTGCAGGATGAGAACCGCCCGATGGGTTCCTTCATCTTCCTCGGCCCCACCGGCGTCGGCAAAACCGAGCTCGCCCGCGCGCTCGCCGAGTTCCTCTTCGACGACGAACACGCCATGATCCGCATCGACATGAGCGAATACATGGAGAAGCACAGCGTCGCCCGGCTCATCGGCGCGCCTCCCGGCTACGTCGGCTTTGAGGAAGGCGGCCAGCTCAGCGAAGCGGTGCGCCGCAAGCCCTACAGCGTGGTCCTCTTCGACGAAATCGAGAAGGCGCACCACGACGTCTTCAACGTCCTGCTCCAGGTGCTCGACGACGGCCGCATCACCGACGGCCAGGGCCGCACGGTCGATTTCAAAAACACGGTCATCATCATGACCAGCAACCTCGGCTCGCAGCACATCCTCGATCTCGAAGACAACCCCGAGCAGCGCGAAGCCCGCGTCCTGGAAACCCTGCGCGGCCACTTCCGCCCCGAGTTTCTCAACCGCATCGACGAGACCATCATCTTCGACCGCCTCAGCGAAGCCGACCTGACCAAGATCGTCGAGATCCAGCTCCAGCGCCTCGTCACCCGCCTCGCCGCGCAAAAGCTCACCCTCATCCTCACCGACGCCGCCAAAGTCCACCTCGCCCGCGAAGGCTACGACCCCGTCTATGGCGCCCGCCCCTTGAAGCGCGTCATCCAGCGCGACCTGCTCGACCCGCTCAGCATGGAGATCCTCGCCGGCCGCTTCCTCGAAGGCCAGACCATCACCGCCGACGCGCGGGAGGGGAAGATCGTGTTCGAGAGCTAAAGGCACGCCTTGTCGCCCGCCGGGGCAGCCTCTACTTTCGCGGCGTGCGCTCTGACCTTCAGGAACCAATCCGGCGAAAAGTCGGAGGCAGTCTCGCTACCCTCCCGCCGCTCCGCCGGCTGGCGATGCTGCGCCGCAATGCACTCCTGCTCCGCGGCCAGCCGTGGCGCGCCCCTGCCAGTGATGGAACCCTCGTTCGAAAAGCTGTTGGCGCGGCTCGCTGACGGAGGCGTGGAGTTCATCGTGGTCGGCGGCGTCGCCGTCACTTTGCACGGCTACGTGCGGCTCACCGAACACGTGGACATCCTCATCGCGCACTCGCTGGAGAATGTCACCCGTCTCCTCGCCGCGCTCGCCGACTATGGCGAAGGATTCGCCCGCGAGTTGAGCGCAGCCGATTTCGCTGATGAAGAAGGCGCCATCCGCATCGTCGAGGAAACCGAGCAGAGCCAGCTCGACGTCTTCACCCGCATGACCGGCCTGCACTACGAAGATCTGATCGCCGACGCCGGCTCCTTCGAGCTGGCCGGCCACTCGATTCGCTACGCTTCAAAGGCCGACTTGATCCGCCTCAAGAGCGCCTCTCTCCGCGACAAAGACCGCTTCGATGTCGCCGCGCTCCAGCGCCTCCTCACCGATCCACACGCCTTCGACTAACCGCCCTTTCTTCCGGCTGGCGCCCCCATCACCGACACACGGGAAACGGCGTCTTTCTTAATTTTCGATCATTTTATTGCGGAAAGGCCGCAAGAAAAGGCTTCTAATCGCACGGAATCGGCTTCTATTGCCCCATGCTCATCGAGTTCAAGGTCGCCAACTACCGCTCCATCCGCGCCGAGCAGACGCTCAGCATGGTAGCCAGCAACTACTCCGACGAACTGCCGCAGAACCTCATCTCCTGCGACCACGTTCCCGGCCTCAAGGGCACCAAGCTGGTCAAAGCCGTGGCCCTCTACGGCGCCAACGCCTCCGGCAAAAGCAACATCGTCGCCGCCCTGCGCTTCTTCGCCGAGTTCGTGCGCGACTCCGCCACCAAGCTCCAGCCCGGCGCCCCCACCGGCGCGCAACCCTTCAAGCTCGACCCCGCGTGCCTCACCGAGCCGAGCAAGTTCGAGATCACCGCCGTGATCAACGGCATCCGCACCCTCTACGGCCTCGAAATGACCCGCGAACGGGTGACCAGCGAATACCTCGTAGCCTATCCGAATAAGAGGCCGCAGGTGTGGTTCGAGCGGGATTGGGATGAGGGGAAGGGGAAATACGTGTGGTCTAAATCCACAGTGCATTTCAAACACGACGCAGCGCTGCGGGAGAAGACGCGAGCGAACGCGGCGCTTGTGACCGTTTCTTCGCAATTTGGGAACGATCCTGCGGCGAAATTGACCAAATGGTTTTCCGATCTCTTAATGGTGATGAGCCTCGATCAGGAGTTTGGTTTCGGCTTGGCCGCGCGGATATTCCTTCGGCTGGATCCAGTTAAGGACGTTTTGATCGAGGGTGCCAAGGTAGCGGACTTCGGCGTCGCTGAAGCTCGAGTTAAGGATGCTGACGCCCACGACGTTTTTTCCGCAGCGATGCGAAGAATCTATCAGGACAAGCCAGCAAAAAACGCAATTGCCGCAGAATTACTAAGGAGGGGAGCCGACGCGAAGACCATTGGGCAGCAAGAGTGGTTTACTAAAGATTTTGGCGACCTTATGGGCACGATTTCTAAACCGGAATTGCTTCATCGGGGGCACAACGGTGAACTATTTGCTCTGGAGTTCGATGAAGCCGAATCGACCGGAACTAGGCGCTTTTTGGAAATAGCTGCACAACTTCGCCTTAGCGAACTGTTAGCTGTCCCCGCGTGTTATGACGAGATTGAGGGCAGTTTGCACCCACTTCTCGTGTCGACGTTGCTACGAACTTTCTTTGCGAGGGTAAAACCTTGCCAGCTCATCTTCACCACCCACAACCCCCTGCTGCTCGACCAGACGCTGCTGCGGCGGGATCAGATTTGGTTCACGGAGAAGGATCAGGAAGGGGCCACGCGGCTCTATCCGCTGACCGACTTCAAGCCGCGCAAGGATGAGTCGCTGGTCAAAGGCTACCTTGCCGGCCGCTACGGCGGCATCCCCTTCATCCCGGAAGGCCTGAAGTTTTAAGCCATGGGCGGAGGCAAACGAGGACGCTACGACCGCGATTTCCGGCGTCGCGGAGCGGTGCGCGACGCGGGGCGCACTTTCCTCATCGTGGTGGAAGGGGAGAAGTCGGAGCCGGCCTATTTCGACGGGCTATGCCGCGCCCTGGGTTTGAAAACCGCGCGGGTGATCGTCCATCACCCGGAATTCACCGACCCGCTTAATCTCGTAGAGGAGGCGCGGCGCCTCGCGGCTGAGCGGCGCGAGCAGGCGAAGAAGTCGATGGCCGTGGTGCCGTTCGACGAAGTGTGGGTGGTTTTCGACACCGAGGGACAGCACGATTCCCGCGCACCCAAAGTGGTGGCCGCCCGACAGAAGGCGCAGGCGCACGGCGTGCGGCTTGCGGTCTCCAATCCGAGCTTCGATTTCTGGATCCGCCTCCACTTTGGCTTCACCACCACCCCCTATGCCGACGGCGAAAAAGTGTGCAGCGACATCAAGCGCAACCATCATAAAGGCTACGACAAACGCCGACCGCCAATGGATGTGCTGGTCCCGAAATCCAAAATGGCAATCCAACATGCGCAAGCTTGCCGCAAGCACTGGGAGGCCGCCGGTGGCGAAAAGATTCCCTCCACCGATGTTGACCTCCTCATCGTCGCCCTGAACGAAGCAGCCCACTGAGATCCCCGCTTTCGCTGAATCCAAATAGCGCGCGTGAATGAGGCTGGTTTTCCGGAGGCGGGCGGGGCGACATTGTGTGAAGCGCCGCGCGCACTTATCCACAACCGTCTCCCATCCATGCGATTCGATTTCCTCTCCCGTCCTGTCCGCCTCCGGTCACGCCACACTCGGGGGGCCGCGCCCCGCGGGGGCATCGAGCGGCTCGAGGATCGTATCGCGCCGGCGGTGATCAATCCGCTGGCCGAGGTGCCGAATCCGGGGGATCTCAAGATCGAGCCGGGATTCAAGACAGCCTACTATCACGATCCGGACGGCGACCTTTTTCTGCTGAAGACGACGAAGGGAGCGTTCAGCGATGGGGCGGGGGCGAACCCGAACACGACATTTCTGGTGGATGCCAACGGGATCATCGGGCGCATTGATTTGAGCTTCGCGAATTTCAACGCGCTGGTGAAAGGCGTGCCGGTGGGGAGTTTCCAAGGCGCGAGCATTTCGGCGACGTTGCTCGTTCCCACCAAGGCGAATGGGTTTCCGACGACGGGCGATGGTCGGCTGAATGTGGGCTACGTGAATGCCACAGGCGTGGATCTCGCGGGGGTGACGATCCCGGGCGATGTGACGCGGATCGACGCGGGCGATGCGAATGACAAAACGACGGGACTGGGATCGTTCCTGGTGCAATCGATGGGCACGCTCGGGCTGGCGACGCAGGCGAATCTGGCGGGCACGGACGCGGCGAAACTGACCAGCCACATCCATGGGCGCTTCAATCTGCTGCGAGTCATCGCCACGGGGACGGCTGCGCACCCCATCGTGCATCAGGGAATGCAGGACGTGTTCATCGACGTGACCTCGCCGGATCCTGATCCCAAGACGGGAATCGATCCGAAGTATGGCACGATCGGCACGATCTCGATCGACGCCGTGAAGGTGACCAATGCAACAGCGGCTGTGCTTGTCGGCGGCGTGCCTAGCTACACGCCGGGGAGCGTCCGCGCGAGCGGGGCCATCACCGCGGCGGCGGTCGGCTTTTCGGTGGCGGGTGGAAATTCCGATTACTCCGGAACCATCTGGAGCCGGACGAGCATCGGGTCGGTGACTTTTGCCGGGAAAACGCTCGCGGTGAATGCGCCGGCGGCGACGCTTACCGGTGGTGCAGGTCTGTTTTCGGGCGCCATCATTGCCGGCAATCCCGATACCGGCGCAGCGACCGCGGGCAAACTCGGTCCCGTGAAGGTCAACAAGGTCGGCGTAGTGGTGGGCAGCGGGAGCATCTTTGGGGGCGCGGGCGTGAGTTCGGGATCGCTCTACGGCGGTGCCGGAATTACCAGCGTGCTCGTCGCCGGGGATCTCAAAGGCGGCGCGGTGGCCTTCAGCGGTTCGATCGTTTCCGGTCCCGGCGTGGCGCCAGGTGTTGGCGTGGGGCTCATCGGCCCGGTGACGATCAAGGGCAGTCTGCTCGGTGGCGTGGGAGTGAACTCCGGCGCGATCCAGAGCGCCGCGGGAATTACCAGCGTGCTCATTTCTCACGACCAAAAAGGCGGCACGGGCGACTACTCGGGGAGCATCGTGGCGCTCGGTGGGAACGTGACTTCGATCACGATCACCGGGGAACTCGATTCCGCACCCACGGCTGCGCGCGATAAGACCGGAATCTTCGTCGATGGGACGCTGAGCACGGTCAAAATCGGAGCGATCAATCCGCTGAGCGGGCCGGGTGTTCCGACTCAATATGCAGCAATCGTGGCCCGCGGAATGTTGGATAAATTCGGCCACGTCGTACCTGGCACGGCGATCGGGACGCTCACCTTCGGAAGCCCTGCTGTCCCGGCAAACACGCGCATCGTGAACTACATCGACGTCGCGGCTGGCTTCGACCACGTCTTCGATTCCAGCAGCGTGGGTCTACCCGGGGCAAAGAACAATCCCGACGCGACCATCGGTACGGTCACAGTCAATGGAGGCGTGTTTGCCTTTACCGTCACCGCCGGAACGAGCTGGGGTGCCAACAAGATCTCCGGACCGGACATTCCTATCGGCCCGACGCCCACCACCGACGATAAGCCACTGCCGTTTTCGCAATCGATCGGCTCACCGACGGCCATTGCGAAAATCATCATCACTGGCGCGGTAACCGGTGGTGATCCAAATAACGGTGATGAAACCGTATTCGAGGGCGCGAAGCTCGGTACGATCAGCGTGGGTGGATTCACCGCGCCGGTCAACGCGACCCAGATTCAACTCTTCAGCCACGCCTATCTTTTGCAGATCGCGTGAGTGAACGGGTGAGTGGGTTTGCGCGACCGGGGAGCGTTACGCTTGCACGCGGGCGACGCGGTAGGCTGCTTGTGAAACATTTCACAAATTGGCCTTGCGAGGCTCGATGCGGTTCCTAGAGTCACGATCATGACTTCCACCAGCCCCGTTGCCTACGACTCGAAAGTCGAGGGGAACGTGATCGTGACCCGCATCGATGCGGCGATGAACTGGATGCGCAAAAATTCGCTCTGGCCGATGCCGATGGGCCTCGCCTGCTGCGCGATCGAACTGATGGCCGCGGGCGCATCGCGATTCGACATCGCGCGCTTCGGCGCGGAAGTGATGCGCTTTTCCCCGCGGCAAAGCGACGTGATGATCGTGGCCGGCACGGTGACCTACAAAATGGCGCTCGCGGTGAAGCGCATCTGGGACCAGATGCCGGAGCCAAAATGGTGCATCGCCATGGGCGCCTGCGCGTCGAGCGGCGGCATGTATCGCAGCTACTCGGTGTTGCAAGGGATCGACCAGCTCATTCCCGTGGATGTGTATATCAGCGGCTGCCCACCGCGCCCCGAGGCGTTGATCGAAGGTCTGCTCCGGCTGCAGCGCAAGGTGGATACGGAGCATTCGCTGCTGGATCAGAAGCGGGAACTCATCGCCTCGTTCAAATCGTGAACGCGCCGAACCTGAAGTCCGCGGTGGCGGCGATCGAGGGGAAGTTCACGGTGCTGAAGAAAACGGAGTTTCGCGGGGAAACGAGCCTGCACGTCGAGCGCCCGGCGATCAAAGATCTCGCCCGTTTCTGCCGCGACGAACTTGGCTTCGCCTATCTCGTGGATCTCAGCGGCGTGGATCATTTCGGCGACGAGCCACGCTTTGAAGTGGTGTACGAGCTCTACCGCTTTGAGCCGGGTGAAAGCCTCCGGCTGAAAATTTCCGTCTCGGAGGACGATCTCGAAGTGCCGACCGTGACCGACATCTGGCCGACAGCCGACTGGCACGAGCGCGAGGCTTACGACATGTACGGGCTGAAGTTCACCGGGCATCCCGACCTCCGCCGCATCCTCATGTGGGAGGGCTATCCTTTCTTTCCTCTCCGCAAAGATTTTCCGCTCGCCGGCAAGGCCAGCGACATGCCCGACGTGGCTTTCTCGAATGCCGCACCGCTCGCTGGCGGGCCCTTCGTCACCCTGCCTAGCACGGCGACGACGAAGGACCGCGAGCCGCGCTCGCGCAGTTCGGAATAGACGGAGTCGACCTCAGGGCGAGTTCCGCGTGCGGCAGAGCGGTTTCCTTGGATTCGCTCACTTCCGCTGCGCAGACGGCACGCGGCAGTACCACCCCAAGGGTCATTTCAGCCCTCACGGACGGTCTGGAACTGCAAGGTGCCTCCGGCTCTGCTACCCGATACGCACGGGCGATGGAAAGCCCAAGCCCAGTGCCGGCGGGTTTATGTTGGAGACTGCGGCGAGCCCCTGTCCCCCGGCCCGGGCGAACAGGAGGAAGTTGCCCGCGATCCGATCGAGCGGGATCGATTTTCCAGCGGGAAAGATTCCCGAAAGACTAATTGGACGCGGCCGCTTTGGCGACCGGATCGACGTTCACCCGACGGCCTTCGCGGTCGAACCGCACGGTGCCATCGACGAGCGCCCATATCGTGTAGTCCGTCCCGAGGCCGACGTTCTTGCCGGGCAGGAACTTCGTGCCGCGCTGACGGATGATGATGTTGCCGGCGATGACCGCCTGGCTGCCAAATTTCTTAACGCCGAGCCGCTTGCTGACGCTGTCGCGCCCGTTTTTGACTGAGCCTTGACCTTTCTTATGAGCCATGAGGAGTGAGGATTAAGGGTGGGTGGAAAAGTTAAGCGCCGATGCTGGTGATCTTCACGCGGGTCAGCTTCTGGCGATGGCCAACGGTGCGGTGGTAGCCCTTGCGGCGGCGGAATTTGAAAGCGACGACCTTGTCAGCCTTCACAAGCCCGATCACTTCGCCAAGCACGGCCGATCCTTTGAGATCCGCGGCGAGCTTGAACGAACCACCTGCGCCAACGAACAGCACATCGGAGAATTTGGCTTCGGAGCCGGGTTCGCCGTCGAGTTTCTCGACGTCGATCACGTCGCCCTCAGCGACACGGTATTGTTTGCCGCCAGTTTTGAAAATTGCGTAAGCCATAGGTCTTCTCGGTTTGGAAAAAGGACGGGGAGGCTGCCACAGCTGCCCATGGGGGGCAAGGGGTTTTTCCCTGAATTTAACGAACACTCGCCAGCGGCGGGCATCCGGTCTAGATCAGCGCCATGAAATTCCTCCGCCCGGCCGCGTTCGCGTTCCTTACTATGCTGCTTCTTCCCGGATGCCTCCAGCAGGAGAAGGTCATCAAACTGAAGACTGATGGCAGCGGCACGGTCGAGGAGACCATGGTGATGAGCAAGGAAGTCATCGCACAGATGAAGCAAATGACGGAGGGCTTTGGATCGCTCTTGCAGGGCAAAGGGAAAGCGGATGCGACGCCCGCCTCGCCCTTTCAGATTATGGATGAAAAGAAGCTGCGCGAAGCCGCCGAGAAGATGGGCGAGGGCGTGACTTTCGTGTCGGCGACGCCGGTGACCACGGCCACCGGCGAGGGCTTCAAGGCGATCTATGCCTTCACCGATATCAACACGCTGAAGATCGACCAGAATCCCGGCGGCAACATGCCCGGCGCCGACAACCCGCTGATGCAGAAGGCGAACAAGACGAAGAAGGAGCCGGTGAAGTTTGAGTTCACGAAGGGCTCGCCCGCCTCGCTTACCGTGAAGCTGCCGCAGCCGAAGACGAGCGATCTGCCGAAGGACCGCCCGGCCGTGCCGGCCGGCGGACAGGACATGGCGGGCATGATGATGCAGCAGATGTTCAAGGACATGAAGATCAGCCTCGCGATCGAGGTCGCCGGGCGCATCGTGCAGACGAATGCGGAATACAAGGACGCGACCCGCGTGACGCTGATGGAGATGGATTTCAACAAGGTGCTGGCCAACCCGGAAAAGTTCAAAGCGCTCACCGCCGCGCAGCCGAAGACGATCGAGGAGGCGAAGGCACTGGTGAAAGGCGTTGACGGAATCAAGGCCGAGACGCAGCCGACTGTGACGATGAAGTTTCAGTAAGTGGAAGCCGGAACGGCGTTGATGAGCGGCGTGGTCACGCCCGCACCGGCTGCTCCGCGGGCACGCCTGGAATGGCTCGATTTCTATCGCGGCCTCGCGGTCTTGGTGATGATCGAGACGCACGTCGCCAACACGTTCCTCGCCACAGAAAACTGGCCGGCGGAGTGGCGGGTAAATCTCAACTACGTGAACGGACTCGTCGCGCCCGCGTTCCTTTTCATCGCCGGCTATGCGCACGGACTTGGCCTGCGCCGCAAGCGCGCGGTACGGGCGCACATCCGGCCGCGGCTGGCGCGGCTCGCGGGCATCGCGGCGATCGGCTACGCGATGCATTTTCCGGTGACGGAACTGATGGCAGGGCACTGGGCCGAGGCATGGCGGGTGGGTTCGCGAATGGACGTGCTGGCGTGTCTCGCGGTGGCGATTGCGGCGCTGGTGCTGGTCGAGCGCGCCTGTGGAAGCTGGGTGAAGGCGGGCGTCGCAGCCGCGCTGGTGGCCGTGGTGCTCGTCGCGCCGCGGGCGGTGGAATGGACGGCGGGACCCGGCGCGCTGGTGGCGGTCCTGAATCAAAGCACCGGATCGCTTTTCCCACTGCTGCCGTGGGCGGCGTTTGTCTTCGCCGGTTTTCTCGTCGCCGAGCAGGTGCCGTCGTTCCGCGGATTCCTGCCGCGCGTGGCGATTGCGGCAGCGGCGGTTTTTTTGCTCGGTCGGTCAAATCTCACGCCGGTGAGCACCGCATTCTTTTTCGAGCGGCTCGCCTGGATCCTTGCGCTGGTGCCGGTCTGCGGGTGGCTGAGCGCGCGGTGGTCACCTTCACTGGTGCTCTTTGCGGGGCAGGAATCTTTCTGGCTCTACATCGTCCACCTTGCCTTGATCGAGATGATCGCGCGGCTCGTGGTGCCGCGGGTGGGATTGCCCGCCGCGGCAGGTCTCCTCGCCATCGTGCTGGCGGCAAGTCTGGCGGCCGCCTTTGGCTGGCGGACGTTTACCGTCGCGCGCGCGGATCGAGCGCGTCGCGCAGCGCATCTCCCAGGAAGTTCAGCGCCAGCAGCGTGATCGACATGACCATCGCCGGGAAGAGCAGCAGCCACCAGTAGCTCTTCACCGGATTGATCACCTGCGCGCCATCGCTGAGCAGCGATCCCCAGCTCGCCTGCGGCGCCTGAATTCCCAGGCCGAGGAAGCTGAGGAAACTCTCGTCCAGAATCACCGCCGGGATAGTCAGCGTGAGATAAATGATCACGATGCCGACGATGTTCGGCAGTAAGTGGCGCACGATGATCTTCGCGTGGCTCTGCCCGAGCGACCGCGCGGCGAGCACGAATTGCTGGCTCTTCAACGACAGCACCTGACCGCGGACGATGCGCGCCATGGTCAGCCATTCGATGAGCCCGAGGGAGAGGATGAGCAGGATGATCTTCGAATAGCCGACGAGTCCGGTGAGCCCCGCGGCTTGCAGCCAGTTCTTCAGCATCGGGTCGAAGATGAAGCTCGCGATGATGATGAGGATGAGCCGCGGGATGGAGTAGAGGATTTCCACGAAGCGCATCATCCCGCCGTCGATGCGCCCGCCGAAATACCCCGCGATGAGCCCATACGTCGTGCCGATGAAAAAGCTGATCAACGCGCCGCACGCGCCGACGAGGAGCGAGATGCGCGCACCCTGCACCACGCGACTAAGCACGTCGCGGCCGTTCACATCCGTGCCGAACGGATGCGGCACGGTCGGCGGCGAAAACTGCAGATTGGAGACCGACTCGGGATCGTAGTGAAAGAAGAGCGGCCCGAAGATCGCGAGGAAGAGAATCGTGCCGAGAATGACCATCGCCGCGATGGCGACGGGATTTTTCAAGAGGCGACGCCATGCGCCCGGCGGAGGCGGCAGCGCGTCACTCATAGAGTTTGATGCGGCGATCGAGCCACGTGTAGGCGACATCGACGATGAGGTTCAGCACCACGAGCAACGCGCAATAAACGATCGTGATGCCGAGCAGGAGGAAGACGTCGCGGTTCTGGATCGAGTTGATGAAAAAGCCGCCGGCGCCGGGGATGTTGAAGATCGTCTCCACCACGATCGAGCCGGTGAGGAGATTCGCCGCGAGCGGCCCCACAAAGCTGACCACCGGCAGGATCGCCACCTTCAGCGCGTGACGGTAAATGACCTGCGCATCCGCGAGCCCTTTCGCCCGCGCCGTCCGCACGAAGTCCTGGCTGAGCACCTCCAGCATGCTCGTGCGCATGAGCCGCGCGATGTAGGCGATATACGGCCCGGCGAGCGTGATCGCCGGCAGGATCAGGCTGCTCAGCGACGACCACCCGCCGACCGGCAGCCAGCGCAGCTTCAGCGCGAAGAAGAGCACCAGCACCGGTCCGGTGACAAACGTCGGCACACTGATCAGCGCCAGCGCCCCGAGCATCGCGGTAGTATCGACCCACGTGTGATGCCGCACCGCCGCGAGCGTGCCGAGCCAGACGCCGCCGGTGGTCGCGAGCACGAAGGCCAGCACGCCGAGCGTCGCCGAAACCGGCATGCTGTCGGCGATCAGTTCATTTACCGAGCGGTCGCGATACTTGGTGGAAAGGCGCAGGTCGCCGCGCACCACGTCCTTCAAATAATCCGAGTATTGCTGCCAGAGCGTGCCATCGAGTTTGTAGCGCGCGAGGAGCTGCTTCTCGATCGCGGGAGGAATTTTCCGCTCGCGCGAAAACGGTCCGCCCGGCGCCATCCGCACGAGGAAGAACGTGATCGTGATGACGCAGAAAAGCACCACGAAGAGCGAAAAGGTGCGGCGGAGAAGAAAGGCGAACATGCTGCGTTGCCGCGCATGACAGCCGAGCCACCGCTAAAGAAAAGGCTAAAGGCGAGGTTATCGAGCGCGGAGACGGGGAAGATGCGGCCATCGGTTCACTTGGAAGTCGAGACCTGCTCGCCGGACGTGACGATGGCTGCTTTCCATTTGCTCCTCGATGCGTTGGCCCAATCAAGTGCTTCCGGCTTGATCAGGTAAACGTTGCCGGGCTCAACGCTATCCTCTTTAAAAGTGTGCCTCGCAACATAACGCCCTACGAAGAGCGCTTCTCCGGTTCGTGCGATCCAAATCGGCGTCGATGCCACACCCATGGTCTCTGGGGTAAGGCGAACCGACTTCCCGTTCCCTGAATGAAGATAAAGCGCGCCGACGTCCTTATAGTTTTCGATGGAGAGCCGCCCATCAACTGACTGGCGTGCATCATACTCTGTCGAACCGAATGCCGCTCCGTATTTGGCGTAGAACTCGGCGTCAGACCCGCGCCAGTAGGAACCATCCAACCTGTTCACGACGCACCTCGCTCGATTGCCGTTGAAGTCGTGAACCTGAAACGTGATGAGCTTTTCATCGGAGGACCAAACGGACTCTGGCCACGGAGTCAAATCCCGCGGTATTGAGGCAAACGTGGTGACTTGCCCCGTCTGAATCTCAATGACTTCGATCGGCTGGATCGCGGGGTTCCGGTGGCTTGCATCCTCTATGGGATTATAGGATACCCATCGACCGGATGGGGAGACGCGAGGGTTGTCGCCTGAACAAAGCTTTTTGAATCGGCGCGAGTGAAGTTTGCCTGAATAAATGACCTGCTTCCCATCTTCAAAGCGAAAGATTGCCACCGTCTCATCGGACGGATCATCCGGCATCTCAACGCCCGTTCGAGGCAGTTTTTTGCAGGAAACAAAAGGGAAAACGGATAGGATGGCGATGCAGGTCGTCAACAATCGTCCCGACCGTGATTGGAAGGCTTTTATCAACAGCTCAAAGAGTTGATCGAGCATCACCTTGACGTAATGCGAGGCGTGCCAGTCGCAGTGGTAGTAGAAGCTGCCGGTCTTCTTGAGGACGCGGGCGAGTTCGACGCGGCGCGGGCGCATGTAGTCGATGTAGGCCTTGGTGCTCTCGTGCCGGTCCTCGAAGGCGCGCTTTTCCTTGGTCTCGCCCCAAATGACTTCGTACGTGCGGTTCGAGTTGAAGGGCGGGTCGATGTAGATGAGATCGACGCAGGCGGGCGGGAGGTTCTTGAGCTGCTCAAGATTGTCGCCGCAATAGATGACGCGCGTATCGACGAGGGCGGAGGGCCGGGCCATGGGCGCGGAGAGCAGGAGAAACGCCGGTGGAGCGTTAGCAGAAATCGCGGGCTGTCGGGCTCAGGCGCCACATAGCCGCGCCCGTGCTTCCGCGAGGTAGCCGGCGTCGATCTCGAAGCCGATGAATTTCTCCACGCCGCAGGTGGCGGCGGCTTCGGCGGCGTGGCCAAGGCCGAGGAAGGGGTCGAGCATGGTGAGGCCGGGGCGCAGGCCGTGGAGACGCAGGCACCATTCGGCGAGTTGCGCGGGGAAGGTGGCGGGGTGCGGGCGGTCGGCGTCGCGGCTCGCGATCGTCTTGTAGGGGATGAACCAGTTGTTCCCTCGGCAGCGTTTGTCCTTTCCTCCCGTGTGGCTCCAGCGCGCAATGTTGCTCTTGTCCATATACGCGACGCCAACGCCGAGGCGGTCTAGCGGCGTGTCGCCGTTCCGCGTGA
>JBAVML010000158.1:0-13121 GCA_049690035.1 Chthoniobacteraceae bacterium
AGCCCGGCAGGTGCGAACTGCGCGTCGTGCCGGATTCGCTCGGTGCCCGGATGACGATGGAGACGCCGCTGCCGATGAAACTGAAAATTCATCCCGCCGAAACCACCACGGTCGAGCTCGCCGCGACCCCGGCGGCGGCTCTCTCCGTCTGTGTGACGAAGTATGAATTCGCCGGTGGAAACCAGCTCAACGCGACTGGTGAGCTGCGCGCGGTGGGTGGTCAGGAGGGCGTCACCATCGAGATCACCAACGGCCGCGAAACTTGGCGCGCGCAGACCGATCGTACGGGCGCTGCGTCGTTCGAGCGGCTGCCGGGCGGCGCCTGGAAATTGCGCGTCGCGAGCAGCGATCTTCCGGCGCTGTACACCATCGAAGCACCCGAGCGCACGCTCACGCTGCGGCCCGGGGAGAGCCGGGCGATCGCAGTGCGCGTGGTCCCTCAAAAGCGCACCCTGCGACTGCTTGATCACGGCACCATCCGTTGATGGCCCCAGTCCCATGGCGCGAAGACTCTTCACAGGGCAAAAGGAAGGGTCGAACTTCGACGCAAACAGACATGACGGAGAGGCGCGAAGAATTACGAAGACGGCAGGGAACGCCTCTTCCTCCTTGCAAAACTCTGCGCCTCTTGGCTTCCGCGTTAAGCGCCGAAACAAAGTTTGCGGAGCGCCAGCCGAGCGCGTGTGCCCGGCTGACTACCGTGCAACACCGCGCTGATAGAGGCGCGCGAGTCGGAGCATGATGGTCTCGAGCTTCGCAAAATAGTCGCTCTCCGGCATCGCCGCCTTTGCTTCGCGCAGCTCAGCGAGTTCACGTTCCACCGCGTCGCGCTCGACCCGCACCTCCGTGGGGAGCGCGCGTTCGGCCGGGCTGGCCACGAGTCGCAGCTGCTGCGCGCGGATGCCATCGGGCGCTTGACTGCTCTTCGACTTCTTCACGGCGCGCACGCCTTGAAACCAATCCGGTGGGGTGCCGAGTCCGTCGCCGTTGTCGTCGAGCAACGAGTGCTCCGTCGCGAGACGGCCTTCGTTTTTGTAGAAATCGGCGGCGCGACGGGCGGCGGCGAGCCAGGCTTCGAGCAGCGAGGTCTCGCCGTCCTTGTCGAGATCGGCGGCGGGGTCCGCGATGCTTTCGGAAAGGTAGCCACCGAAGCGCGCGAAGTTGTTTTCCGATCCGCTCTTCGTTGCGCTGACGATCACGCGGTCAGGTGCGGAGAGCGGTTTGAGAAATGCGCCGCTCGCCGAGAAGCCGCAGACGATCACGATCGGCCGGTGAAAGGGCCGCAGCCACTCCACAAGATGGGACGCCGCCAGATCGTCGCCGCGTAGATTGAACTTTGCTTCCTTGCCATCAAACGTCCCGTGCCCGAGCAGCACGACCCAAAGCGGGGCGGGGGACTCCACGGCCTGCGCTTTCAGTGCGTCGCGCAGCCGGGCGAGGGAATCAGTCGAATTCGGATCGCCGCCGATGTCCATGCTAGCCGCATCGCCAGCCTCGCTCGCCTTTTTCCAATGCCCGGCCCACCGTTCGAATACACCTTTGTAGGCGTCGTCTCCGGGCGCTCCGATCGCCACGATAACCGCGGCTCGGTCGTCTGCGGCCGATGAGTTTGAGAGCGAAGATGCGAGCGCCATCGTGCAGCACATCAACCCCTGGAAAATCGTGCGTCGAATCATGCCAATCCTTTCCAGCGCCGAATTCCCCATTCACCGACGAAGCACCCGAGCGCGAAGAGCAGCATCGCCGGCGTGTGCCACAGCGGTTGAGTCCAGTTCTCCGAAACCGGTGCGCGCTTCGCCGGCAGTTCGCGCGCGAAGGCTTCGAGCCGCTCCGGAGACAGCACCTCGCCGCCGGTCTGGCGCGCGAGATTCTCCATCAGCGCGCGGTTTGGTGAGAGCGAACGGAACTCCGCGGCGGCCAGATCGGTCGTCCAACCCGCGGCGGCGGTGCCGACGGCCGCGCCATTCTCACCGGCGACATTTGCGTCCACGCGGTAGCCGCCACTTTCGCGAGGAATATAGCTCGCTTCGTAGAGCCCGGGCTCCTCCGCGGAAGCGTCGGCGTTCAGCGTGATCGGCTCGCCGCCGTTCACGGCCTGCACCTTGAGCGTGACCGCTGAGTTCTCCAGCGGCTGAAATTTCCCATCGCGCGCCCGCACCAGCAGGCGCACGAGTTCGCCGCCTGGCTGCGGCTCGGCACGGAGTTCGATCGGCTCCGGCACATCGGCCACCAGCCAGCGCACGAGCTGCCGCCAGGCTTTTCCGAGATCCTTTTGCAACGCCTCGTCGCCCATGCCTGATTGCCACAGGTCGCCGATGAGCAGCGCCGCCGTCCGTCCGCGACCAAAACGCTGCGTGGCCAGCGCCGGATATTCGACGCGACCGTCCGTGACCGTAGCTACAACCGTCGCGGCGGGCTTGGCTTCGCGAGCGCGATTGAGCAAATCGAACGGCGGAAGCGCCGCGAGCCGCTGGCGTTCTTCGCCTTCGCTGCTGCGCAGCCGCGCCCACGGCTGGAGCCAGCCTTCGCGGGTGAAGTTCAGCCGCAGCGGCGCACTGCGCGGCGGCTCGGGTCCCTTGTCGAGATAGACCGGCAACATGTCGCCGATGGCGGTGCGCCCGAAGTTGCCCTGCGCAAAAGATTCCATGCCGCCGAGCATCAGGAATCCACCGCCGCGCTCGCTGACGAAACGTTGCAGCAGGCTCATTTGATCCGCGGTGAAGAACTCCGCCTCCAGATCATCGACGATGATCGCGCGGTATTTGAAAAGCTCCTCCGCCGTTTTGGGGAAACCATCGCGCAGTTCGAAATCGTCCTGCGTATTCAGCCGCACCATCACCGGTTTGTCATAGCGCTCGATCTCTTCCTTCGACTGATTGCCGAAGCCGCGAAAGAGCGGATTGCTCGACTCGCCCGCGCGTCCGCGGAACTCGAACTTCGGCTCCCGCTTGGCGATCCGGATCAAGCCAACGAGTTCCGTCTGGCTGTCCCCGCTGATCGCGCGGTTGAGAAACTTGAACTCCCAGTTCGGCCGGCCGCTCACGTAGAGCACACGCTGCGCGCCGGTGCCGCGATCGACCGTCACGATCGTCTCGTTGTTCGCCAGCGTGGCCTCGGTGCTCGCTTCCGGTTTCGCGTCCCACTCGCGCTTTGCCGCAATGCGCAGTCGGTAGAAAAGGACGCCGGTTTTCTCCGGCCGAAGCTGAAAACGGAAGACGACCTTTTCGCTATTGGTCGGAACTGTCTGCGTCTGCTCAAGCACTGGCTTCGGCTTGTCGTTGGGCTTCGCGGGATCGAGGGCGAAGAGCTTCGCGAAGATCTCTTCGCCTGGTGCGCCGAGTGCGGCAACGTCCGCCTGCACGGTGACGGGCGCATCTTCGAAGGAAGTCTGCGTGACCGCCGTATTGGTGATCGCGAGATCGCGCGGTGGCCGGTCGCTGCCGAAGACGACGGGGTAAATCGGCGGCAGGCCGGCGAGGTCCATGCCTTCAAGATCGGCGGCCACGCCATCGGTGAGCAACATCACGCCCGCGAGAGGCTGGCCCCGATGCCGCTCGGCGATAGCTTTCAGCGCGGAACCGAGCGCCGTGCTGCGACCGGCGAAATTCACTTCGCGAAAATCCTGCGTCGCCTGCAGCCTCGAGTCGCTGAAGTAATTGTGCACCTCGAAGCTCTCGCCGAGGTGCGTGCGCCAGAGATTCCGCTCGCCGGTAACTACGCGCAGCATGTTTTCGCCGCGCGACTCCGTCTCGCCGGGGCCGCGCAGCTTCATGCTCAGGCTGTTGTCGGCGACGATGGCGAGAATGTTTGCACCCGGCTTCGCGCGCTGGCCGGTCCACATCGGTTCGAGCAGGCAGGCGAGGAGCGCGGCGAGGCCGACGATCTTCAGCAGCGCGCAGGCGATGCGGAGTCCACGTGGTGCGCCCGTGCGAAGATAGGACGAGCCGACGAGGCCAAGCGCCACGGCGAAAATGGCGACCGCGGGCCAGAGCCAATCTTGGCCGGCGAGAAAGATCGCGCCCGGCGTGATCACCATGCGCGATTGGCGGGGGAAGCGTCGGGGGGCATCAGTTGCTGCGGCCGAGATCTTCGTAGTAGCGGCGCACGCGCTCCGCGTATTTCGTCGGCACCGGGTCGCGATCGATCGGCACGAGGTTTTCTTTCGATTCGCGGCGCGCGAGTTCCTCGGTGACGCGATTGCGTAACTCGGCGAGCGGCGCACGAATCTTCGTGTCCACGAAGTTCCAATCGGGCTGGGCGGCGCGCTGCTTGAGCTCCGCGCGGACGCCTTTTGCAATTTCCCGCACTCGCGCGGCTTCGTTGCGCATCGCCGGCTGGTCGAGCATTTCCTCGACGTTGCGCAGTCGATCCTGCCAATCGACAAAGTTGTTCCCCGTGAGCGGCCCGCCGTCGAGACCGCCACCACCGCCGCCGCCGCCTCCTGCGTTGTTCGTTCCGGCGCGCTGATTTGCTGCACCGGCGAGATCGGCAAGGCGGGCACCAGGCCGAGCACCCGCCGGCGCGTCCTGATTTCCAGTGGAATCGCGGGAGCCAGAGCTTTCTCCGTTTCCGCTCTCAGCGGCCTGGTCACCTTTTCCCGCCTTGGCCTGCGAGCCTTGGCCGGTTTGTTTTCCCTGTCCGTTTTCGCCGGGCAGATCTCCAGGTTTTCCATCCCCATTTTGCGCCGTCTCGCCGCCCTTGCCAGGTTGTTGGCCCTTGCCCTTTTGACCCTCGCCCGCCTGTGTGCCCGGTGGCGCGCTTGGTTTTCCACTGCCAGTTTGGGACGTCTTGCCGGGTTGATCTTCCTTTCCCGACTCCACGCCAGGTTGCTCGCCGGGCTTGCCTCCGTCGTTCTGTGCCATCAGGCCGGGCTCTTTTCCATCCTGAGCTGTGCGCGGCGAATTCCCGGGTGCAGGACGCGACTCGCGTCCCGCTGCCGGGGAGTCGCCAGGAGCAGCCTCGGTTGACTTCGCGGTACGATCGGCTTCGGCGCTTTCACTCGGTGGCACCGGTGATTCGCCGGCGCCGGCACGCGGGTCGCGTGCTCCACCCGGAGTTGGGAGCTTTGCGCCGGGGTCGTTGTGTGCGAGGTCGGGGCGGGCCTGGGCGATCTCGCGGCCGAGTTGTTGGGTGAGTGCGTCGAGTTCGGCGCGGGCTTGGCGGAGCGCTTCGGCTTCGTCTCCGAGCACGCTCTCGGCGGCTTTCTCGACGCCGGTTTTTAGTTCTTCGATTTCCTGGCGCGCCTTCTCCTCGAACTTCTGCGCCTGCGGTTGGTAGCCGCGCTGGGCGAGCTGCTGTGTTTTCTCCAAGGTCTCGCCGGTGCCGGCCTGCGCGGTCTTGCGCAGCGCGTCGTAGAGTTCCTTGGCCAGCAGCGGCTCGGCGGCTTCGGCCTGCTCGCTTACGCGCTTCATGTCTTCGGTCAGCTTGGTAAGTTTGCCCTGCTGTTTTTCGAATTGTTCGCCGAGTTGAGCGCGCTCGCTGTTGCCGTCGAGCGTTGGGCGTTCGGGCTTGGCGGCTTCGCCATTCAACTTCTCGGCGATCTCCTGCTGCTTCTCCGCGAGGTCGCGGGCATCGGCGCGCATGTCGCGCATTTCGTCGCGGAATTGATTGCTCGTCTTCTTGCGAAAATCATCGCGCATCTGATCCATTTCCCGCGCCGCACGGGTGCCACTGGCGAGGGCTTGCGAAGCCTCGTTTTTCTCCATCGCCTCGGCGGCCTTCTGCGCCTCGGTCCGCGTCTGGTCGAGCTGTTTGCGTTCGTCGGCGAGCTGCGATTGCTGCGGCGATTGCTCCATCTTTTGGCGCAACTCATCGACATCGGCGAGCACCTGCTGCTCCTCCTCGCGCAGGCGCTTGAGCTGGCGGCGAAGCTCCTCCTTTTCCTTCTCCGTCTTCGCTTCCTGCATCGCGGTTTGCAGCTCCTTCACGCGCGCGTTGATGTCGTTCTGCCGCTGCGCGAGTTCCTTCAATCGGTTCAAGATGGCGAGCTGTTCCTGCTGCTGCTCGTTTTGTTGAGACTCCGCCTCGCGCTTGGTTTCGTAGCGCTTCTTCTCTTCCTTGAGTTCGAGTTCGTCGAGCTGCTGCTGGTTGCCCTGCTTCGCTTCCTTGCCGCTTTTTCCCTTCTGCTTCTTCACGTTGAATTCATGCGCGGCGAGTTTGAGCAGCGCGTTGTAGGCCGACTGTTCGGAAGTGAGCGCGCGCGGCAGCGGTTCGGGTGTCTTCACCGCTTCGCCGAGTTGATCGAGCGCCGCCTGCATTTCTTTCGTCGCGTTCTCGACCAGCGCTTTCGACCGCGCGTTCTCCATCTTTTCGCCGAGCGCTTTCGTCTTGGTCAAAATCTGACCCTGCGAATCGCGCACCACCGGCGTGTCCTTGAGGTATTTCTCCGTTGGTTGCGGAGAAGCTGCGGCTTCCTCGCGGCGTTTGATATTCCACGTGGCGCTGATGATTTGCTTCTGCGATTCGGCGAGCATTTGCGCCTCGTTACCCTGGCTCTCTTTGGCCTCACCTTCTTCGCCGTCGTCGCCTTGCTTGAAGATCTCCTCGAAGGGGCGGACCTCGGCGAAATACATATCCGTCTCCGTGCGGCGTGGTTTGCCATCCGGGCCGGTGTCCTCGGCCCAGAGATACCACGAGACGAGTTCGTCCGGCTTGGCGCCGATGTCTTCGAGCTTGAGCAAATGTGCGAGCTGCTGCTTTTCGTCGGCCTTCGTTTCTTGGCCGAGCGAGACGTCTTTCGCGGCGCCGCCGGCGACGGTGTAGCTGAGGCCGTATCGGGTCAGGCCGAAATCATCCCAAGCCTGCGCGCGGAAGGCGACCTCCTCGATCGGCGAGACGCGCGAGTCACCTTTCGGCGTGGCGATTTTCAGCTCGGGTCGGCGATTGGGCAGCGCCTCGACGATGAACTGCGCGGGGATTTTGTTCACGCGTCCGTCGGCGTCCACGAGCTGCAGCTCGTAAGTCTGCGAAGCCTTCACGGGAAAGTCGCGCAGCTCGGCGACCGGCTTGTCCGCTTGCACGGCGAGCGGCAGCTTCGTGCCGTCCTTGCCGACGAGCGTGGCCGATTTCACCGCCTTGTTGAGCTGCAAATCGAGGGCGAGCTTCGTGCCTTCCACGGCGCTGACCCGGTGCGTGTCGGGGATCTTCTTCTCCGGCAGCTTGGTGTATTCGGGAAAGTCGAGCGTGGCGTCCGCGCGTTCCAGTCGCGGATGCTCGAAGACCTTCACCGAAAAATCGCGCGTGCTCTGGCCCGCGTATTCGATGCGGTAGGAAAGGTCGGCGTCCACCTCGGGCAGCCCACCGCCGAAGACCGGATCGTCGAGGTTCTTGACCAGCGGCAGGCGCTGCTCGGGCTGATTCTTCGGGCGCAGCACGAGGATCGCCTCGTTCGGGACGTCGTGGTGAAATTTCGCGAGGACGACGAGGCCACTGCCGCGTTCCAGCTCGGCGTCGCCGGGTGTCACGGTCACGGCGTCTTTGGTCGCCACCTTTTCCACCGCGACCCGCGCGCGCTGTGGCGTGGGCTTGAGGAACGCGAACGTGAGCAGGACCGCCGCAAAACCGAGCACTCGCGTGGCGTAGGCTCCGACCCAGCGCGACTTGGGGATCGAGTCAAACCACTGCCGTCGGCGCGTGGCCTCCACGGCCTCGGCGACGACGCGCTGCTGGAGGTAATGGAGCTGACCTGACTGCGGATCAGGTTTCTGCTCGACCGCGGTGCGCAGCAGCGCGTGCAATTCGGGATGGCGATCCTCGATGGTGCGCGCGACGGCGCGGTAGTCCGGCTCCCAATTTCCAACCCAGCGCCGGCTGATCAATATGGCGATGATCAGCGTGCCGATCGTCGCGAGGATTGCGTTCGTTCGCGAATAGTGAGCGAGCAGAAAGCCGGCACCGACGGCGCCCGCGAGGAGCCAGCTCATGCCGCTCGCGTAGAGCGAGCGGAGCCGGCGATGACGTTCGACCAAGGGCGAGAGCGCGGACTTGAGCAGCGGAGTGATCATGGCGTGGCTTCGGTTGGCGGTGCGACGAGGCGGGACAGTCTCCCGGCGATCAGGGTTTCGAGCAATAGAACAACGAGCGCTGCAACCAGCAGCCAGCGCCAGAGTTTCTGGCGGCTTTCGATTTCCGCGGCCTGCGCCTGAGCCTCGCGCTGCGCGGTGTCGCTTGGGGTGGCGTGGGTGGCCTTGCGCAGCGGCACGCCGAGGGTGGTGAAGCGCTCGGGCGGCAGGGGCGTGAGCCGGCTTTCATCCGGCGCGAGATTCACCGCGAAGCGCTGCGTGCCCGGGGTGATGGCGTAGATCCCGGGTTCGGTCGTGCCGGAGAAGACGCCGGTCGCGTCGGTCTCGGTGCCGTCGGGCCGGCGGATCTTGAGCGGCTGGGGCGACGGCGCGAGCGGCACTTCGTCCCCGACGAAATACTGCGCCTTCGGCACCGGCACATTGCTGCTCTGCTCGAGCAGCGTGCTGAAGAGCGGCACGAACTTCGACGACAGCGCGAGCTGGCTGTCGAGCGGCCGCCAACTGCTCGCGAAGACGACGACGTTGCCTTTGCCGAGCGGCGTCTGGGTGATCGCCGGATCGCCGCTGTCGAAGCGCGCCAGCACGCGCGTGCCGGGGAGCGTGGCGGCGTCGAAGCGGCGATATTTCCAAAAGTGGATCTTGGTGAAATCGCTGAAGCGCGGATCGGCGAAGGGCGCGAAAAGCGGATGCTGAAAATCGATCTGCGCGAGCATCGCGTAGTCTTTCACTGTGGCTTCGTTCGTGGTGAACGCGGGCACTTCGAGCAAACGTCCGAGCGTCTGTCCCGCGGCGGCGGAGGCGAGTGGAATCACCACCGTCTTTCCGTCGCGGGCGAATTGCCGCGCGCTGCCGAGCGCCGCGTCGCTCGCGCCATCACCGACGATGACGAGCTGGGCCTGCTGAAGCTGGAACGCGGGGATCGCTTCGGCGCTGCGGTGCGCGGTGATCTCAACGCGCTGGCGGCGGGTTTTCGGGAAGGCGCGGCGGAGGTAGTAGAGCGAGCCACGCGGATCGTCGTCCGTATCGGAGCCGGCGAAGATGATGGGCAGCGTGACCGGCTGCGTCGGGAGGAGAAAGAGGCGGTTGTCGAAGTCGGTCTCGTCGCCGGTGAGCGTGAGGGGCAGCGCGCGATCGGCCGGGGCTTTTGGCGCGCGGACGATGCGGCTCTGCCCGGCTGGCACGTAGGCGTTGAGCGGCGGAGCGTCGCCCCACTTGAGTTGGAATTGCTCGCGCTTGGATTCGGCGGCGCTGGTCACGCGCAAGCGCGGCGGCGCTTCCTCGGCGGTTTGGTTGGCGTCGTCGGCCTCGGCGAGCCAGCTCGCGCTGGCATTGGCGAGATGTTCGGCGCGCACGGGATCGAGCACGACTTCCAAGCCGCGCGGCCATTCGTAGCCCTGCAGCGCGTCGATGCGGCTGCCTTCCTGCAGGTCGCTGATGACGATGATTTCGCGGGGATGCGGCCCGTCCTTCGCCGCCTGATCGAGCAACTCCGCGGCCCGGAGCAGCGCGGCGTCGAGTTGCGTGCCGGCCCAGACTGGCGAAAGCGCGGCGAGACGCTGCGTCGTCGCGGCGGTGCGCTCGTCGAGCTTCATCGCGCGCCAGTCTTCGAAGCTCACCACGCTGCGCGCAGTGCGATCAAAGGCGAGCACCGCGATTTCGTCCGCGGGCGCGGCCTTGCGGAGCAGGTCTTCGGCTTTGCGGCGCGCCTCGGGCCAGAGGTTTTCCCGCCGCATGCTGGCGCTGGTGTCGAGCAGGATGACGGTGCGTTTCCCCGCGCCCTCGGCGAGCGGCAGCGAACTCGCGGGGCGCGCAAAGAACGGCCGCGAAAAGGCGAGGGCGAGCAGCGCCAGCGCCAGACAGCGGAGGAGCAGCAGCCAGAGATTTTCGATGCGGCTGCGTTTGGTCACGCGCGGCGGCGTGGGCTGGAGAAACATCAGTGAGCTGAACGGCGTGACCTCGCGCGTGGTGCGGCGGATGAGGTGAAACAGAATCGGCCCGACGATCGCCGCCGCGCCGACGAGGAAAAGCGGGGCGAGGAAGCTCATGCGGCGGTCCTCCGGCGCACGATCTTGCCGCGGTCGGAGCGGACCTTGAGGAAATCAAAGAGTGCTGTCTCGAGTGGCTGCGCGGTGGAAAGCTGGACGTGCGCGATGCCGAGGCGCTGGCAAATGGCGCGGACGGCGGTGAGGTGTTCGTTGAGCCGGCGGTGGTAGTCGCTTTTCGCGAGCGAGGGTTCGAGGAAAAGATCGCGGCCGGTTTCGAGGTCCTGAAAGCGAGCGGCGGTGGAAAAATTAAAATCCAACTCCGCGGGATCGAGCACCTGAAAGACGACGACTTCGTGCCGCGCCGCTGTGAGCAGGGCGAGCGGGGCTTCGAGCGTTTCCGGCGGCGCGAGCAGGTCGCTGATCAGGACGACGAGGCCACGCTTGCGCACGAGTTCAGCGACGCGGCGGAGTGGGGCGACGAGATCGGTGGTGGCGCCGCTGCTCGGTTTTTCCAGCGCGAGCATGAGGTGTCGGAGATGCCCTGGTCGATGCCGCGCGGGCAGGTACTCGCGAATGCTTTCGTCAAAGGTGAGCAGCCCGGTGGCATCGCCTTGGTGAGAAAGGAACCACGCAAAAGTGGCCGCGAGCGTGCGCGCGTAATCGGCTTTGGTGTAGCCGCGCGAGCCGAAGGTCATCGAGCGGCTGTTATCGACGAGCAGGTGGCAGCGAAGGTTCGTTTCGTCCTCGAATTTCTTGATGAAATAACGGTCGGTGCGCCCGACCAGCTTCCAATCGAGATAGCGCGGATCGTCGCCCGGCGTGTAGGGCCGATACTCCGTGAATTCGACCGAGAACCCGTGATACGGCGAACGATGCAGCCCGTGCCAGAAACCTTCGACCACTGACCTCGCGCGCAGTTCGAGGTTGCGGATGCTCATCAACGCCGCGGGGTCGAGGTAGCTCGACGCGGCGGCGGATGCGAGGGCGGCCATGGCGCTTTATTTCACGCTGGCCAGCACGCGCTCGATCACCTTCCCGACGCTGACGCCTTCCGCCTCGGCGCGGTAGTTGACCAGCACGCGATGCCGCAGGACCGGCGCGGCAAGGGCTTTGATGTCATCCTGTGTGACGTGCGCGCGGCCTTGCAGGAGCGCGCGCGCTTTGGCCCCAAGCGTGAGGAACTGCGCGGCGCGCGTGCCGGCGCCCCAGCTCACCCAGTCGTTGATGAAATCGAGCGTGCCGGTCTGGCGCGGACGTGTGGCCACCGCGAGGCGCACGGCGTAGCGCACGAGGTCCTCGGCGATCGGCACCTGGCGGACGAGCGCGTGGAAGCGTTCGACGTCTTCACCGGTGAAGAGCGGCTCGATCTTCTCGCCACCCAGCGACGTGGTGCGCTGGACCACGGTCACCTCGTCATCCTCGGGCAGGTAGTCGATCACCACATTAAACATGAACCGATCGAGCTGCGCTTCGGGCAATGGGTAGGTGCCTTCCATCTCGATCGGATTCTGCGTGGCGAGGACGAAGAACGGCTCGGGCAGCGCATATCGTTTGCCGCTCGCGGTGACCTGATGCTCCTGCATCGCTTCGAGCAGCGCGGCCTGCGTCTTCGGCGGCGTGCGGTTGATTTCGTCGGCGAGCACCATGTTGCCGAAGATCGGACCGGGGACAAAGGTGAGCGCGCGTCCTTCATCCGTATCCTGCAAAATCTCCACGCCGGTAATGTCCGTCGGCATGAGATCGGGCGTGAACTGAATGCGGCGAAATTCGAGATGAAAAATCTGCGCGATGCTTTTCACGAGTAGCGTTTTCGCCAGCCCGGGCGCGCCGGTGATCAGGCAATGCCCGCCGGCGAAGAGCGAGATGAGGATCTGCTCGATTACTTCGTGCTGGCCGACGATTGCCTTGCCCAGCTCCGCGAGAATTCGGGGTCGCGCCGCTTGCAGTTGCTCGAAGGTTTCGTGATCGCTGCCGGGAATGGGAGGGGGTCGGTTCATGAAATAGTCAGCAAGCAGAGGAGATCGGTGTGGCAGCGGAAGTTTCTGATGATGGAACTACGGCAATGCGGCCCTCAGTGCGTCATCGCGTAGAAGATGATGTTGATCCCGAGGGGGAAGGCGCGCTTTTCGGAGAATTCGTGGAAGAACCAGTCGTTCTCGCCTTCGCGCTCCCAGCCGTCGCCGTTGTCGGTGTTATGCGTGGCGATGACCATAATGCGGCCTTTGTCATCGAGGAGCGCGCGCACGTGCATCTCGGTGCAATCCTCGTAGCCGCCGTTCCTTTGCACATGGCGCTCCCACGTCACGCCATCGAACTGGCTGTGCGCGCCCTGGCGTTCGTTGGGCACCTGGAGTTTGTTGAGCGGCCCCTCTAGGTCGAAGACGCAGTGGAAGATGGGATGCTCCATCGGGAGGTCCACGAAGTCGCGATTGGGGAAGACGCGTTTCATTTGCTCGGCGAAACATTCCCACTGCCACTCGCCCCAGAAATCGTCGGCCATGAGGAAGCCGCCGCTGAGCAGGTAGGTGCGCAGGATTGCGACCTCCTCGTCGCGTAGGAGCAGCGCGCCGGGTTCGACCATGTAGATGAAGGGATAGCGGTGCAGGTCCTTGTCGGTGAGGCGCAGGATGCGCCCGTCGGGATCGACCTTGATCGAGGTCATTTGCTGGAGGCGATAGGAGAGGTTCAGGTCGCTATCGGGAAAGTCGGTGATCCAACTCGCGGAACTGGGTGAGCCCTCGGGGTCGCGATCGCGGATGATGCGGCAGAAGGTGAACACGTCGCGGGCGAACTCCGGCGGGTTCTTCCACGCTGGCGTCTCGGTGCTGTGGGAAGCGATCTCGCGCGCGGTCTTCACCGTGCGTTCATCGACCTGCTCTCCGCCTTCGGTGAAATAGACGGGGCCTTCGCCGCCGCGGTAGCGCCGCCGCTGGGCGAGCCCGGTCGCGGCGATGGCGAGGAGCAGCAGGAGGAAGAAGAGGCGCCGGCGCGTCACGGTTTCGGTTCCTTTCCCGGAGCCGGGCTGGCGATTTTCAGCAGAAGATCGTGCGCGGCACGGAAGCGCGGGGCTTCTTCGAGCGCGAGGAGGATTTCACGTTTCGCCGCGGGATCGCCC
>JBAVML010000159.1:0-1969 GCA_049690035.1 Chthoniobacteraceae bacterium
GGTGTGGACACACAAAATGCCGCAAATACTCCTCAAGCGTGCGGTTGAACCGCTCGGTCTGCCCATCAGTCTGGGGGTGAAATGCCGTTGAGAACCGCAAATCAGTGCCCAAAGCAGAGAACAAGGCTTGCCAGAAACGGCTGACAAACTTGCGGTCCCTGTCAGAAATAATCACCTTGGGCAGGCCAAAAGAACGGTACCACTCGCGCCTGAAAAGCAGTGCCACATCCTTCGCGGTGGCATCCTTGGTCAAAGGGACAAACCGCACCAACTTGGTCAAACGATCCACAATGGTGAGCACAGAATCATAGCCGCGCTTGGTAGGCGGTAGATCAGTAATGAAGTCCATGGTGATATGCTCAAACTTGTGCTGAGGCACGGGCAGTGGATGCAACAAACCAAGAGGAGCCTGATTGGACGGTTTGTTCACTTGGCAGCTTCCACATGCAGTCACATAGTGATGCACGGAACGCCCCATGTGAGGCCACCAGAAACGCCGCGCCACGCGCTGAATCGTCTTGGTAACCCCCAAATGACCAGCACTTGGGCAGTCGTGGCACTCGGATAAAATGGCTTGCCTAATGGCTGGCACAGCCGGCACTGCCACACGGTCACCAAAATACCACAAGCCGGTGCTGTCATCCATGCGTAAAGCCTGGGGAAGTTTCTGCGTGTAAAGGGGATCACACGCATAGCCAGCCTTGATGTCTGCCAGCAAGGTTGCAGAGGTCTCCGGCACAGACGCTTGCATGCTAGCCAAATCAGGGCGGCGGGACAGAGGGTCGGACAGGTTGCTAGAGCCAGCCTTGTACTGAATGTCCACCGATCCGTAGTAGGACTCCAACCACATGCTCCACTTGGCTTGACGCCTGGAGAGGTCACGCTTTGAAGCAAACCATGTGTGGTTGAGGTGATCGCTGTTGACCGTAAATTCAGCACCTTCCAAATAACAGCGCCACTCGGTGAGAGCATAGAATATGCCCAGCATTTCTCTGTCGCCCGTGGGATAACGCCTCTCGGTGTCGGTGAGCTTGCGTGAAAGATACGCCACCGGTTGCATACCCTTGCCATGGTTCTGCAACAACACTGCGCCCAATGCAAATGCTGACGCATCCGTGTACACCTCATAAGGCAGGGCAGGGTCAGGCATAGCCAGAACTGGAGCGGACATAATAGCTTGCTTGAGCTGCGTGAAAGCCGCTTGCTCTGACTCACCCCACCGCCAGCCACACTCAGCCTTGGTGAGCTCCGTAAGGGGAAGCGCCTTGGCAGAGTAGTGCTTAATAAATCGGCGGTAATACCCGGTCAGCCCCAAAAATGAACGCACGTCCTTTACCGAGGACGGCACAGGCCACTCCTGAACTGCCACAATCTTGGCGGGGTCAGGGCGGATGCCGGCGCCACTGACCACATGACCCAGGAAATCCACCTCGGCTAACCCGAAGCCACACTTGTCCATGCCCACGTACAGCTCGTGCTTTTCGAGGGCAGTCAGCACCTGTTCCAAATGGTTCAGATGCTCCTCAGGGGTGCGAGAGAAGACAAGTATGTCATCCAGGTATACCACCACAAATTGGTCCAGAAAAGGGTGAAGCACCCTGTTCATTAGAGCCTGAAATGTGGCGGGAGCATTGGTGAGACCGAAGGGTAACACACGCCATTCATAATGACCATAGCGGGTGCGGAAGGCAGTCTTTGGAATATCCTCCTCCTTGATGCGGATCTGCCAATACCCGGACTGAAGGTCCAATTTAGAAAACACAGAGGCACCTTGCAAACGATCCATGAGTTCATCTATCCGTGGGAGAGGATACCTATTTTTGACAGTAATTTTGTTGAGCGCCCGGTAATCCACACATAGGCGCAGCTTGCCATTCTTCTTCGGCACAAATATAATAGGTGCGCCAAAAGGTGACTTGGATGGCTGAATGAAGCCCATTTCCAACAGATGTGTGAGCTGAGTTTTCAC
>JBAVML010000160.1:0-2715 GCA_049690035.1 Chthoniobacteraceae bacterium
GTCGAGGAAGGCGCCGGAGGCTGAGCCCCGAGCCGGGCCGCACCAAGAGTGCAGAAGGCCATCGCAGCAAGGAAGTATAAGGATTTCATAGATTTGTCTTTTGATAGGTTGGTGAGTTGGTGACCCAATCCCATCCGCGGATGTCCTAGAGCGGGACGAAGAATGCGTTCAACATCTCGACATCGGACATGTAGGTGTCGATCGCCCAGACCTTGCCGGCTTCGAGGCGAAGCACGGTGACCAGGTCTTGGTCGAAAACAGCGTCCGCACGTCGGGCGATGTTGTGGAGCGAAAGCGCCGCTCCTTCCTGGCCGATCATGATGTGGGTGAGCGTGAACGTCATGCCATAACGCACAATGGTCTGCGCTTTGCCGATCACCGCGTCCACTCCTTCGTCCTTGCCCGAGATGACGCCGTTTCCCGGCATCGTCCAGAATACGTTCTCCGCCATGATCGTGCGCATTCCTTCCCAATCGCGGTTTCGCAACCCGGCTAGAAACTGCTCCGCCGCGATCTGCTTTTCTGAATGACTAGTCATATGAGTCACTTGCTGCGGCTCAACGAGCGGTGGTCTTGACCATCGGTGCCGACGCCACGGACTCGGCGGCTTTCTTGATCAACGCGGACACGGCATCCGGATGCGAAACCATGACGACATGCGATGCCCCCTTCACGTCCACCGTCTCCTTAGCCTTGGCGCGCTGCGCCATGAAGGCATGCACAGCTTCCGGGATATTCTTGTCCTGCGACCCGAAGATGAACCACGACGGGATTGTCTTCCACGTTGCAGTTGCGGCGGGATCGTTGAGCCCGGATTCCGTGATCGGCCGCTGCGTCGCCGCCATGAGTTTCGCCTCGGCTGCCGGGACATCGGCCGCGAACTGCGCGTGAAATTTATCCTGCTGGATATAGAGATCCTTGCCGCCATCGGCGAGCGGGACCGGCGGCGCAAGGGTCGGCCCAAGCGTGCCGCCGGGGAAGCGAGCAGAAAGGTCCGCCGCGCTCTCACCAGGCTCGGGCGCAAATCCGGCGACATAGACGAGCGCTTTGACGTTTGCTTTCCCCGCAGCGGCATCGGTGATCACCGAACCCGCATACGAATGACCCACGGCCACCACCGGACCTTTGATGTTCTGAATGATGCCGGCCACGTAGTCCGCGTCGTAGCGTAATCCGCGCAACGGATTTGCCGCGGCCACCACCGGATAACCGCTTTCGAGCAGCTTCGCGGCGACTGCGTTCCAACTGGATGATCCGGCGAATGCGCCGTGGACTAGCACGATCGTGGGCTTGGGCTCCGCGGCGAGTGCCGCCGCATGGGAGCTGGTGGCGCGAAGGACGAACCCGAGGCTGAGGGCGATGAGTGGTGTCGCGAGGAGGAACCGCGCACCGAGGGTTCTGAGATAGGTAGTTTTCATGAATGTTGTTTCGGTTTGTTGGCTTGTCGTTTGGAAATCAGCGGGAGTTGGTTCAGCGCTTTTCGGCGGTCTCAAACAGGAACCACGTCCTGCGCTCGGCTTGGTCGATCCAGTTTTCGATCAGGCTCGTGGTCGCCACATCGCCATGCCGGTCGCAGACCTCATGGCTGTGGCGAAGGGAACGGGTGAGTTCCTGATTGTCAGCGGTAAGCTCGGCCAGCATGTCCTGTGGCGGCACACACGGCGCGTCGTTGTCCTGGAGACGCTGGTGGCGAGCGATGTCGCTGATCGAGCGGAGAGAAGCTCCGCCGAGCTTGCGCGCGCGTTCGGCGATCTCGTCGGTCATGCCGAAGAGTTCCCCTGCCTGCTCGTCCAGCAGCAGATGGTAATCGCGGAAATGCGGCCCGCTCATGTGCCAGTGGAAATTCTTCGTCTTCATGTAGAGCACAAAGACGTCCGCGAGCAGTTGCCGGAGTTCCTGCGCGATCTCATTGACGGCGGTCTCGCCGAGATCGCTCGATTCCGGACGCTGGCGCTCACTGCGAGCTTCAGTCTGCGGTAAGTCAGTGGTTTTCATTTTCTTTTCTTGGTTTGTTGGTGGGTTGATTCGCTGTCTGAATGCCTGTCTCTGTCTCGCGCCGGCTAATGCGAGTGCGGAGCTTCCGTCGCTTTGTTGGCTAGCCCGCCGATCACTGCAGCGATTCGTTTGGCGACGGCGTCGCCTTCAGCGCCGACTCCGTGCCGCTGCGCGATCCAACCGGGCTCGGTATAGGAGAGCCACGACTGGCCGGCTGCGTCCTGCCAAGCGAGCGCCTTTAACGGGAGGTCGATGCCAGCGGTCTGCGCGATCTGCATCAAGGGCGTCCCTGCGCGAGGACTGCCGAAGATGATCAGTTCCGTCGGAGCCAACGGTAGTCCTGCTTTCGCAGCCGCGGCGGCGTGGTCGATGCGCGCGAACACTTCCATTCCTTGCGCACGAATCTCGGCCTCCAGACGATTCATGGTCTCCTTCGCGCCGAGGTTCGTCGGCAGGGTAGTTAGCCCGTCGATGCTCGTCTTCATTCAGGGTTTCGGGTTCTCCGGATACCGCGCGGCGACCTCTTCCATTTTTTTCGCCAGTTCGTCAGGAGCAAGGACCTGCTTTTGGAAAAGGATGTTCGCGAAGGCGACGATCCAGCGTTCGTAGTAGGTGAGCTTGCCGACAAGGTCGGAACCCAGTGATTCCACACCCCGCCGCTTTTCTTCGGTGCTAATGATCTTGTGGTAATCGAGAACGTCGGCGAGCGCGTGGCAGCGC
>JBAVML010000161.1:0-19161 GCA_049690035.1 Chthoniobacteraceae bacterium
GGCGAAGCCCGGTCGCTACGAAGGCGCGTTGAGGGTCGGAACTCAAACGCTGCCGTGCGCGGTCACGATCTGGAATTTTGCCTTGCCCGACCGCCTCTCATTTCTCCCAGAGATGAATTGTTACGGACTACCGGGACACGAGCGCGACTACTATCGGCTGGCGCAGGAACATCGGACCGTGCTCAACCGCCTGCCTTACGGTTGGACCGGGCGCATCGATCGGAAAAATGCGCCGATCGTTCGCGCCGATGGCTCCTGGGATTGGAGCGCCTGGGACGCGGAGTTCGGCCCTCTGTTCGATGGTTCCGCGTTTGCCGGCCTGCCGCGAGGCAGGGTGCCCATCGAGGTATTTTATCTTCCACTGAATGAGAACTGGCCGATGGACCACGAGCGCCATTTTCGCGGCGGCTTCTGGATCGAGAACGCCTACGACGAGTCTTACTGGCGGGAATTCCGTGACGCAGCGGCGCAGTTCGCCGCGCACTTTGCCGAGCAGGGATGGAGGGAGCCGATGTTCGAGTTCTACCTGAACAATAAAGTCTCGTTTAAGCGCGAGCGCGGCAACCGCTGGGACGGGACATCCGCCGCGTGGGTTTTTGACGAACCGATGAACACGCAGGATTTCTGGGCGCTCCGCCGCTTTGGCTTGGAATTCTGGGAGGGCGTGTCAACCAAACCCGGGGCCCGCTTCACGTTCCGCGCTGATATTTCCCGGCCTGAGTGGCAGCGCGATTTGCTCGATGGGGTCACGAGTACGGAAGTTGTCAGCGGCGTCCTGCGCACCTACCGCGATCGGGTGACCAACCGCACCCAACAATACGGGAACCTCGTCTTTATGTATGGGTCGGCGAATCGAATCGGCACCTCCAACGCGATGCCCGCCGCGTGGTGCGTCGAGGCTTGGGCGCTCGGCGCGGACGGCGTCGTGCCCTGGCAGACCATTGGCAAAGCAGCGGCGTGGCAAAAGCCCGATGATCTCTCACTTTTTTACCCGACGACAAACGGCCCCGTCCCCAGCCTGCGCCTGAAGTCGTTTCGCGCCGGACAGCAACTCACCGAATACCTCACGATGTTTGCCGAGCTCTCGGGCAATGATCGAGCGAATGTCGGAGCGTCTGTCCTTGCGCAGCCGGGCTTGCGCGCCCAGCTGAAAAAGAAATCGGACGCGGACGCGGGAGATTCGCTCTTCGGGACGGAAGCAAATCTGTCCCTGGCGAGCCTGCACCGGATCCTTGGCGAATGGCTGAATCGCAAAGCACCGCCGCCCCGCGAACGCTGGCACGACCCTCGCCCGCCAATCCGCGATCCCGCCGCGGTTCGAGCTATCACCGCGCTTCCCGCGCCATAGCAATTGATGCGCAAACCACCATTTGCGCCGGTGGAATTCAAAAGTGCTCGGGGGGGGACTTGAACCCCCACGCCTTGCGGCATACGCCCCTCAAACGTACGTGTCTGCCATTTCACCACCCGAGCTTTTGGAGGGCGAAACGATTAACACGGCGCGCAGGTCGCGCAAGGATTCTTTTCGCTTCCCGAGGGAGGAAATATTGATGCCTCAACGATGAGATCGATCGTTAGCTTTGCCGCGATGCGTCTTCTGTTTCTGCTTCTCGTCCTCGGACCTTGCCAGTTCGCCGTCGCCGCCGAATCTGCCGATTCCGTTCCGGTGGATTGCCGCCAGATCGTCGTAGTCTCGACGGCGAAGTGGGAATCCACCCGTGGCTCTGTCCGACGTTTTGAGCGAGCGCGCGGCGGCGCTCCATGGCGCCAAATCGGACCGACACGCGAGGCCCTGCTCGGCGAGCACGGTCTCGCCTGGGGCGCCGGATTGCATGTGGCACGGCGGGACGCAGCGCCCAGAAAGCGTGAGGGGGATCGGCGGGCGCCGGCAGGCCTTTTCCGGCTGACGACGGCATTCGGGTTTGCACCCGCGTCACGTCTCGGCGTCGCGCGTTTCCCGTATCGCCAAATCTCCGTCGGCATGGAAGCGGTGGAGGATCCGGCGTCCCGCTTCTACAACCAGATTGTGCAGCGCGGGCGGGTCCAGACGCCCGATTGGAAATCGTCCGAACGCATGTCGGAAATTCCGGACTACGAACTCGGCGTAGTGGTGGAACACAATCCGCAGAACATCCCCGGCGCTGGTTCCTGCATCTTCATTCATCAGTGGCGCGGCGATCGAACCGGCACCGCGGGTTGCACGGTCCTACATCCGCCACATCTCCTGGAACTCGTGCGCTGGCTCGACGAAACGAAACACCCCATCCTGCTGCAGCTTCCCCGCAGCGAAATGCCGCCGGGGTTCTGAGGTTCCCGCGCTTTAGGAAACGGTCGTCTTCACCGGTGCGTCCAAATCGCGCAGCTTGAGGCTGGCGACGCCGGCGCGAATTTCCGCGCTCAGCTCCGTCAGCATCTCGCGAGTGATCTCCATCTGCGCGGCTTTGAATTGCGCCCATTCGTTCGCCGTCGCCTGCAGCCGCTCGTAGGCGCTGGTAAGATAAGCACGGGCGGCTTCGGTGAGCTGGTGCGATTCGAGATGCGACTCCATCCGGCGCTGCGCTTCGGCGAGTTCGCAGAGGAGGATTTTCTCCGAAGGAACGGTGCGCAGCTTCTGCGCGAGGCCGACTTTGGAGAGCGTCCAGATGATCCACTTCGTGGGGTCAAACTGCCAGGGCTTCACGCCATTGCGGTAGTCGTGCTGAAACTCGTGGTGAAAATTGTGGTAGCCCTCGCCGAAGGTGAAGATCGCCATGATCCAAGAATCACGCGCACTGCACTTCGAGGAATACGGCCGGCGGCCGATGTAGTGGCAGAGGGAATTGATGCAGAAAGTGCAGTGCTGGAGGAAGACGACGCGAGCGACGCCTGCGATGAGGAAACCGCCAAGCGCCGACTGCCAGCCGCCCCAAGCGTATCCGATCGCCGCCGGCACGATGAACGCGAAGAAGGCGCCGATGTATTGCACGTAGCGGTGCTGCCACATCACCAGCGGGTCCCTCTTCATGTCGCTCACGTTGTCGAAGGGAGGCGGCGGCGAGAGCTTGAAAAGGAGCCAGCCGATATGCGCATGGAAGAGGCCCTTGGAAATGTCGTACGGATCCTCGTCTTCATCCACGTGCTTGTGATGGGTGCGATGTTCGCACGCCCAGAGCAGCGCTGAATTTTCAAACGCCGCCGCGCCAAAGATCAGGACGAAGAGACGAACGGTCCAATGGGCTTGGAAGGAGAGATGGGAATACAGCCGGTGGTAGCCAAGGGTGATGCTGAAACCGCAAGCCGCGAAAAAGAAGAGGAAAAGGCCTACCTGAAACCAGTCCAGGCCGAAGTGCCAGATGTAGGCGGGCACCGCCGTGAGCGAGAGAAAGAGGGTGCCGATGAGGAACGAACTGGTAGTCCAGTTTACTTTTTCGAAGGGAATGCGTTTGAACAGGAAAGGGACTGGAGGGAAAAAACGAAGCGCCGACGCGAGGTGTGATGGCTCCCTATTGCAAACGGTTTTCGTGCCAACCGGTGGATTGATTTGCCTATCGCACGGAGGTGGCCAACTAGAGATGAGTATTCGCGTCTGCGGCCCGATTGCCGGCGCCGGAGGTCGCCAGCGGAAGTCGGAGGGTGAAGATGCTGCCGCCGCCGTCGCGGGCCGCGTATTCGATCCGACCATCGTGTTCGCGCGCCAAGCGTTGCGCGAGCGTGAGACCGAGGCCGGAGCCCTGAATGCCGCTGGCGAGCGAGTCGTGCGCGCGATGAAACGCGTCGAAGATTTTCTGCTCCTGTCCGACCGGCACGCCGAGTCCCCGATCGAGCACACTCACGCACACCTCGCTGTCCGTCACGGTCGTGCGCAGTTCCACTTCCTTGCGCTCGCCGCAGTATTTCTCCGCGTTGGAAAGCAAATTCACGAGGATTTGCGCGAGCGCATCCGCATCGCCCACCACCGGATACGGCGGCGGCGCCGCGTCCCAGCGGGTCGTGAAGCCGCTCTCTCGCAGGTGCAACTCGTGACTTTCCCAAATTCGCGCGACGAGCGCATGCAGACCGAGAGGGCGCTTGTCGTAGCGCTTCTGTCCGCGATCGATGCGCGCAAAGTCGAGCACGTTGTTGATCAGCCGCGTGAGCCGCTCAGCCTCAAACATGATGATGCGCAGATACTGCGATCGCTTCGTCTCCGGCGCGCCGTTTTGCATGAGCTCGGCGAACATGCGGATCGAAGTGAGCGGCGTCTTCAACTCGTGCGAGACGTTGGAAACGAAATCCGTCTTCTGCTGGGCCAGCGCCATCTGCCGGCGCGCATCGGCGACGACGATCCAGCCGCCACAGGCGATCGCTCCGAGCGCGGCGACGATGAGCAGGGCGAGCGTGCGCCGGACGCTGCGGGCGCTTTCCTCGAGTTGCTGTGGTCGCATCAGGTAAAGCGCGGCCTCCCAGTGCGGCAGCGCTTCGCCGATCTCGGAGGCGACGAACGGACGCTTCCACTCGCGCCCTGTTTCTCCCGGTGGTTGAGTGGCGACAGGTCTCGCCTTGTCGTCGAGCAGCGCCACGATAAATTCCGGCGTAGCGGAGCGCGAACTGGAGCGGTTAGCATTGGGAAGGGCGGTCGGCCAGAGATCGCTCAAGCTCGACGCTTCCACGAGGCAGCCGAAGATGATTTCGGGCGCCTGCGGTGGACGCATCCAGAAAAGAATGTCCAGCCGGTCCTGGACGAAACGCGTGACCACGCCTTCCTCGGAGTTCGACGTGAGCGCGGGAAAATCCGCGGTCGCCAGGTTCAGATTCGACACGACCGGCCCGGCGTTGTTGTCCTCGAGGATACGCTGCGGTGCGACATTGCGCATGGTCACATCCTGCCGTTCACCAAACTGGGCGACTTGCTGCGCTTCCGGTTTGTCCGTCGGCACGGAGGCACCCGGCGCCGTCTTTCCGACATTCGTTGCCTTTGACTCCGCCGGTTTGGCGGACGCCATCGCTTTCTTTGCCGCCGCGACCGGTGGTGATCCCGACTTAAAAGCCGGCAACGGCGCCGCGGGAGCCGGCAGCGCTGGCGGGGACGCTCCCGCCAGCGGTTCCGCCTCCAGCACTGGCAGTTTGGGCTTGTCCTTTTCTATTAGCTCCGGCCTTTGGCTTCTTGTTTCCTCGCGAAGGAGATCCTCTTTCGCGAGCGCCTTCATCCTCGATTGCGGCACGGGTGCCGATTGATCGAGGACCAGCTTTCCGTCATAGCCGCTCTTCGACTTCCGCGCCGCCTCGGACTTGCCGAGTTCCTCGCCCGCCACCCAATAAACCTGCGCCGGCACGCTGCCCGACAGGAAGCCACCGTTGTTGACGAGGAATGTCTGCCACTCCGAGTTGCCGCGTGCCGCTTGGGCAGACGGTGAGAGCAACTTGCCATCCGCACCGAGCGCGAATCCGATCGCCTTGCGCGGCCACGCTGTCGCGAGCCGGAGGCTGAAGTCGCGCGCGACGTCAGCCGGCGGCGCCGCCGCGAGCAACCTGCGCACGGCATCTGCGAAGGCGCGACGCTGTTCGTCCACCGCAGCGCGGGTGGCGTCGGCTGCGGCGTCGGTTTCCTTTTGGTAAAGTTCCGCCGTCCGGCGCTCCAGGATGATCTGCTGCTCCTCGGCGCTGCGCAGCGCGAGCCAGCCGAGCACGACGCTCGGCAGCAGCACGGCGAGGAGGAAGATCCAGATGCTTTTTTTCACGGACGATTTCGAAGTCTAGCACGGCCGGCAGAAAGGACGAAGCCCCGAGGGACACGCTCCCGCATGTCCCTCGCTCCATGAATCCAGCCTTCAAAGTGGGAACGCGCGGGAGCGCGTCCCTCCGGTTACTTCTTCTGATACTTATCCTTGTAGTTGTCGTACTGCATCGCCTTGCGGCTGGATTTCTCGAGCTGCCCGCCGCGGTCGATTTCCGAGGCTGCGGCCTCCAGTTTGCGGTTCTCTTCCGCGAGGGCGGGCAACTGTGCTGGAGCCGGTGCCGCCGCGTTCGCCACTGCCTGCCGACGCAACACGTCCACCGCTTCCCTCGATTTCCCTTCATCCGCGAGCTTCACCGCGCGTTCTTTCGCGAGGCGGTTGCCGACGACCGAAACCTCCTTCGCCACCTCTGGGCGCAGGCTCGCGTCGGACTTCGGCGCTTCGTCGGTGAACTTCACCTTCGCCATCTGCGACTGCGCCGTCGCGCGGCTTCCCTCGGCGGTTTCATAGTTGAGTTCGATCTCCGCCACATCGAGCGGCTCGGCCCGCTTTTCCTCAACGACACAGCGCGCAAGGAAGCGGCGCTTTTCCGAGCCGAACAACTCCGGCATGCGAATCTCCGCGCTGCGATCGTGGCATTCGATCTCCGGACGTCCGATGATTTCGCGCAACCGCACGCCTTCCGGGACGGTGATGCGGATGGTCACGCCGCGCGCCAGCAGCGAGCGGGCGACGCCGAGTTCTTCGGCGAAAATGCCGGGCAGTTTTTCCGCGTCCTTCACGTAGTAATAGTTGGCGCTGCTCGACTCGGCAAGGGCGGTCATGAGGTCCTCGTTGTAGTCATCGCCGAGTCCGATCGTTGTCACCGCAATCCCCTCCCCGCGCAACTCACGACCCAGCGCTGCGAGATCAGAAGTGCGGCTCGGGCCGACATTGGCGAGCCCATCGGAAAGCAGGATCACGCGGTTCACGCGTTCCTTCGCGAGATTCTGCCGAATCTGCCGCGCACCGACCGTCACACCCGCGTGCAGCGCCGTGCCGCCGCCGGGGCGGATTCGGTCGATCGCGCTCTTGAGTTCCTCGCGATGCCGCGAAGAGCCCACGCACTCCGGTCGGATGAGCACGTCAGTTTCATTGTCGTAAATGACGAGTGAGAAGAGGTCGTCGTCCGCCAGTTGATCCACCGCCACGCAGGCCGCCTGGCGCGCCTTTTCGATCTTCGCGCCTTGCATCGAGCCGCTGCGGTCGAGCACTACGGCGAGATTCATCGGCACGCGATGCCCGCCGCGGTCCGGTTTTCGCGCTTCGATTTCTACCTGCACGATCACCTCGCGCGGACCGCCCGAATAAACAAGATCGCGCTCCGGAGAAACACGGAGGCGGACCTCCGGCTCGGACGCGACGAGAACCTGGCGCGCAAGCACGCCAGCCAACAGGAGAAGGAAGGTTTTCTTCATGCCCGCACGCTACCGCCGCCGCCCGCGCCGTGTGTCAGACGCCCGTGCGAACCCTGTCAAAGAATTGTCAGGATGCCGCGCTGGCGGCGTCCGTCCGCGTCGGTTCTTCGAGCGCGACCACGGGCGTCTCGACTCCGTCGGACAGATAGGCGGATCGAGGCGCGGCCTCGACCATCAAAAGGCAAACGTCGTCGTCGAAGGCCGCTCCATTCACAAAGGTGCGAACGGAATCAAGCGCCCAATCGAGCAAGCGCTCCGTGGGCAGGTCGCCGCTCTCGCGCACGGTCTCCAGCAGTCGATCGAGGCCGAATTCGTCGTCCTCCGCCGAGGCCTCGTAGAGCCCATCCGTGAACAGCAGCAGCCGATCGCCCGGCGCGAGCACGCCCTCCCAGACCGGATAGACGGTGCGATCGAACAGGCCGAGCACTGGGCCGCACTCTCGCCGCGGCATCGGCAGCACCCCGATTTCTCCAGTCTCGCACGAAAAATGGACGGGCAGCGGATGCCCGGCCACGGCGCAGCGGAACGCCCCGCGCGATTCATCGACCACGAGATAAATCGCCGAGGCAAACATGGGCTCATCGTGCTGGCGCAAAATCATCCGCATCCCGTGATTCAGGCGCTCGAAGAGCAGCGCCGGGTCGAGCGACTGCGGCCGCAACTCTTCCACCAGCGCGCGCAGCATGGACACAATCAATGCGGAGCGCACGCCGTGCCCCATCACATCGCAAATGAAAACGCCGGCACTCCCATCCGCCAGGCGCATGACGGAGAAGAAGTCGCCCGAGACCAAGCCCGAGGGAACGTAGCGATGCGAAAACTGGAGCGTGTTCAGCTCGCTCGCATCGGCCGTGGGAAAGCGCGGGTACTGCTGAGGCAGCATCGCGAGTTGCACCTCGGCCGCCATCTTCAGATCCTGCTCCATCTGGGTGTTGCGGAGTTCGATTTCCTGCTTTCGTTCCTCTACCTGCAAAATGTTCGCGAGCAGCATCTCATGCTGGAGGCGCACCAGCGTTCGCACGAAGATGGTCCCGATCAGCGCGCCGTTGGGGGCGATCAGCAGCACATCGTCGTCGAAGGTTTCGTCGCTGCGCAAAAAGACGTTTCGAAAGATCTCGGGCAGCGAATCATCTTCCGCGATGAAGAGCGCTTCGGGGAGGAGGTAGCTGCGCACCGGCTTGCGCGAAAAAAGAGAGAAGCCGTACCGGGAACCGAGCACGACGCCGACCGTCCGCCGGGCGCACAATCCAACAACCTCTCCCTCGGACACGGCGGGGAGGAATTGCAGGCCGTCATTCAGGGAGAAGATTCGATGCACCTCCTCGAGCGTCGTTTTCACATCGATCGACATCGAATGACCCACCAGCGACCGCAAGTCGATTTCCTGGCTGGTTGAAGCGGGAGACATGAAAAGGTCGGTGACGATGAACACGAGCCGTCCGACAGGGGCAGATTGTGTACCGCCACTACCGCAGCGGAAAAGATTCTGTCTGTAAACTTCCGGTGACAGCGACCGGCCGCTCAGTAAGCGGTCCGCGGCGGCTGCACCATTTGCCAGGCGGTCCGCGCGATGATCGAGAGGTCGAGCACCAGACGCCAGTTTTCGAGGTAGGAAATATCCGAGGCCAGCCGCTGCGCGATCTCCGCCGAGGTTCTCGCTTCGCCGCGGAAACCTCGCACCTGCGCGAGCCCGGTGATGCCCGGCTTCACCAGCGTCCGGATGTGATAGTTTGCCATCTGTTCGGCGAAGAGTTCGTTGTGCTCGACCAGGTGGGGGCGCGGACCCGTCACGCTCATTTCACCCCGGAGCACATTCAGGAACTGCGGAATCTCATCGATGCTGAACCGGCGCAGCCAGCGGCCAGCGGGAAAGACGCGGCTATCGTCGCGCGTGGCCTGGCGCGCCGCATTTTCGTTCCAGGTGTGCATCGTGCGGAACTTGATGATCTGGAAGTTGCGGTTTTGCAGGCCCGCGCGCGTCTGGGTGTAAAAGAGCGGGCCGCGCGATTGCAGGCGGTGCAGGAGCCACACCGCCAGCGACAGCGGAGGAAGGACGATGACGACCACCGGAAGAGCCACCGCCAGATCGAGCATCCGCTTGAGGATCCGGTTGAGCGGATTCTCCAGCGGCTCCTCGCGAAGGGTGATGAAATGAAATCCATCGTCTTCCACCATCACGACCGGGTGTTCGAGCAACTCCTCAAGATTGCTCATGATCATGAAGCGCACCCCGAGCCGTTCGGCCACGGCGACAAAGTCCCGATGCTGCGCCTGCTCGCGCGGCAGTTCCATGAGGATGATCTGCGTTACGCCCTCGCTTCGCACGACAGTCTCTAAATCGTTAAGCCCGCCGACGCAGCGCACGCCATTCACCTCTCTGCCCGGCACCAGTTCATCGGTGAGCAAACCCATCGTGCGGAAGCCGAGAAGCTCCTTCGCCGTGAGCCACTCGTGCAGATGCGACACCCTCCCGGGCGATCCAACGAGCAAGGTGCGCTCCTCCCGCATGGCACCGAACATCCCGCGCGCCAGCCGCTTCGGCAGCCACATCTTCGCCCAAACCAGCGAGACATAAAGACAGGGGATGTAAGCAACCAGCAATGTCCGCGGAATATATTGATCCTTCGCTACCGCGAGATAAGCCAGTAAAGCGCCCGTCGCGAACGCGGTCTGGAGGAGTGCGAGTCGGTGAAGTTCGACAAAGACCGTGAGCCCGGAGCGCCAACCTGGCCGACGCTGGTTGCGCCCCATTCCTTCGACGGCGAGGCCGCCCACGATCACCGCTGCATAGATCGGCAGCCTGCCCCATTGGGGCGCCGTGATCGCCGTCACAGCGACGGACGTCAGCCAGGCGACCAAACAGAGAGCGACTACCGCCAGTGCCGCTTCGCAGACCAGAAGCGTGCTAAGCAAGCCCCTTGTCCGTTGCGAGACCACAGGTCAGGCTCGGGAAGACGCGCCTGCGAAGCGAGTGAAGAGATTCGTCACCCGCCGGCGTTCGCGGAATCCGACAAAGCCGAGCAACCCGAGCGCGCCCAAGATGGTCGCGGGCTCAGGGACAGGAACGATTTCAAAATAGCCGCCAAATTGAATTGCGTTATAGCCCGGCGCTCCGTTGAACGAGACTTCGGCCGGACTCGGGAACTTGGTGGTAAAGTCGGTCGTCACGCCGGAGAAGAGCAGGCGGTCAACGCCCGAATCGAAGTCTTTGAGTTGCAACATGCCGGCGGTGTGAGTGCCCAAACCGCCGAATTGGAGAATGCTCGTCCCGTCACCCAGCGTCCCGAAGTCGAGCGTCGCGGTATTCGCGAGAATTAGGGAGCCAAGACCGTTGGTCGTATCCGAGAGCGCGCCCGCATCGACTTCGGAGAAACCAGCCAGATCAAATGTTGCACCTGTATCAAGCGTAAGGTTCGAGGTTTTCTGAATTTGGTTGGAGGCACCTAGGAGCAGGGTGCCGTTCGTGACGCTGATACCGGAGGTTCCGCCAAGCGCCTGATGGCCAGTCTGCGCCGCCGCCGCGGTGAGGGTGCCTCCGGTGATGGTTGTGCTACCAGTGAAGGTATTGTCGTCTCCAAGCACTTGGGTGCCGGCCCCCGACTTCACCAACGCAATTGCGCCGGTGATGACTCCGGAATTGGCGGCGGTCCCGTCACCGTAGCTATACGTTTCGCTGCCACCCAAGGTCAGGGTCGCCGCTCCGGCGGAAGTCACGGTGTTGTTTGTGGCAGCCACGCTGGTGCCCGGCGTCGAATTCAAACCGGCAATCGTTTGGCTGCGGGTGTTCAAATCCAGCGTGCCAAGGTTAGCGCTCGCGGCCTGACCGAGGCTCACCGTCGTCCCGGTCGGCAGTCGGTCGTTGCCCGTCGTCAGTTGCACAATGCCGTTGTTGATCGCGGTACCGCCCGTGTATGTGCTGACGCCACCGAGAGCCAGAGTGCCGCCTCCCTGCTTGGCCCATGCGCCAGTCGTCGCAGGCTTGTCGGCGATGATCCCGTCGTAGGTCAACACGCCCGCTCCCGGAGTGCTGATCCCCGTGCCGGCCGCAGCCCCGACTTGGATGCCACGGTTGGCACTAAGCGTATAGGTTCCACCATTCACTGTCGCGAACCGGCCGCCATCGATCACGATGGCACCGGGAGTCACCGAGCCGGGAGCCGGCCCTAGACTCTGATCGGCGGTAAAGCGGACCTCGCCGCCAGTAATCGTGGTGGTTCCGGTGTAGAGATTGGCAGCATTGGTCACGTCAAAGCGGCCCGTTCCACCGGCCGTGGCCGCAAATGTGATTCCCACGCCACCGGTGTTGGAAATCACGCCCCCGAAGGCCACGTTGCCTCCATTACCCAAGGTCAGCATCCGAGTGGCGCCGCCGAGCGCCATATTGTTGCTGAAAGTGAGATTCGCCGAGGACGAGGCTAGGCCGACAGTATCCCCAAACTGAACATTACCGCCGACAGTAATGCCGTTCGTGTATTTGCCGGTGAGGTCGCGGGTGGCGTTGCTCGCGAGAATGCCACCATTGAGGGTGAGGGAATTCGTCGCGGCGCCACCGAGCGCATTTATGCCTCGCGCGATCACTGTTCCTGCGTTCAGGGTGAATCCACCTCCGTAGGTGTTTCCCGCGAGTGCGAGAACACCGTCACCGTTTTTGACGTAGCCAGCTCCAGCCGCAGACGTGAAAGCCTGGGTTCCGAAATCGAGCGTAACCCCAAGGGACACGCTGATTGGAATTACGCCGTTACTCAAATTGCTAATCGTCCCACCCGGCGTGCCAGTAGCGTTCGCGGTAGCGTTGATCCCTGCCACGGTGATGGAAGCACCAGTGAAGGTGGCCACATTGCCAAAGTTGATAGTCGCGCCGCCGGTAACGTCCAATGCCGAAGTATATGGGCCCGCGGGATTGGTGCTCCATACATTGCCGCTGAGGGTTCCGGCAGCCCCAAAGAAATTATTGGTCTGCGCCTGCGCAGCAGCAACACCGAAGCCCAAAACGGCGGCGATGGAATAGGTGAGAGCAATGCTTTGCCCGGTGCGGCGGTAGTTGCGGACGGTTTGTTGGTTACTCATCTTGGAAATGCGTGGTGATTTTGTGATTCGGGCTACAGGAACTGTGTCCGTCTCAGTGCTCGGACAGACTCACCGCGAGGTGGGGAGAACGGCGAAGGCCGTCGCGGGAATTTAGTCGATGAATGATGGAATGCTTGCTAGTAACAAGAGGGACGCTGCCAAACAACGTTCCTTCTGTTACTTTCCCGTGTCGAGATTGTGGCTTTGTCCATGCGTTCCAATACAGGTCACGTTCGCTTGGGCTTCATGATGATTTGGCACCATGAACCCACGCGGGAGTGAACCGGCGGTCGGCATGAACTTTATCCCTGGTAAGTTTTTCCCTGCCTTTTTAGACGCGGCAGATTGCGCGTCCTGGGGTGCGAACTCACGGAGAGTATAAAGTGTACCCGCAGACACAAGAACAATTTCTGACTATTACATTTAGCACGGCTTAATCCACTCACATCCAACCTCCTATGAGAGCATTCTTTCAGGGTTCACCCTCGCCGCCTTGAAAGGAGCGATCTCGGATGGCGAACATCGCTTGGATTTCTCACGGATCGGCGACTAAGGTCGCCGCTTCACAAATGAGTCAGCCCGCCATCACTCCCGCCCTGATCGAAAAACACGGCCTCACGCCCGACGAATACGAGCGCATCAAAACGATCCTCGGACGCGAGCCGAATTTCACGGAACTGGGCGTCTTCTCGGTGATGTGGAGCGAGCACTGCAGCTACAAAAACACGAGGCTGCAGCTCCGGAAATTTCCGACCACTGGCCCGAGCGTGTTGGTCAAGGCTGGCGAGGAAAATGCGGGCGTGATCGACATCGGCGACGGCTGGGCGGTGGCGTTTAAGATGGAGAGCCACAATCACCCGAGCGCCGTGGAGCCGTTCCAGGGCGCGGCGACGGGGGTGGGCGGAATCATTCGCGATATTTTCACGATGGGGGCGCGTCCGGTGTTTTCGCTGAACTCGCTGCGCTTCGGCCCGATTCAGGGCGACACACCGCAGCACAAAACGAATCGGCGGCTTTTCGCGGGAGTGGTCAGCGGCATCGCGCATTACGGCAATTGCATCGGGATTCCGACCATCGGCGGCGAGGTCGCCTTCGACGAAAGCTACAACGGCAATCCGCTGGTGAATGTCTTCAATCTCGGCGTGCTGCGGCACGAGCAGATCGCGCGGGGCGCGGCGAAGGGCGTGGGCAATCCGGTCTTCTACGTCGGCGCGGAGACGGGGCGCGATGGGCTGGCGGGCGCGGCGTTTGCGTCGCGAGATTTGACCGAGGAATCGAAGGAAGATCGGCCCGCAGTACAAGTCGGCGATCCCTTCCGCGAGAAGCTATTGCTCGAGGCGTGCCTTGAGCTGCTCACCACCGACGCAGTCGCCGGCATCCAGGACATGGGCGCGGCGGGACTTACCTGCTCGACCTGCGAAACGGCGAGCCGCGGCGGCACCGGCGTGGAGATCGATCTGGCCAAAGTGCCGAAGCGCGAGTCGGGCATGACGCCTTACGAGACGCTGCTCAGTGAATCGCAGGAGCGCATGCTCATCATTGTGAAGAAAGGGCACGAGAAGACGGTGAAGGACATCTTCGAGAAGTGGGACCTGCCTTATGCCGAGGTCGGCGTGGTGAAGGACGACGGCATGATGCGCGTGCTCGATCACGGTGTGGTCGTGGTGGAAATTCCCGCGGCCAAGCTGGCCGACGATGCCCCGCTCTACGAACGTGCGACGAAGCCGAAGCTGGCTCCCGAGCCGCTCGGCGCCTTGCCGGAAGTGGACAACCGCGCCGCGCTGCTCACGCTCCTCGCGCATCCGACGATCGCGTCGAAGAACTGGGTCTGGCGCCAGTACGATCACATGGTGCGCGCGGGCACCGCGGTGCTGCCGGGCTCGGACGCCGCGGTGTTCATCATTCGCGAGGCGGGGAAAATCGTGGCCGCGACGAGTGACTGCAACTCGCTCTACTGCGCGCTCGAACCAAAGAACGGCGCGCGCATCGCCATCGCCGAAGCCGCGCGCAATCTCGCCTGCTCCGGCGCGTCGCCGATCGCCGTGACGGACAATCTGAACTTCGGCAATCCGCACAATCCGGAAAATTTCTGGCAACTCGTCGAGTGCGTGGACGGCCTCGCCGAAGGCTGCCGCGCCTTCAACACACCGGTGACCGGCGGCAACGTGTCGCTTTACAACCAGAGCCCCGCCGGCGCGATCGATCCGACGCCGACGGTCGGCATGGTGGGCCTGATCGAGGACGAAAAGCACATCACCAGCTCGCACTTCAAGACCGTGGGCGACGTGATCATTCTCGTCGGCGAAATCGGCAGCGATCTGGGTGCGTCGCAGTTCGTGAAAGTGCTGCACGGACGCAAGGCAGGCCGCGTGCCGACGCTCGACTTCGCGAAAGAAATCGCGGTGCAGGATGCGGTGCGCTCGTTGATCAAGGGCGGCCTCGTGAAGAGCGCGCACGATTGCAGCGAAGGTGGCCTCGCGGTCACGCTCGCGGAATCGTGCCTGTCGAACTCCGCCAAACAGCTCGGCGCGACCGTCACGCTCGGCGGGATCATCGGCAATGGCCGCCTCGACGACGCACTCTTCAATGAAGCGCAGAGCCGTATCGTGATCAGCGTCGCCGCGCCGGACGCCCACGCCGTGCTGGCACAACTCAGTTCGCTCGGTGTTCCAGCGCAGCGACTCGGCGCCGTCGGCGGTGACGTGCTCGAAATTGCCGCACTCGGCCAGACGCTCCGCTGGACGCTCGCCGAGTTGAACGATGCCTGGAACAACTCAATCGCCCGCGCGATGGAGGGCTGAACGGAGCGCTTTCCTTCCTAGCCACACACCGACTCGCGGGCTAAAAAGCTGCCCGCGCGCCCATGTTTCTCCGCCTTCCCCTCGACGTTTTTGCCTCCTCCCGTCTCGCTCTGGCTAGCCTCCTGATCCTCGCCGGGACGGCATCTGCCGCGGTCGATCCCGGCGAGATTTTGCTCAGCGAAATGAACTGCGTCGCCTGCCACAGCGCGTCGCCGGAGATCAAAGCGAGGCTCGCTGCGCGGCAGTCGCCGCGACTCGGCACGGACGGCGTTCGAATCAGCCCGCAGCATCTGCGTGCCTTTCTCGAAAATCCTGCCGCCGCGAAGCCAGGCACACTGATGCCCGACTCGCTGCACGGGCTCGATGCGGCCAAAAAATCGGAAGTGGCGGAAGCGCTCACTCACTACCTCGTCTCGCTGCAAAAACCCGACACGGCCCGTCAGGCCGGCGCGAGCAGTGCGGCGATCGCGGCGGGAAAAACGCTCTACCACACGGTCGGCTGCGTGCAGTGCCATGCGCCGTCTGAATTGCCAGCTAGCGCTGCGAACAACGCGAACGCGAAAACGGAACTCGAGCAACTCCAGCACACCAGCGTGCCGCTTGGACCGCTGGCAGCAAAATACACGGTGAATGAACTCGCCGCGTTCCTGAAAGACCCGCTCAAGGCGCGTCCGTCGGGCCGCATGCCTTCGCTAAAGCTGAACGACACCGAGGCCCGTGCGATCTCGATGTACCTCGTGCGAGACCAGATGCCAGCAGGCGCCGCGGTGAATCTTGGTGGATTGGAATACGAATACTACGAGGAGAATCTGCCGGAGCTGCCGGAGTTCGACCGGCTGAAGCCGAAGACGACCGGCACGATCGAGAAGTTCAAGATCAAAGTGGCGGAGCGAAAAAACAATTTCGCGATTCGTTTCCGCGGAACGTTGAGCGCGCCGAAGGATGGTGAATACAAATTTTGGACGCGGAGCGACGACGGCTCGCGACTCTCCATCGACGGACAGAAGATCGTGGAAAACGGCGGCATTCACCCGGCCCAGGATCGCGATGGAAAAGTGAAGCTCAGCGCCGGCGAACACGCGATCGAGGTCGTGTATTTCGATGGAGGCGGGCAGACGGAATTTGACGTGAGCTGGCAGGTGCCTGGCGGGAAGCGTTCGGGGATTCCGCCTGAAGCGCTCTCCCACGCGGGACAGCCGATGGCGCCATTGGGCAGCGGGACGTTCGTGGTCGACGCGGCCAAGGCCGCGCAAGGAGCGAACCATTACATCAGCATGCAATGCGCGAGCTGCCACGGTGATCTGCCGGCGACCGCGTCGATCGATGCGCTCACGCCAGCGGGCAAGCCGCTCGCGCAGCTCCGCGCGCGCCAGCCAACGGGCTGTCTGGCGACGAAACCTTCGGCGAACGTACCGCAATTTGAGATCACCGATCGCCAGCGCGTGGTGCTGCTCGCGACGCTGCAAAATCAAGCGCTGCTCGCCGAGCCGCTCGAGCCGAACGACCGCATAAAGCGAACGATGACGACGCTGAATTGCTACGCCTGCCATCAGCGCGACCGGCGCGGCGGCGCAGAGGGATTGCACCGCGATTACTTTGCCAGCGTCGGTGAAGTGGACCTCGGCGACGAAGGCCGCATCCCGCCGCACCTCAACAACGTCGGCGCGAAATTGCAGAGCGACTGGATCAAGCAAGTGCTCGTGGAAGGGGCTGCCGTGCGGCCCTACATGGCGACGCGCATGCCGCAGTTTGGCGAGGCGAATGCGGGCCAGCTGCCGGCTCTTTTTGAGAAAGCGGACGCATCCGCCGAGGCGCAGCCGCCGCCGGATGTCTGGGCGCAAGGCATGGCGGGGGACGCGAACAAGTTTGGCCGCAAGCTGCTCGGCACGACCGGCATGAGTTGCATCGCGTGCCACAATCTCGGCGGCAATCAATCGCTCGGCGTGCCTGCGCTCGACCTTGGGACCGTGGGACCGCGCCTGAAGTGGGATTGGTTCCGGCGCTACCTGCTCGATCCACAGGAACTGCGACCCGGCACGCGGATGCCGTCCTTCTGGCCCGCCGGGATTTCGGTGAACAAGGAGATTCTCGCCGGCGACACCGAGAAACAGATCCTTTCGATCTGGGCCTACCTCGCGCGGAAAAATTTCACCGACCTGCCGCCCGGGCTGGTGCGCGGAAAGCAGGAGATCATCGCGCAGAATGAAGCGGTGATTTACCGAAACTTCATCGACGGCGGCGGCCCGCGCGCGATCGGCGTCGGCTATCCGGAAAAGGCCAACCTCGCCTTCGACGCCGAGGGCATGCGGCTCGCGCTGATCTGGCAGGGCTCGTTCATCGACGCCGCGAAACATCGTACTGGCCGCGGACAGGGTTTTGAAAAACCGCTCGGGACGAACGTAGTGCAAGGTCCGGCGGGCCCCGCCTTCGCCATTCTCGAAAGCGATAGCGCACCGTGGCCGACGGAAACCGGAAAGGTCGCGGGCTATCAATTCCACGGCTATCACCTCGACGCCCAGCGCCGGCCGGCCTTCCGCTATTCCTTCCACGACGTGCAGATCGAAGATTACCCGATCGCGATCGGTGCGGACACGGATGCTTCATTCCAGCGCACGATCACGCTCCGCAGCGACAAGGCGGCGGACCGCCTCTACTTCCGCGCGGCCGTCGCGGAGAAGATCACGGAGAAAGACGGCGCCTTCCTCGTCGGCGAAACGCTGCGGCTGAAATTTCCCGGCGCCAAGCCGCTCCTCCGCAATTCCGACGGCAAGACGGAGCTGCTCGTCCCGATCACCTTCACCGGCAAGGAAGCGAAGATCGTCGAGGAAATCACCTGGTAACTGTTCATGAAGCTCCTACCTCTTCTCGTCACGCTCGCCGCCACCGCGTCCGCCTTCGCTGCCACGCCCAAGCCGGCCAGCGATGACCTCAAGTCCGCGGAAGCCGAGTATTACCGCATCATCACCATCCCCACTCCCGAAGGCGTGGTGCTGGAGGCCGGCGCCCAGTGTTTCATCGGGCCTGACAAGCTCGCGGTGGCCTCGCGCATCGGCGACATCTGGATCGCCGAGGGCCTGCTACAAGAGCCACCGCAGCCGAAGTGGACGCAGTTCGCGAGCGGGCTGCACGAGGTGCTGGGGCTCGCTTTCAAGGACGGCTGGATCTACGCCACGCAGCGATGCGAGGTCACGAAGATCAAGGACGAAGACGGCGACGGGCGCGCGGATTTTTTTGAAACGCTCGGCGATCCGTGGGGGATCAACGGCGACTACCACGAGTACGCGTTTGGCTCGAAGTTCGACAAGAACGGCGACCTCTGGGTGGCGCTCTGCCTCACCGGTTCCTTCAACAGCGACAACCCGTATCGCGGTTGGGCGTTCAAGATTTCGCCGGACGGAAAATCAACACCGGTCTGCGCGGGGCTGCGCTCACCCGGCGGCATCGGGTTCAATCCGGAGGGCGATGTCTTCTACACGGACAACCAGGGTCCGTGGAACGGCGCGTGCAAACTCCAGCAGCTCCTGCCGGACAAATTTGTCGGCCATCCAGGCGGGCTGAAATGGTTCGACGATCCCGCCACGAAGGACGCGATCGCCACCGCCGGACTGCACAAGCCGAGCGCGGAGCCGGAGAGCGGCAGCCGCGTTTACAAGGAGATGAAGAGGATTCCCGAGTTGCTGCCGCCATCCGTGTACTTCCCCTACCCCGCGGCAGGTCAGGCAAAGATGGGGCATTCCACTTCTGGCTTCACCTTCGATCCGACGGGGAAATTCGGGCCGTTCAAGAATCAGCTCTTCGTCGGCGAGCAAAGCGATTCCACGGTGATGCGCGTCTTCCTCGAAAAGGTCCAGGGCCACTACCAGGGTGCGTGTTTTCCGTTCAAGGCGGGCTTCGACAGCGGTTGTCTCGCGTTGGATTTTGCGAGCGACGCTTCGCTCTTTGTCTATGGCACCGACCGTGGCTGGGGTGCGCGCGGTGGCAAACCCTTCGCGCTGCAGCGACTCCTGTGGACGGGCAAGGTGCCGTTTGAAATCCACGAAATGCGCGCGAAGCCGGACGGCTTCGAGTTCACCTTCACCGAACCCGTGGACGATAAGGCAGCGAGCGCGCCGGAGTCGTGGCAGGTCGAGACTTACACCTACA
>JBAVML010000162.1:0-6572 GCA_049690035.1 Chthoniobacteraceae bacterium
CCTCCCACCGGTCGGATCGCGGTATGCACCGTGTCCCAGAGCGAATCGACCCACGGCACTTTATCCGCGAAAAACTCCAGCAGGTAGAGCACGCCCGCGACGGCGATGATGGCCGGGTGCCCGAGGACCATGAGATCCGGGTGCGTCTGCGCGACGTTGATCCACTGCTGCTGGATCGCGAGACCGGTGGCGAAGACCGTGAGATAGAGGTTCAGTCCCGCGAGCGAGGCAAGGCCGAGGGCGATGGCAAGGGATTCGAGTGTGTCCATGTGAGTGATTGCGGTGGTGGACGCGGCGGCGCGTCACGGATTCACGAAAAAACGCGTGAACGGATTACCGGCCAAGCATCCACCATTTCCGCGAGCATTCAACGCCCGCTATAGCCGCCAGGGCAGAGCGACTGGCTCGCGTTCTTCGATCACCGGATTGGTCAGCGAGCCGATGCCTTCGATCTCGATCGTGACGGTATCACCCGGCTGGAGGAAACGTGCGGGCGTCCGGGCCATGCCGACGCCGTGCGGAGTGCCGGTGAGGATCACCGTGCCGGGCAGCAGCGTGGTGCTGGCGCTGAGGAATTCGATGATCGTCGGCACGTCGAAGATCATGTCCGAAGTCGAACAATCCTGGAGCGTTTCGCCGCTGACGATGGTGCGAATGGCGAGCGCGTTCGGGTTCGCCAATTCATCGGTCGTCACGAGGCACGGCCCGAGCGGCGCAAAGGTGTCGAACGATTTCCCGCGGCACCACTGCGTGCCACCGCCTTCCTTTTGCCAGTCGCGCGCGCTCACGTCGTTCGCGCAGGTATAGCCGAGGACGTAATCGAGCGCCTCCGCGCGCGTCACATTCCGGCAGGGTCGGCCGATGACCACGGCGAGTTCGCATTCGAAATCGACGCGGTCGCTGCGCAAGGTGCGCGGGAGTTCGATCGGGTCGTCCGGGTTTTGCACTGAGGCGGGATTCTTGACGAAGAGCACGGGGAACTGCGGCAACGGTGCGTTCGTCTCGGCGGCGTGCTGTCGGTAGTTCAGCCCGATGCAGAGGATCGCGCGTGGCTCGAGCGGCGCGAGCAGCTTGGCGATTTCGGCCTTTTCGCTCGTCGACGTGAATCCGGTAAAAAGTTCGCCGCGGAGTTTCGTCGCGGTGCCGTCGGCCTGCTGCTGCGCGTAAGCGGTTTCACCGGTGGGGGATTGATAGCGGATGATCTTCATAAAGTTTCGCGGTTGCGTGGGGAAAAGAGCAGGCGTCCGGTTCGCGGTTTTTTCTTTGCCGATCCAGACGTTTCGTTCTCCGCGGTTTTGGCCGTTTCATCGCGTTTGGCTTTCGCAATCGCCGCATCAGGATCCACGAGCGGATATTCGATCGGCCCGAAGCCGGGTTCATTGCCGACGCTGTAGTGCCACCACTCGTCGCGGATATGGCGAAAGCCCGCTTCCGCCATCGCGCGTTTCAGCGTTGAAAGATTGAACGCGATCTCCGGATCCTTGCCTTTGTAGTCGTAGCGCGCGAGTTCGCTGAAGGCGTCGAAATCCGTCGGCATCCGCGCCTCGCGCCCGCGCACATCGACCAGCGTGACATCCACCGCCGCGCCCCAGGTGTGCAGCGAACCGGTGCTGCTCGGCTCCACCACGTAGGCGGGATTGCGGACTGCATTCCAGAGAAGTTTCTGCACCGATGCCGGCCGATACGCGTCCCACACTTTCAGGCTGAAGCCGCGATCGCGGAGGAATTCCTGCGCGCGGTTCAGCCGTTCCGCCACGCTCTTGCGCAGCATCGCGCGTGAGCCGGCCGGATAGATCGGCTTGCCGGTGATGTTGCGCGCGGACGCATAGCGCAATTCCAGGACGACACCCGGGCACGCCCGGCGAAGGTCCACTAGCGGTTCCTCGAAGCGCGCGGCGATCAGCAGCGAGCCTTGCGCACTTTTCCCCACCGGTCGCTCCGCACCCATCGCGGGCAGCGTCGCGGCGCAGCATGCCAGCAGCAGCGCGGAGTGACGAATTCGGGGTAGGATGGCAGGCATGAGCGCGGCGTTGTTAGCGGAAGGTGAAGCGTTTGTCATCCGCCATGCGGAGCGGAGTTGGCCAATTTCCTTGTCGCCTCCCGGCGTGTTTCTAATCATCCGCGCCGTGATCAAACCAGCCGGCTCCGTGACGGCCGACTCTCCCATTTCCCCTGCGCCCCCGGGCCTCTGGCAGGCGCTGCGCAACGGCGTCCTCTTTCTCGCCGCGTGCGCTGCCGGCTGTGCGCTGGTGGGGAAATTCGCGCCGTTTCCGGAGGTGCCCGGCATCTACCCGAAGTGGAGTTACTTCAAGCAGCGTCGCGACCAGATCGACGTGCTCTTCCTCGGCTCCAGCCGCTTTTATCACCAGATCATCCCCGCGCAGTTCGACGCTGTTGTCGGCTCCCGTTCGTTCAACTTCGGCTACGACGGCATGTGGCCGCCGGAGAGTTTCTACCTGCTCCGTCAGTTGCTCGCGCTGCGGCCGGCGCGGTTGAAGTGGGTCGTCATCGACCTCATGGACATCAACGCGCAACTCGACGAGCGCAACAATTCGACGCTGCGCATGGCCTACTGGCATGACCTCAAGCACACGCGCATCGCGTTCGAGGACATCCTCGCGTCGAAGTTCCACTGGAACCAAAAGTTCGAATTCCTCGAGCAGCATGGGCGGCTTTGCGTCTCGCAAATCCTTAATCTCGGCCGCGGCGCGGATCTGCTGAGCAAGCTGCTCGCGCCGAAGCCGCCGCGGAAGACGCCGTTCACTTGGGAGGCGACCGCGGGCTTCGAGGCTGGGCCCGATCGCGGGATGGAAGGCAAGGCGCGCGAGGGTTACGTCGCCACCGTCGAGCGGCTGAAGCAAGGCATCGCGCCGGCGCCAGTGCGTCCGGTCTTCCGCGATGCGTTGAGCGATCTCATCGCCGATGTTCGGAGCGCGGGCGCCGAGCCGATCTTCGTCATCGCCCCCACGATCAATGGCCGCGAGAATTTCACCGACGTCCCCGGCGAAGCCGCTGTTTTCGCGCTGAACGATCCGGCGAAGTTCCCGGAGCTCTTCGTGCCGGAGAAACACTACGACGCCTGGCATCTGAACGAGAAAGGAGCGGTCGATTTCACCGCCATCCTTGCAGAAAAATTCCGCGCGAGAATGAAAGCCCGGCCATGAAGTTCGGGGCGTTTTTCCGCGGCGTGCTTTGCCTCGCGCTCTTCGTTCTCGGCTTGTGCGGCGGCTGCTGGGCGATCCGCGAGGCGCTGCCCTTTCCGGAGGTCGCGCTGGTGAAGCCGAAGATCATGCACTTCGCCGCGCATCACGACGACTACGACACGCTCTTCCTCGGTTCGAGCCGCATCTACTACCAGATCATCCCCGCGCTTTTCGATCGCCTGGCGGCTGAGCAAGGGTTGCCCACCCGTTCCTTCAACGCCGCCATCGCCGGCATGCGCCCGCCGGAGGACGCCTACTACCTCGACTACCTCCTGCGTTCGCCGCCGAAGAAGCTGCGCTGGGTTTTCATCGAGCTCGCCGGGCTGCGCACCGCGGTCGATCGCGACAAGATCGGCACCGTGCGTGCCGTTTATTGGCACGACTGGGCGCGGCTCTGCGTGCTTTTCAAACGAGCCCTCGTCGCCAAGCCGGACACCAAAAAACGCAAGTGGCAGCGCACCCTCGAAAACCGCCTCGAACCGTTCGGCGACTTCTTCGATCACGTGCCGCTCTTCATTCAGAATCAGACCAATCTCGGCCGCGCCTCGTTGCTCACTTCGCGTCTGACCTATGACGGACCACGCCCGACTCCGGCGCCGCGCGCGACGCTGGGGGAAGATCTCGCCGGCTGGATTCCCACCGGACGTCCCGAGGTGATGGCCGGAGCGGAACTTGCCTCCTTCGACAAAGCGCTGGCCGAGCGCCGGGTGACAAAACCGCTTCGCGACCCAGGGGATCCGGTGAGCCAACTGGCCCTCGAGACGATGATCGCGAAGGTCGAGAAGCTCGGCGCGACGCCGGTGCTCATCGTGCCGCCGACGACGAACAAGCGCAACTTCGTCCCGAGCCGCGAGCGCGAAGCGGAAACCATCGTCCTCGACTTCTGCGACCTCGAAAAATTTCCCGAGCTCTACGAGCACCGCTACCGGCTCGACACCGACCATCTCAACACCGCGGGCGCGGAGGTTTTCACCCGCACGTTTGTGAAAACGTGGGCCGACGAGGTCAACCGGCGGCGATGATCGCGGCGCTCGTTCGGGCGACGGGAAATGCGGCGCTCTTCGCGGGAGCTTGCGGGTTAGGCTGCCTGGCGATCGGCCTCGTCCTACCGCTGCCGGACGTGCCGCAGGCAAAAGAAAAATTGGAATGGTTCCGCGCGCATCGTGATGAATACACCGCGCTCTTCCTCGGTTCGAGCCGCGTGCGCCGGCACATCATTCCGTCGCTCTTCGATCGGCTCGCGGCGGAGCAGGGGATTGAAATGCATTCCTTCAACCTCGGCATGGACAGCCTAGCTGCGCCAGAGGATGCCTACGTGCTCGACCAAGCGCTCGCCGCCGCGCCGCCGCGGCTGCGCTATGTTTTCATCGAGCTGACTTACTTCCGGGCGAACTTCGCGGGGCAGGGGGCGGACACGATTCGCTCCGCTTACTGGCATGATTGGGAACGCACCTGCGCTGTCTGGCGCCGACTGGCGAGCGAGGAGTGGCAGCAGATCAAGCCGCCGAAGAAACGCAAGAAACAGCGGTGGAGCGGCTGGCTCGCCGATGTCGGTGAATGTCTTGACCTCTTCGCAACGCACGGTCGCCTGTTCCTCCAGCGTGCGACCAATCTCGGGCGCGGTGCGGGCTGCTTGCAAAAGCTCACCGGACTCCGCCCGCCGGGCGATCCGCTCGCCCCGCTCGGCCCGGCGCGCGATGGGTTCATTCCCTCGGACACGGTGATGAATGCCGCCAGTCTTTCCGAGTATCAGCGCCAACTTTCCTCCCTGAAGACGACGGAATCCCGGACGAAACCGCTCGATCGTGTGCCGCAGGAAAATCTCGAGGCAATGCTCGCTCGTGTCCGCGCGCACGGCGCGGAACCTGTCCTCTTCATCGCGCCCACCCCTGGCGGCGCCGTCCTTTACCCGCGCCGCGAGGTCGCGCCGCTGCTCGATTTTTCCGATCCGCTGCGTTGGCCCAGCCTCTTCGATCCGCAGTACCGGGCCGATGTCACCCACCTCAACACGGCCGGCGCCGAGGTCTTCACTCGCGCGCTCTTCTCCGCCGCGAAGCTGTCGGCACAACAACGCTGACAAGCTGCGCCGCTTCCCCCTAGTCTCCACCGCTCCCGCTTCATGCTGTTCGTTCAATTTCGGTTCCTCATCTTCTTCCTCGTCGTCTTCTGCGTGCATTGGGCGCTGCGCGGGAATACTTCGCGCAAGGTCTGGCTGCTCGCGTCGAGCCACTTCTTTTACGCCTGTCTCTTCTTCGGTGGTCCGGACAGCGCCAGCGCCGACACCTTTCCGATCTGGACGTTTTACGAAAAGGTCCGCGATCACCAACCGCTGCCCACGGGCTGGTGGTTTCCGTTCGTGCTGTGGGGCTCGACGATCATGGATTACCTCGTCGGCCTCGGCATCGGCGATGCGAAGACCGAAGGCAAACGCCGCGCGTGGCTGCTCGTTTCCCTCGCCATCAATCTCGGCGTCCTCTGCATTTTCAAATACGCGAACTTCGCCCTCGATTCCGTTTACACCGCGCTGAATTGGTTCGGCCTGCACACGAGCAAGCCGGTGCTCGCGATCTTCCTGCCCTACGGCATCAGCTTCTACACGTTCCAGTCGATGAGTTACTCCATCGACGTCTATCGGCGCCGGCTCGCGCCCGTGCGCAGCTTCCTCGACCTCGCGTTTTTCATCTCCTTTTTCCCGCAGCTCGTCGCCGGCCCCATCGTCCGCGCGATGACCTTTCTCCCGCAGGTTTTCGTCCGCCGCGAATGGGCCACGGTGCAGGTCCGCGCGTGCTTCGCGCTGTTCTTCATCGGCTTCGTGAAGAAGGCGTGCATTTCGGAAAATGTCGCGCCCATCGCCGACGCCTTCTTTGCCGCGCCCGGCAAGTACAACCTCTACTCGTCGTTCATCGGCGTCGCCTTTTACTCCATCCAGATCTACTGCGACTTCAGCGGCTACACCGACATGGCCATCGCCTGCTCGCGGCTGCTCGGTTACGAGCTCACGATCAATTTCGACTTCCCGTATTTCTCCCGGAGCATCACCGAGTTTTGGCGGAAGTGGCACATCTCGCTGAGCACCTGGCTGCGCGATTATCTCTACATCTCGCTCGGTGGCAATCGCGGTTCGAAGATCTTCGTCTATCGCAATCTCATGCTCACCATGCTGCTCGGCGGCCTGTGGCATGGCGCGTCGTGGACCTTCGTGATCTGGGGCGGATTGCACGGTCTTGCGCTCGTCGTTCATCGAGAGTGGCAACGCGCAACCGAGAATGCGGGCGCTACTTTCAAGAAGGTGATGGCCGTGCTCGCCGTGCCACTCACCTTTTACTGGATCATGATCACGTGGGTCTTTTTCCGGGCGCAGAATGTCTT
>JBAVML010000163.1:0-19838 GCA_049690035.1 Chthoniobacteraceae bacterium
GCTGCTCGCCGCCCTCGCGCCCTTCGCCGGCGCCAGCGCCAATGCCGTGGTCTCCACCGACTACACCGGCCTCGCCGCGCAGACGGTCCAGAACGGCGACCCGTCCAAGGGCGAGCTGATCTATCGCCGCGCCACCAGCGCCTGCACCACCTGCCACGCCATCGGCGGCGCCGGCGGCAAGGTCGGCCCCGACATGACTTCCATCGGCGCGAGCGCGCCGCTGGATTACCTCATCGAAAGCATCCTCAATCCCAACGCGAAGGTGAAAGAAGGCTTCAACGCCGTCTCGCTCACCCTCGCCGACGGCACCACCGCCACCGGCATCCAGGCCCGCGAAACCGCCAGCGAAGTGATCCTCCGCGACGCCGCCGGCAAGGAAACCGGCGTGCCCAAAGCCGCGATCAAGAGCAAGACCGACATCGGCTCGATGATGCCCGCCGGCCTCACCGCCACGATGAAACCGCGCGAGGCGATCGACCTTTACGCCTTCCTCAGCCAGCTCGGCAAACCCGGCCCCTACGACGCGAGCAAAGGCAAAGTCGCCCGCGTCTGGCGGATGTATCCCGGCACCGCCGCCGGCGAAGTGGTGAGCGCCAACTACGATCCGTTGAAGAATCCGGGATTCGCCGGCTACACGCTGGTGGACGGGCGCTTCGTGAAAGACCTGCTCGCCGAAGCGACGATGATCGCCGCCGGCGACGCGGACACCGTGCTGCTCGCCACGCAGTTTCAATCGAGCGGCAAAACCCGCCTCACCCTCACCGGCGTCGGCAAAGCCTGGCTCGACGGCCAGCCCCTCGTCCTCGGCGGCGACCTCGCCCCCGACCTCGCGAACGGCACGCACACGCTGGTGGTGAAGATCGGCGTGAAAGAGCTGCCGGAGGTCCTGCGCGCCGAGAGTGCGGATGCGCGGTTCTTGGGGAACTAAGCGCGCTCCCAGCAACCGCCCCGCGCGACAGCGCATCCAAAAAAACAATGTCATCCTGAGCGAAGCTCCGGGGGGCCCGCGGGCGGAGCGCAGTCGAAGGACCTCTCGCATCTCCGTCCCGTGCGTGCTGGAATTGCCGCGCCGTGATCCCGCAAAACCACTACGCGGTGTACATCGTGTCCAACAACACGCGTACGACCCTCTACATCGGAGTCACGAACGACCTCCCGCTGCGCCTGCAACAACACCGCGATCCGCAGCACAATTCCTTCGCCGCCCGCTACCACTGCGGCCACCTCGTTTTCTACGAAGTCTTCCGCGAAGTCCGCGACGCCATCGCGCGGGAGAAGCAACTCAAAGGTTGGCGTCGCGAAAAGAAGAACGAGCTGATCACGAAGATGAATCCGAACTGGGACGATCTCGCGCGGAACTGGTTTGACTGAGGCAGAGGATGCGAGAGGTCCTTCGACTCCGTCCCGCCCGCCTTCGCCCCCGCGGGACTACGCTCAGGATGACAGCGGTTGTTTTTTGGATGCGGCTTCGCCGCGCCGCGCCGTCCTTACCGCCAGCCAACTCACCCCCCCACTGACCAGCAGCAGCGGCACGAGGCTCCACCGCGACCGCGGCCACAGGAACTCCCCGAGGTTGTGCGAATTCCACTGCGACTGCCGCGCGTGGATCTCGAAATTCCCGAACCCGAGCAACCCATCATAGACTCCCTGCGGATTGATCGAAACCGGCCCGCTCAGCGCGGCGAGGAGGAAAGGCGACTGCTCGCGCTGATCGATCGAGAGCTGCCACTCCGCGCGCTTCGCTTCGAAAAGCCGCGCGCGTTCCGTCTCGTCGGTCACTTGCAGCTCGAGCCGATCGATTTCGGTGTCGAGCTTGGCGGCGAGGAGCTCCTTGAGCAGCCCTTCGGCGCGGCCCTTGAAGAAAAACGGCGCGGCGTACTCGGTGACGATATTGCACCAGAAGTCATCCTTGCGATGCGCGTCGTCGAGCCGCGCGTGGCCGCCGACGGCGAGGGAATTCTGCGCATCCGTCGCGGTGAGCAAAAGCTGCTGCGCTACGGAAAGCGCGAACACCACGCAGAGCGAATGTTTCCACCGCGCGAGCAGGAAAGTGACCGCGGCGATCGCGAGCACGCCGGCGAGGAGCCAGCCGAACCAGCCGGCTTCGGTGCGGTGATAAAGGAACCGCTCCGTCCCGAAGACGATGGCGGCAAGCACGCCGAGGAAGCCGACGACGGCGGACGCGATCACCTCCCAACGCGCGAAGGCGAAGACGAGGCCGAAGGCGAGAAAGGGGATGCCGGGCACGAGATAGCGCGGCCCGGCCGCGTAGCCGCCGTGGTAGCCGTTGAAGCTCGCATTGATGAAAAAGAAGAACGCGAAGATGGCCAGGCAGAGCCGCGCCTCGGCGACCCACTTTTTCTCCCACAGCCAGACCCCGAGCCCCGCGAGGCCTGCGACGAGGACGGGGCAGAGCCAGAAGACGCCGCGGTAAGGCGAGATGCTGATAATCATCGACACGTAGCCGAACATGCCGGCCGCCGCCGCGGAGGTGGGAAAGGCGAACATGCCGAGATTGCCTGCGGGGTCTTTGAAGACCGGATTCTGGAAGTTGTTCGCGACCTCGAAGGGCGAGCCGAAATTGACGGTGTGGTAATACCCGAGCAGCACCGCGAGCGGGATGCCGCCGGCGGCGAAGAGCAACCCGCGGCGCCAGCTCCAGGTCTGCGGCGCGACGATCGAGCCATTGGCCAGGAAGGCGTAGAGCGCCAGCGCACCGACCGCGCCGACCGCGACGTAATTCGTGAGCACGGCAAGGCCCGCGCAAACTCCCGCCGCGATGAACGCCGCCGACGTTTCCTTCCGCAAAAAGTAGAACGCGGCGATGAGCACGGAGGCGGTGAGATTGTGGTCGAAGAGAATCGTGCCGAACGGAAAGAACGTCGTGCCGAAGGCAAATGCGAGCGTGGCCAGAACGGCCGGTAATTCCGCCCCGCCGGCAAACTCCCGCGCGAGCCGGAAGAAGAGCACGCACCCGATCGCCGAAACGAGACCCACGCTGAAGATCGTGGTCAGCCACGCATTGAGCGTCATCGTCCACGCGTGATCCGGATTCGCGCCGATCGCGCGCTCGATGTGGTAGATCACCCAATACGCGGGCACGGCGAGGAAGGAGGTGCCGGGAGGTTTGTTCGGATGAAAGTGCGTGGTCTTCGGCACGTAGCCGACATCGCCGGAACAGCAGAGTTCGATCATCGGCGCATCCTCGCCGGCGACTTCCGGATTCATCGGGATCAACGAGTAAGTCATGTCCACCCACGCGAGCCGGTAGCGTTTGCCGGCGAAATCGTAGGCCGTGTTTTGCACCGGCACGCGGACGAGATCGTCGCTGCTCGCGTCGCGGCGATAGACGAGGAAATTGTCGATGTCGAAGCGGCCCTCCTCGACCATCGCGCGCACTTCCGCGAAGCGGGAATTCTGATTCCAGCCGCCGCCCTGATTGAAGTAGGCGAAGGCGAAGAAGGTGGCGAGGAAGAGGAGGAGCTCGGTGCGGCGCATGCGGGGAAGGTGGAGGGCAGGTATCAGGTATGAAGGATGAGGTATGAAGGAAGCGAGAATGCGTTCTCGCTTGGCGATTGATTCATCCTTCATACCTCATCACTCCTACCTTTCCCCCATGTCTTGGTCTCAGAACTACGCGCCCCTCGGCTCCCCATTGCTCTCCGCCGCCGTCTCGGCGCTGCCCGTCGTGCTGCTGCTCGCGCTGCTCGGCGGCTTCCATGTCCGCGCGCTTTACGCGGCGCTGGCTTCGCTCGCGGGTGCGCTCGTGCTCGCGGTCGGTGTGTTTAGAATGCCGCCCGCGCTGGCCTTTGCGTCGGCCGGATTCGGCGCGGCGTTCGGGCTCTTCCCGATCGGCTGGATCGTGATCAATGCGATCTTCATCTACGAGCTCTCGGTGGTCACCGGGCAGTTCGAGGTGGTGAAGCAGCACGTCACCAGCATCGCCGACGATCGCCGCATCCAGGTACTGCTCATCGCCTTCAGCTTCGGCGCGTTCATCGAAGGCTGCGCGGGCTTCGGCGCGCCGGTGGCGATCACCGGCGCGCTGCTCATCGGGCTCGGCTTCCGCCCGCTCGATGCCGCGGTGCTCGCGCTCATCGGCAATACCGCGCCGGTCGCGTTCGGCTCGGTCGGCATTCCGATCATCACGCTGAACAAAGTCACCGGCCTCGACCTGCACCTGCTCAGCGCGATGGTCGGGCGGCAACTTCCCATCTTCTCGCTGCTCGTCCCGTTCTGGCTCGTCGCGGTGCAGTCCGGTTGGCGCGGAATGGTGGAAGTCTGGCCGGCGTGTTTCGTCACGGGCTTCACCTTCGCCGTCACGCAGTTCGCCGTGAGCAATTACCACGGCCCGTGGCTCGTCGATCTTGCTGCCGCGATCCTTTCGATGCTGTCGCTCGTCGCGCTGCTCCGCGTGTGGCGGCCCAAAGCGTCCTATCTGGACGGACGCGCTCCGTCGCGTCCCCAACTTCCGCGGGCGGAGGCGGACGGTTCTTCCACCCCGCCACCTTCGCCCACGCCAGATGCTTCGGACGCGACGGAGCGCATCCCTCCAAGCGTCGCCCTCCGCGCGTGGATGCCTTGGCTGATGCTCTCACTCTTCGTGCTCGTGTGGAGTTTCCCGATCGTGAAGGACACGCTCAACGGAATCTCTTCGCCGAAAATCCCGATCCCGCTTTTGCACAACGCCGTCGTCCGCGTGCCCCCCGTCGTTCCGCAGCCCGAGCCGGAGAAAGCCGAGTTCGTTTTCAACTGGCTCACCGCCACGGGCACCTCGCTCCTCTGCGCCGGCATCGCCGCCGGGCTTCTGCTCGGACAAAGCCTCGCGCAACTCGCCCGCCTCTACGGCCGCACGCTGCTCCGCGTGCGCACCTCCCTCGCCACGATCGCCGCGATGCTCGCGCTCGGCTTCACCACGCGCTACAGCGGCTCCGATACCACGATGGGCATCGCGCTCGCGCACACCGGTTGGTGGTTCCCGTTTTTCTCCCCGCTCATCGGCTGGCTCGGCGTCGCGCTCACCGGCAGCGACACGTCCTCCAACGTCCTCTTCGGCAATCTCCAGCAAGTCACCGCGCAGCAACTTCACCTCCCGCCGATTCTCACCGCCGCGGCAAACAGTTCGGGCGGCGTGATGGGAAAAATGATCGACGCGCAAAGCATCGTGGTCGCGAGCGTCGCCACTGGCGGCCATCCCGACAGTCCGCGCGCCGGCACGATCCTGCGCGCCGTCTTCTGGCACAGCCTCGCGTTCGCGGTGCTCGTCGGGCTGCTCGTCCTGCTCCAGGCCTACGCCTTTCCGCAGATCATTCCTTGAGCTGCGCGCTCAACGCAACAGCCACTCTATCGCTGCCGCCGGCGAGGCCTCCGCGGGCGAAGACTTTTCACCAATGACGTACACTGGCCGCGGCGCCGCCAGCGCGAGCGCGCCGGGCAGGTCGCCATACTTCGCCGCCGCGGGCAGAAAATCCGGCGACTGAAGATCGAGCACGTTGCCGAAGCGAAATCCGCCGGTATTGATCGCGGCTGCGTCGATCAGCGGCTGCGCGGCCAGCGCCACGGCGGCGAGCGGGCCGGTGCCATCGAGCGCGACGACGGTGCAGCGCGCCGGCTCCTTTTGGAGATGCAACGTGGCGATCGTCTCGCAGATATCGTGGACCCGCTGTGCAAAAAGCGCGGAGTTGTAGCCGAAGGTGAAGCACGCGGCTTCGCGCGGGTTTTTCGTACGGCGTGTTTGGGTGATCGGCTTGCCATCGGGGAGAAACTCGCCCTGCCCGATGAGATCGATCCCGACCACACGCATGCCCGCGTCGAGCAGCCGCACGACTTCGGGTCGCAGCTCGCCGGCATCGGTGAAGAGCCCGGCTTTGCCTCGCTCATCGAGCCACAGCACGGTACGACCTCTGGAAGATGCAGGCTCTACGATAATCTCGGGGGTCTCATAGCTGCCATCGCGTGCCTTTCTCGTCCCGGCCAGTCCCCGGAAAGTTCTCCCATTTGCCGTGAGCGTGATCTCGCGGTGCGTGTTCACGCTTCCGACGTGATCGCCATTCCAGCCGACCAATGCGCGCCACGCCGCGCGATCCACGTCCGTGGCTTTGCCGACCTTCGCCTGCGCGTCGTCGATCCACCAGCGGAGCAGCTTGCGCTCGAAGTCATCGCCGCCCGCCGGCGCCGGATGCGCTTCGTCCCACACCGTGAGATCGCCCGGCTGCAGCAGCGGATACTCGCGTTCCTTTAGCCGATCACCGCTGAGTCCGAGATGAAAGTGCTCGTTGAACCACGCGTAGATGTGCTCGCGGGTCACGATGTTGTAGTTGTGCGGAAAATTGACGTGCGCCCACAGCGCCACGTTGTCCGGCGCGCCCATCATCGCGTAGTGCTGCTTCAATTCCGGGAAGCCTTTGGTCTCCATCTCCTTCGTCCAGTCATTGGCCGCGGTCATGCCGAGCGGCTTCGGCGCGAAGAGCGCGGCGATCTCGATGTTGCCGGTGCCGACGCGGAGCAGGCTCGCATTTTCACACGTGCATCCGCCCTGCATCGCCGTGCTCACCATCACCGCCGGCACTTCCACCGCGAGCCGCGGATCGACCGCGGCGAGGAGCATCGTCTGCGTGCCGCCGCCGCTTGCGCCGGTGCAGGCGAGGCGCCGCGCATCGACCTCCGGAAGCGATGTCAGGAAATCGAGCGCTCGGATCGAGTTCCAAGTTTGCAGCCCCATGATGCTCTGTGCGTGCGCTTCGGCCTGCGGACTGAACAGCCCCCAGTTCTCACGCGTATTCATCTCCGGCCGTTGCTTTTTGAAGCCATGCGCGATTTCCCCGCTGATCTGCTGGCTGTCGGAGTTGCCGAGCATGTCATAGACGAACGCGACGATGCCCATCCGCGCGAGTTGCACGCCGATCGACTGGAACATGCTGCGTCCGCTTTCCGCGAAGCGCTCGCCGCCGCTCTCGATCTCCTTTTTCATCTCCACATCGGTGCGGATGATGAAGCGCGCATCCTTCCAATGCCCGTGCGGACACAGCACCGCCGGAAATGGGCCACTGCCCTTCGGGCGATAGAGATTTCCGGTCACAAAGAATCCCGGCATCGACTCAAAGAAAACCTTCTCGACGGTGTATTCGTCGCGCTCGATGCGACCATGCACCACGGCGTTGAGCGGCGTACGCGTGGGCTCGGGGAAAATGCCGAGCGCCACGCGAAGCTGCGTGCGCACTTGCTCCGCGCGCGGCACCCACGCTTCGCGCGAAGCCGGCGGCGTCCACGGAAAGTAGCCGTCGAGTTCCTTCAGCGGCCCGAGGCGCGCATCGTCAGGCAACTGTCCCGGCGGCAGCGCGCGCGGAATTTCTGCCGCGAAAAGCGAAGTGGAAACGACGAGCGCAACGAAGTGGGGGATCTTCATTTCGCGAGACTAACGCGTTCCCGACACGCCGGGCAATCGCTCGTCGCAACGCCGCGCTACGGACGCGCGCTCGTCTTCGTTTCGGTCGGAAAATCCGCGGGAATTTTCTGCGTCACCTTGCCGGTCGCGGCCCACTCGACGCCGCGCCGGAGCGTCGTCGCAAAGCCCACGTCCTTGATCGCATCGAGTGCGTGTCCGAGCGCGGTGTGGAAGACGCGACCCTTGCCGTAGCTGAGCGCGAAGAGCAGCGGTTCGTCTTCGCCGGTACCGCCCGTCGCGGTGTCGGACATCGCGCTGGCGAGCACGGTCAGGTTTTGCGCCGGGCCGCGGAGATGGTCGTACAGTTCGTCCTTCCCGTGCATCCACTTCGCCGGCAGGCCGGCCATGATCGGATGCTCGGGCGCGCGCGTGACCATCAGAAATTCATGCTGCTGACCGTGATGACCGGCATTTCCGGGTGTCGTGTCGTTCGTCCATTTGCCTTCGCGCAAGCGCAGCAGTGGCCCCGACTTCTCATTGCGCCCGCCCCAGCCGCCGACTCCGATCATCTCGTTGTAAGCCTTCCATTCGCCGAACGCATTGTTCGCCGCGTGCACCGGCACGAAGCCGCCGCCACCGCTCACGTACTTTTCAAATGCTTCCTGCGTCGCGGGGGACCAAAGCGCGCCGTTGTAATTGGAAACGACAACCTGATACGCCGCGAAGTTCGGCGCGAAGCCGCCCATGTCTTCACCCTTCGCGGGTGAAGTCGCGACATCGACGGTGGCGAGTCCGTCTTCCTCGAGGATCTGCTTGAGGACGGGCGAAGTCGTTTTCCAGTCGTGATTATTCTGCCCATCGACGAGCAGGACTTTGAGCGGAGCGGCCTGCGCATGCAGTGCCAGAGCCAGCAGAGCGAGAATCAGGGAATTTGTTTTCATGGAGGAGTTCTATTTCGCTGCCGGGCCGTAGCCGGCCTTCGGCGTGCCGTCGTCGTTAAGGTGGCCGGTCGCCCAGAGCAGACCGCGCGCGACGAGATCGAGATACACGGGCTGCTGCATCGTGTCGTTACTGTGGCCGAGCGTGGTCGCGAAGATTTTCCCGTCGCCGTAGGTGTTCAGCCAGATGCAGACGTGATCCTTCTTCGTGTCCTCGCCGTAAGCCTGCGCGAGGGGCACGCAGCCTTCCCAGAGCTTTTCATTTTTGTAGAGCTCGTCTTTCGGGTCGGGCCATTCCGCGGGGAAGCCCTTCATGACAGGGTTCGCGGGCTGCAGCACTTTCACGAGTAAGTCGCGATTCTTCTCGTGGCTCGTCGAGCTAATGCCGACCGCGTGGTGCCATTCATCCGTCTTCGCCGCGCGATAGCTGTGCGTTGAGCAATGCAGCATCACGCCCGCGACGCCAGACTTGTGCGCCGCAGCGATTCCTTCCACGAAGGGCACATCCTCGATCGCGCCGAAGCACTCGTTGTGCACGATCACGTCATAGCCCTTCCACCACTCGGGCTTCTCGTAGATCGAGACTCGGTGCAGGCGCTCGTTTTCGCCGTTCGGCGCGTCTTCCTGGATGATCGTCCATTCGACATTCGCCCGTGCGCTCACGCCTTCGCTGATGATGCGCTTTTGATTCTTGTAATCGTGGCAGCAACCGCCGCAGACCATCAGCGCGCGGATTGGTTTTTCCGCCGCGTCACTCGACGACGCGAGGATGAGGAGAGCCGCGAACGCGGCGAAGGCGAACCGTTTCACAGTGCTGGAGACGCGGTGCCCGCCTTACTTCCCGCCCGGGCCGAAGCCCTTGGCGGGAGTGCCGTCCGCGTTGATATGACCACTCGCCCAGAGCACGCCGCGCGTCACTAGATCGAGATAGCGCGCATCGGCGACGGTCTCGTTGTTGTGGCCGATCGTGGTGCTGAAAACCTTCGTTTTCTTCGGGCCGAATTCATTCGTCCACGCGACCACGGTCTCCACTTCCTTGGTGCCGCTAACCACGTCCTTGCCGTCTGGCCCCTTGGTCTTCACCGGCTGCATCTGCTTGCCTTTGGTCAGGGCCTTGCCGCCGAGGATTTCGATGTTGTTGTAGAGCTCTTCCTTGATCGTCGTCCAATCGGTCATGCCTTTGGTGATCGGCGATTCCTTGTCCACGAAGCTGAGCGCGATCGGCTCCTGCGGACCGTGGCCAGTGGAATGCAGTCCGAGGTATTCGTACCAGTGTCCATTCTCCGCGCCGGTGCCGAGCGGCTTTTGAATGTCGCCGAAGCGGTAGCAATGCATCGCGCAGTGCAGGTTCACGCCGGGGATGCCGTCGAGGTGCGGCTTGATCACGCCGTCGATCGTCGCGAGTTCGGCGATGCCCGCGGAACATTCGTCGTGGATGACCAGGTCGTAACCCTTGGCGTAATCAGGGTTCCCGTAGATCGGCAGCGGCGGCTTGGTGCTCTTGTCGTCGGTGTGAACCTGCGTCACGACGACATTCGCGCGGGCTTCGAGGCCTTCCTTCAAAATGTCTTTCTGCTTGGCGTAATCGTGGCAGCAGCCACCGGTGATGAGCAGGACTTTGAGCGGTTCGGCCGCGCGCAGGACAGGCGCCGATGCGGCGGCGAGGGTGAGGACGAGGAGTGCGGGGAGGAGGCGGAGTTTCATGGGAAAGTGGGCCGAGAGTAGGCAGGAAACGGAGCGCGTCGAGGCAATGTTGTCGCGGACTCAGCCAGCCGATTGCGCGCGGAAGGCGCCGGGCGGCAGGCTGGTGAGCCGACGAAAATGCCGCGTAAAAGCGCTCTGATCGCAGAAGCCCGTGGCAAAGGCGATGTCGGCGAGACTGGCGTCGGTGGTGGTCAGCCGATGCAACGCTTCGTCGATGCGCACCTTCATCACGAGTTGCCGCGGGGTGAGATGAAAGAGCCGCTGCACGAGCTGCGCGAAATGACGGGACGAGAGACCGCACGCGGCGGCGAGTTCCTCGATGCCGGGAGGGTTGGCGATCCGCGCCTGCACTTGCTCCAACGCCGCCGCCAGCTCGGTGAAGCCGCGTGCCTTCACCCCGCGTGGCGAGGTCTCGACATCGCGCGTGATGCCCGCGATGCCGACGACTTGGTTCGTGGTCACGTCGCGCACGGGATACTTGCTGGTCAGCCCCCAGCCCCGCTGCCGGCTGGGGTAAAGATGCAGCTCCAGCGCATCGACGATGGGTCGGCCGGTCGCCACCACGCGCTGATCCTGCCGTTCGTAGCGCGCAGCGAGCGCCGCCGGGAAAAAGTCCGACGGACGGCCACCGAGCAGCCGCGCCTTGTCGGAAAAGGCACACCGCTCGACGAGCGTGCGATTGACCACGAGATAGCGGCCGGCGCGATCCTTGATGAAGAAGACCACATTCGGCAAATCATCGAACAACCGCTCCAACGGCAACCCGAGGTCGAGCCCGTGCAGAGTGAGATGGGCAAGAAGGCCGGCGGGCATCGCCGCACCGTAGCAGCGGGCGTGCGGAGGCTCCATCATTCATCCGAGAGGGAGCCTCCTCACTGCTACCTTACGCAAACCGATCTGGCGCGAGCAGCTGGAGATCGAAGCGCGGCGGCTCGCCGTCGACGAGCTGCCCGGCGAGTTCGCCAGTGATCGGCGCGAGGCTCAGGCCCAGCATCGCGTGCCCGGTGGCGAGGACGAGATTCTCCGCCGCCCGCGTCCGGCCGAGGTAAGGCAACCCATCCGGAGAACAAGGCCGCAGGCCGCTCCACGGCTCGATGCCATCGAAATGTTCACGCCGAAATCGCGGGTAATATTGCGGCAGCGCGCGCAAGATTCCCTCCACGCGACGCCGGCTGATCCGCTCGTTCAAACCCGCGATCTCCATCGTCCCGCCGACGCGCAGAGAGGTGCCCATCGGCGTCACTGCCACGCGCGCTTCGGTGAGGATCGAGCAAATCGTGGGAAGTTCCACCGGGTGCGGGAGCGTGAGGCTGTAACCTTTGCCCGCCTGCATCGGCAGGCGCAGGCCCAAACCGCGCACCAGATCCGCCGACCAGGCGCCGCCCGCGAGGATAAATTCGTCTCCTCCAATTTCGCCGCTCGTTGTGCGGACCGCGGCGAGTAACGGGCCTTCTCGCCGCCAGCCGACGACTTCAGCATCGACCATCGACGCGCCGAGCCGCCGTTCCAGCGCGGCGACGTAGCGTTCCGGTTGAAGGTGGCAGTCGCCGGGGAAATAGACGCTGCCCGCGATGTCCATCGTCGCTTGCGGATCGAGCGCGGCGGTTTGCTTCGCATCGAGCACTTCCGCGGGAACGCCGAGCGCGATTGCTTTCGCCGCAGCCTGCGCTTCGTCGTCGAGGCCGTGCTGTGTTTTACAAAGCATGAGCAAACCCTTCTTCACCAGCCCGCACTCCTCGCCGATCTGTTCGTAAAGCGCGCGGCTCGCGAGGTGCAGATCGCGCAGCAACGGGGCGGCGCGCTCGACGTGTTCTCGCGTGCTTGCTTTCCAAAAACGCCAGGCCCACGCGATCAACTCCCAGTCGAGCCGCGGCTGAATGTAGAACGGCGACTCGGGATTCCACATCCACCGTAAGGCGAGTGCGACCATGCCCGGCGCCGCGAGTGGAATGCAGTGGCTCGGCACGACCATGCCCGCATTGCCCAGCGACGCGCCGCGCGTTTTCCTCGCCCGCTCGATCACCGTGACGCGATGCCCGCGCTGCGCGCACGCCTGCGCCACGCTCAAGCCGATGACCCCACCACCGATGACAACGACGTGTTTCACGCGATCACCGCAAACGCCGATCTCATTTCTCGGAAAGCTGGTGAATCGTCCCGTGCAGCGAGCGTTCGATGGGACGGCCAGCCGGCGAGCGGAGTTTGGCAATCAGCTCGTAGCACTGCGTCGGCGCGAGCCCGGGAATGGCGAGCGTCACGGTGCGCTGATCGGGCGAGAGGCGAGCCGCGGCGATTTTCAGCGGATGTTCGTCGGAGTGCTTCGAACCGTAGTTTGCGCTGCGTTTGAGGGACCAGATTTTGAATGCGAACGCGTCGGCCTGCACGCTGTTCGGATCGAGCGGATCGCTGAAGCTGACCGTCAGGGCATCGGGCGCTGCGTGGATCGCGAGCGGCACATGCGCGGGCTTTTCACTGCGCCGGATGCGATGAAATCCGCCCGGCGCGGTAGCGTTGCCCGCCCACGCAAACATGCCGCAGGTGTAGAGCGCGCCGTCCGCCGCAAAGCGTCCGCGCATGATGCCCGTGGCGAAGGCGGGCATCGGCAGTTCGCACACCGCACCCTGCCACTGGCCGCCGATTTCCTCGTTCGGCACGATGAACGCGCGACCGGTGCCGTAGCTGAGATTCAGCAGCGACCCGCCGAGCGTGCCCCAGGCGTTCTTCGGCACCCAGACGAGTTCCGCGGGACTGCGGTCCTTTTCGTTGGTGATCCACACCATCGGCTGCTCCATCGCGGAGTCGGACGTGTCGGTGACGCTCGTGTAGCCGAACATGTTCCCGTAGAAGCCGCCGGGCTTCACGCGGTTGATGCGATTTTTCGGTGTCCAGAATCCCTCCTGGTCGGTGACAAAAAACGTCCCGTCGTCGTTGAGACACACGCCATTCGCCGCGCGAAAACCCGTGGCGACAATGTCGGTGCGCGCGCCGTCCGCACTCACGCGGAGCAGCGTGCCGTGGTGTGGCACCACGGAGTCGAGCGCGTGGCGGCCGGATTTTGCGTAGTAAAAATTGCCCGCCGCATCCGTCTGCAAGCCCATCGCAAATTCGTGGAAATGTTCGGTGACCTGCGCGTCGTCGTTGAAGCACTCGATGAAATCGATCTCACCGTCGCCATTGAGATCGCGCAGCCGCGCGAGCTGATCGCGACAGGTGATGAAAAGTTCGTCGCCGCGAAACTTCACCCCGAGCGGCTGGAAGAGTCCGCTCGCGATCCGCCGCCACCGCAGCGGCGCGGGCGCGGCGGCCATCAATCCATCGACGCGCCACACGTCGCCATTCCACGTCGCGACGACCGCCGCTTTTCCGTCCGGCGTGAAGTCGAAACCGCCGGGGCGCATCCAGCTTTGCCACGGGTTTTCGATCGGGAGCGGGAAGGTGTCGGTGATGAAGGCACCATCAGCATTTCCAGCCTCGGAAGTCGTCGTCACTTCGCCCGCCCACTGCCGCGCACCACCACGAGTCAGCGGCGCGAGATCGAGCGGCGTGGAGATCGTCTTCGCCAGCGCTTCGAGCGAGGCGGCATCGGCCCGGGAAATGAGGAGCCGCGTCCTAGCGCCGGCCGGCAACGTCGCCATCCAAAAGCCACCATCCTTGCGCAACGCGCCATCGCCAGTGAGCGCGACGCTGACGCTCTCCGGCGCGACGCGGACGAGCAGCGGCTGCTTCGCGTCCGCGGCATTCAGCGTGCGGGTGAAGACCGGCGTCGTGCCGTAGTCGAGCCATCCCGGCGATTCCAGCACCCGCGTCCCGCCGATGTTCGCGGCGATGACCGCCCGCCCTTCGTGCAGATACAATCCCTCGAAGCGCGCCCACTCGCGCGGGAGCGGCCCGTAGCGCAGGCCGTCCTTTCCGAGGAGGCGCACGTCGTCCCAGCGCCCTTCCGGCGAGGCCCAGCCGGGGCCGACGGGATTCACAAATTGCCGCTCACCGATGAGCCCCGTGTGGGTGCCGTGACTGCCGTCAAAAGCGATGCCCTTCCAATCCACGAAGTCGCCCGTGGTCGCCGCCGCCACGCGCATCGTGTCGTGATCGTAGATCATCCAAGCGCGCCCCTTGCTCACGCCGCCCGGCCCTTCATCGAGACGGATGGCGATTCCTTTTTGCGCAATGTTCCCGGGCGCGACTTCGTTGGTCCAGAAAAGCGCCGGGCCGAAATCCATGCGCTGGTATGGCGGAAGGGAGCGGTCCTCCTTTTCGGCCTCCGTGCGCGCGAGCCCTTTCGGCAGCGAGGCGAGCAGGGCCGGCGTGATCTCCGTGAATTGCCCACGGTTGTGCGGACGCAGGAACGTTTCGCGGATGTATTGGATCACCGCGTACTTTTGCGCCGTGGTGTATTGCGGCTGAGGCACCATCTGGCCGAAGCCCTTCGAGAGTGTGGTGAACATCGAGAGCGGATCCGCGCCGTTCTTGAACTGCCCTTCCGCAAAGCGCAGCGCGGTCGGCAGCGAGCCCGGCCGCTCCTTCGTGCCGTGGCAGACGACGCAGAGCGTCGTGTAGATTTGCCGCCCTTCTTCGAGCGTTTTCTCGTTCCAGCCGCGCACCAGCTCCGCGTGGTCGGTCCGCTCCAGAGGCTGCATCCAGGCCGCGCGGACGGTCACGCCCGGTCCCGGCTCGATCACCGGGCGAGCCCCGCGCGGATCCGGTATGTGCGTAAAGTCCGGCGTATTTGCTCCCGCGCCATCCGCCTTGAAAAGCAGCGCCACCTCCGCATCCGGCAGGGCGCGCGACCAGACGCGGACGGTGGCGATTTTTCCCTTCGTGAATTCGCCCGCGAAGTCCGGCGCCGCGCGCCCGACCTTGAAGACGTGGCCGGCAACATCCGGCTTGGAAAAGTTTGCGCGCTCGGCGGCGACCTTGCCATCGAGCCACAGCCGCGCGGTGCGGTCCCGCACCGTGAGCACCGCCGTATGCGGCCGGCCGTCGTCCACTTTTCCCCCACCAGTGAGCGCGCCGAGCCAGCCGATGTCGTAAACGAGCCGACCGCCGCGAATGAAGAGCGCCTTCGCATCGGGCGACCATTTTCCCGTCGGCGCACACTTTGAAAAAAGCGTGCCGCTCCCACTCGACTCGAACCGCGCCACCGCCGTGAAATCCGCGCCAAGATCGAGCCGCGCCTCGGGAAAATCCCGCGCGCCGTTTTGCGCCAGGGCCGGCAGCTCTTCCGGTCCGCGGACCAACTTGCCGCCCGTCCACACGCGCAGCACCGCCGGGCCCGTGGCCGGATGCTCCACCGCCACGTCGTGCTCCGCGCCATTGGAGAGCGGCACGGCGAGGTCCTTGTTCAAGCGCAGCGCCCCCGCCGCCGGCGCGGAGAACTCGATGTGCATGCGGTAGTTGAGCGGCAACTCCGGCGCATCGAGCGGGACCGCGTCGCGCGGCCGAGCGCCGAAGGCGGCACTGGCAACAACGAGGATGAGTGCGGGCGCGAGGAGTTTCATCGGAAGAGCTCTATTCCACGACGACCACCGGTGCGCCGAGCACGTCCATCTTCGGACGAATGCCGAGACCGGGTTCGCGCGAGGCGGCCATCCGGCCATTCACGCGCTGCGGCGCGCCATCGGCCGTGCTCACGGTGACGTAGCTGTTGAAGTCCGTGGTGGTGAAAAGGAACTCGGTGGGCGTGCTTTGCGCGAGATGCGCGATGGCGGCGGTCGCGATGTCGCCGCCCCACGAATCCTCGAGCGTCATCGCGATGCCCATGCTCACGCAGAGGTCGCGAGCCTGGCGGATTTTCGTGAGGCCGCCGAGTTTGCTGATTTTCAAATTCACCACGTCCATCGCGAGGTCGGCCTTGGCGCGGAGCAGGATGCCGAGATCGTCGATATTCTCATCGAGCACAAAGGGATGCGGAATCTGCCGGCGGACCGCGAGGCATTCCTCGTAGGTCAGGCACGGCTGCTCGATATAGACATCCAAATCGCGCACGGCTTTCGCCACCCGCACGGCTTCGTGCTGCACCCAGCCGGTGTTTGCATCGGCCACCAGCCGGTCGCCGGGCTGGAGTTTTTCCGCCACGGCGAAGATGCGCGCGATGTCCGTGTCGGGATCGCCACCGACTTTGAGCTGGAAGCGGCGGTAACCTTCCGCGCGATAGCCCGCTACCTTCTCCGCCATCTCCTCCGGCGACTCCTGCGAGATGGCGCGGTAAAGATGCACGTCGTCGCCGTAGCGCCCGCCGAGCAGTTCGCACACAGGCATCTCGCACGACTGCCCGAGGATGTCCCAGCACGCGATGTCGATGCCGCTCTTCACATACGGATGCCCCTTGAGCGCAGCGTCCATCCTGCGGTTGAGCTTCGCGAGCTGACGCGGATCTTCGCCGAGCAGATGCGGCCCGAGCTCGCGCAACCCCGCGCGCACACCCTCTGCATAAGCCGGCAGATAGAAGGGTCCGAGCGGGCAAACCTCGCCGTGACCGACGAGGCCCGCATCCGTCTCGACACGTACGATCGTGCTGTCGAACACGGTGACCGATTTCCCGCCGCTCCATTTGTAAGTGGTCTCGTGCAGCGGGAGTTCGACGCGGTAGGCGAGGATGCGATTAATTTTCATTGAAGATGCGCGCGCGTCCTCATCAGTTCGAGCGTCGCCTCGGCGAAGGCGCGGCCCATCTGCGCGAAGGTTTTTGCGCAGCCGAGATAGTGGTAGCCGGCGTTGGAGGCACCACGTTCCCACAGCGCCGCCTCGGCGGGCGAGATGAGCTTGGCCTCGAACTGCTTCACATACTCGCGCTTCGCGGCCTCGGTCATCGAGCCGTCGGCGTTGGCGTAGTCCTTATGTTTCGAGTTTAGGTAAAAACTCATCTGCCGCACTTCGTCCTTCTTGTCGGCGATGGCGCCGAGTTCCATCGACCAGAACGGCCCGGTCTGCACCGCGACGACGTTCCCCTTGAATTCCGGCAGCGAAGCGGGCGCCTTCATCGCTTCGCGAAATGCGGCGACGTGTTCGTTGGGCATCGTCCCGCCGACACCCATCACCCCGATCACGAATGGCATCTGGGGCACCCGCAGGTCCTTGCGCACATCGCGGATGAAGTCCGCGAGCCAGCGGCTGTAGTCGGCGTAGCGCGGCGTTTTGTCGTCCTTCTTCGGAATGGGATAAACGTCGCGATTCACCATGTCGTTCCAGCCTTGCAGCCAGACAAAGCCGGCGACCTCGAAGCCCTGCGTTTCGTCATAGACCGGGCAGACGCGCTTGATGTCGCCGAGCACGCGCCGCACATGCTCGATCATCAGTCGGTAATAAAGACCCGACTGCGCTTCGGGATTGCGCCCCTTTTCCACATCCGCCGCCGAGCGCGGAAACGGTCCCGCGCTTGGGGGCCGGAAATCGTAGTAGAGCGACTTGCCTCCCCACGCGGCCTTGACGATGAGCACCGGCTCGGCGAGCGCCGCGTCCATGGTGAGCCCGAAGGTAAACTCCGGCCCGATCTTGCCGCCGCTTTCCGCCGGATTGCGCCGCGAACCGAAACCGGCGGTCAGCTTGCCCAACCCCTCGCCATTCACCTCGCCCTCGCCGGTAAGGTAAGAAATCCAGACGTGGTCGCACACGCGCGGCGTCCCGTCCGCATTGCGCATCTGCCTGAGCAGCGGCGCGGTCTGCGGATCATCGCCGACGTAGTCGAAGGTCTCGATCTTCGCGTGCCCTTCCATGTTCGATTGGCCGGCGAGGATGAACACCTTGAGCGGCTTCGCGGCTGAGAGTGTTCCGAGTGGCGCGAGCAGGCCGATGAAGAGAAGGACGTGTTTCATGGTAGTGATGTTTTCGCCGCGCTGCGTCCCTGGGCCTTGCTGCTTTCCAGCAGCGCCTTCAATTCGCGCACGATCTCGGGGTGTTGGAAATAGAGATTCACCTTCTCGCCCGGATCGGTTTCGAGGTTGTAGAGCTGGCCCGGCGCGTCCGGCGCGGAGTCGGGCAGGGCGAAGCGTTTGAGTTCGGCGTTGTCGTAGTTGTTCCCGCCGGAGTCGCGATGATCGAGGTATTTCCAGGGGCCCTGGCGGATGGCGAGCGCGAGGCTGATCGTCTGGTGCAAGGTATATGGGCGGGCTTGCGCGCCGCTCTCTTTCCCGAGCAGCAAAGGCAGAAGATCGAAGCTGTCCTCGGCGGCGTTGGTCGGCAGCGCGGCGCCGGTCATCGCCGCGCAAGTTGCCATGACATCCGTTAGGCAGACCGTCTGGTCGCTCGTGCTGCCGGCGGCAATTTTCCCCGGCCAGCGCACGATGAACGGCACGCGATGCCCGCCCTCCCATTGGTCGCGTTTCATCCCGCGCCAAGGGCGTGCGCCGTCGTGGCCGTAGTCGGCACGCATGTGGACGACGCTTGTGGTCTCCGGTCCGTTGTCGCTCGAGAGCATCACCACCGTGTTGTCCGCCATCCCGAGCCGCTCCAGCGTTTTCATCAGTTCGCCGACGATGGAGTCGAGTTCATGGATGAAATCCCCGTGCGGCCCCGCCTTCGTACTGTCCTGAAATTGCTTCGACGCAAACGACGGCAGATGCACCGCCTGCGTGCAGTGCAGGAGGAAAAACGGTTTCTCCGGCTGGCTCTTCGCGTGTTGCTCGAGGAACTCGCGGCTCTTTTTCAAGAAGACCATGTCCACTTCCTCGAGGTCAAAGTCCGGCGCGATCATGCCAGCGCGGTTGTCGAAGGCATACGGATGCTTGGGCAGTTTCGACTTATCGAGCATCCCGGTGGGCGGCACCGGAATGCGATCGCCATCGATGAATGCGTAGAGGTAATCCGTGCCCGGGCAACACGCCGTGCCGAAGAACCGATCGAAGCCGCGATGAATCGGCGCATCCGGAATGGCGCGCGAGTAATCGATCATCTTCACGCCCTCGACGCCGCCCTTCGTAATGCGCTGCCCGTCCCTGTCGAAGAAACTCAGGCCGACATGCCACTTGCCCGTCATCGCCGTGGCGTAGCCTTGATTGCGGAGCATCTGCGGCAGCGTCAGTTGATCCTCTTTGATCAGGCAAGGCCCGCCCACGCCTTCGAAAACGCCGCGATAGTCGATGCGAAAGGCCATCCGACCAGTGAGCAAGCTGTAGCGACTCGGCGTGCAGACCGTGGACGGCGAATGCGCGTCCGTGAATCGCATCCCTTCACGCGCCAGCCGATCGATGTTGGGCGTCGGAACTTTCGACTCCGCGTTATAGCAGCCGACATCGCCGTAGCCGAGATCATCGGCGAGGATGAAAAGAATATTTGGCTTGCGCTGGCCGTCGCCGTTGGCGGCCTTGTCGCGCGCTTTCGCCTGCGCGCGGATTTCTTCTCTTACCGGCTTCAATCGCTCCGGCCACACAAACGTCGGCGCCTTCGCCGGATCGTATCCGGTCAGGTGCCCGGTGAGACGCGTCGCGGGTTTGGTATATTTCAATTCCGTGTCGCCGAAGACTTCGCGGCACATCGCGGCGAGACCGGGATCGTATTCAATGAGTTGCGAGCGCAGGTGAACGTGATTGTGGTCGTGGTCGTTGAAGCGGTTGTTGTCGAACCACGACTGCACGCCTTCGGCGAAATACTCGTGGTGATTCGTGCTCGCATACTTTCCCTTCCACAGCCCGGCTGTCATCGCCGCGTCATAGGTTGCCTTCAGGCGCGCGTCGAAGGTCGGGTCCAGATTCAGCATGCCGCGCAGGTGGATGTTGTGCGCGAACTCGTGGATGACGATGCACTCCGTGGAATACGGATCGCCGGGATAGCCGAGCACGTTTTCCTCGGCGACCGAACAATAGGGATCCGTCTCGCTG
>JBAVML010000164.1:0-2622 GCA_049690035.1 Chthoniobacteraceae bacterium
CGGTAACGCTGCCGACGATCATGCCGCTGAATGCGTGGAGCCTCTCGGCCACCAACGACACGCCGGTCACGATCAACGGCGTCGCCACGAGCAACGGCGAGAATGCGGTGGACATTGATTTGCGCAACTACGTGACCGACGACACAACCACGCCCGACCAGATGCTCTTCAGCGTGAGCGGCGCGGTGAACGGCACCGTGACGTTGCTCGCCGACGGCCACACCGCGCGCTTCACGCCCACGCCGGGCTACACGGGCGTGCCGAGTTTCACTTTCAACGTGACCGACGGCGGCGGCGATCCGAACACGGTCCTCGCATGGGATTTCGATTTGCCCGACAGCTCGACTGTGAACGTCGTGCCCGACGTGTCCGGCAATGGCCGCGATGGAACGATCGATTTTGCAGGCGCGGGCACTTACAGCTTCAGCACGGACAGGCCGGGGTCGCTCACCGAGCAGGGCGGACGCTCGCTTGACCTCGTGGAAAATACCACCGCTGGCGCGCGCGTGCAGCGCGTGATCGCCGCGACGGAGCTGAATTGGAACACGGACGACTGGACCGTCGCTGGATGGTTCAAGCGCCGCGACACGACGAACGACGACATAGTCTGGCACATCAGCGACGGCGACGGATTCGGCAGCAACGACGAGCTTTACCTGAACTGCCCCGCAGGCGCGACGACGGTGCGCTTGCAGCACTTCAACGCGGTGGGCGCGGCGTTCGATGTGGACATCGCGCAGGCGGGCATCGCTGCGGGCGTGTGGCATCACTTCGCCGTCGTGCGCAACGGCGCCTCCCTCAGTCTCTACATCAACGGCGCGCTCGCGGGCACCGACTCAGCGTTCACATTGGCACTAAATCCGGCGAGCCCGCTGGTCTTTGGCGGACACGCGAGCGCGACTTTCGCCCCGCAGCGTTGGTTCGACGGCGGGCTCGATGAGTTGCTCGTGAGCAGAGCCGCGCTGAATGCCACGCAGATCAATTCGCTCGCGGGCGGACTCAGTGTGCGCCACTTCGGCGGCCTCAGCAGCACGGGGACGATCTCACTTTCCGCGGCCGCGGTGAACTACGTGTGGACGAATACGAGCACCGCCGCATCGCTGCCGTGGAGCACCGGCGCGAACTGGCAAAGCAGCACAGTGCCGACGAGCACGCGCGGCGCGTCGGTGCAGTTTTTCACGGGACAGACGCTCGCGGGCGGCTCGCTCGCTTCGAGCAATGACATCGCGGGGGCGTTCCAGATGAACAACCTCACGCTCGCCGGCACGAGCAGCGCGGCGACGACCGCGACGATCAGCGGCGGCAGTTTCATGCTGCTCAACAATGGCACGCTGATGCCGACCGTGAACCTCACCGGTACCTCCGGCTCCGCGACGAACTCGCTGACTTACAACGTCAGCACGCCGCTCACGCTCGGCGCGGACACAACGTTCAACGCGACGAACAGCGGCACGTTCATGTTCAACGGCGACATCAGCGGCGCGGGCGGGCTCAGCCGCGCGAGTTCGTCGAGTAAGCTCGTCCTCGCGGGCACGAACACCTACACCGGCGACACGACGATCAACGCGGGCACGCTGCAAATCGGCAACGACGGCGCGACCGGTTCGCTCGGCACCGGCGACGTGATCAACAACGGCCAGCTCCGCTTCGACCGCACGGGCACGCTCGACGTTCCGAACGCGATCGGCGGCACGGGCGGCGTGCAGATTGACTGCCCGATCAACGCGGGCACCATCGTGTTCAGCGGGACGAACACCTTCGACGGTGGCGTGAACGTGAGCAGCGGCGCGCTGCGCATCACGAACAGCACCGCGCTCGGCGACGGCACGAAGACCGTGACGCTCACGAACGGCACCAACGGCGCGCCCCAACTCCGGCTCGACGGCAGCAGCAATCCCATCGAACTCGCCGCGACGATCAGCTTCCTCACGAGCAGCAACAGCGCGACCACCGGCGCGATCATGAACGACGCGGGGAACAATCTCATCAGCGGCAACATCACGCTCACCGGGGGCGGCGGCGACACGAAGATTTTCGCCGTCGCAGGCACGCTGACTCTCGACGGTAGCATCGCGCCGAACACGACAGGGCGAAATCTTTTGCTCGATGGCGCGGGCACCGGCCTTGCAAATGGCGTCATCAGTAACGGCACCAGCGGCAGCGCGACGAATGTGCTGCTCGGCGTGAACAAGCTGGGCGCTGGCACTTGGACGCTTGCGGGCAGCAACACGCACGGCGGCACCACGACCGTGAGCGCGGGCACGCTCATCCTCGCAAACCCCGCCGCGCTCGGCACCGGCGCCATGACCCTCGGCAGCGGCACCGGCGGCACGAGCATCACAGCAGGCGCGACGCTCGATTTGAACGGACAGCAGAACATCAACGAAGTGCTCACCATTCGCGGCACGGGCGTCGGCGGTGTCGGCGGATTGATCAACAGCAGCGACACGGCCGCGAGCATCGCCAGCGGCGTCGTGTCGTCGGTTTCCACCACGGTCGGCGGCGTCCACAGCGCGGTGCCGGATGTGACGATCGGCGGCGGTGGGGGATCAGGCGCAACTGCCGTGGCGACGCTCGGCGTGAGTGCGGCAAGTTTCACGATCGCGGGCGGCACGACGATCT
>JBAVML010000165.1:0-4427 GCA_049690035.1 Chthoniobacteraceae bacterium
GTCCAAAGGCAACGACGAAATACGCGCCGTGATTTCGCCCCATAAAAGCCATCAGCCCGCCAAAGAGTCCGACGCAAAAGTGCCGGCGCAACGACGGTTTCTCGAGGAGCAGCACGCCCGCGTAAACGAACATCAACGCGATGCTCTGCTCGAAGCACTTGTAGCGGGGATGCATCCACGCGCAGAGCAGCAACGCCACCCCGATCAGAAACGCCCAGTGCCGGCAGACCCGCCGCGCGGCGAGCAGACCGGCGAAAACGCCCAGGCACTGAAACAGCACGCAGGAGAGCCGCAGCGGCATCAAGCCTTCCCCGAGGACGAAACTCCAGGCCGCCGTCCACCAATAGCGCCCCGGATCGTAAGCCTGGAAATCCCTCATCGGCACCAAGCCCCGCCGCACCGCGGAGGCGCCGTACCAGAGGAACCCTTCGTCCGAGAAGTTCACGCCCAGCTCCGCGTCGAAGAGGTACCACCCGATCGAAAAACTAAGGGTGAGCAGCGCCAGCCAGAGCAGGTAAGCTTTATCGCGAAAGAAGGGGCGGAGATTCATCAAGGCCGGGTGCTGGCGTAAAGCAGCGTCCGGGGAGTTAGCAGGTGTTCTGCCACCAGGCTGGCCGGCACGCGGTGGCATGCTTCCTGCAAAGATGCGTCGCTTCACCACCCATGGTTGCTCTTGCCGATTCCTCCGCCGCCTTCGATCCCCGCCAGCTTGGCGGGCATTTCGAGCGCGATGCGGAGGGGATCTGGCACGCGACGGAACGCGAGCCTGTTTCCTATCTGGAGGAGGGCAACGCGCAGTGTTTCGAGCTGGAAGAGCAGTCGTTCTGGTTCGCCCATCGCGCGGCGTGCCTGCAAGCGGTCGTGCGCCGCTTTCCGCCCGCCGGAACGATCTACGACATCGGCGGCGGAAACGGCTTTGTCACGCGACGCTTGATCGATGCGGGATTCGATACGGTGCTCATCGAGCCGGGCGAAGCGGGTGCGCGCAATGCGGCCCGCCGCGGCATCCCGAAAGTCGTCTGCGCGACGCTGGCGACCGCGCAGTTCCGCGCCGCCAGCCTGCCGGCCGCGGGCATTTTCGATGTGCTCGAACACATCGAAGACGACGGTGCGTTTCTCGGAGAACTTCACCACGCTCTCGCCCCGCAGGGCCGGCTCTACGTCACCGTGCCCGCGCATTCCTGGCTGTGGTCCGACGACGACGTGGTGGCCGGACATTTCCGCCGTCACACCATCGGAGGTATGACGAGGCGGCTGCACGCCGCTGGTTTCAAGCTGCTCTACGCAACCTATTTTTTCTCGCTGCTTCCGGTCGCGCTCTTCGCGCTGCGCTCGATTCCGAGCCTCTTCGGCCGCCGCTCGCTTCCCCGGAAAAGCTACGGTCGCCTGCACCAGCCGCGGGCCCGCAGTTTCACCGACCGTATCTGGGCGAACGAATTGCGCCGGATCGAAAACGGCGGCGGCATTTCCATCGGCAGCAGTTGCCTGCTCGTCGCGGAAAAAGAACCCACATCATGATTGACGCACCTGTCTTGCCACCCTCCGCCGCGGGCGCCCGGCGCTCACTTTCCCGCGACTCGCTGCCGACGATCTCCGTCGTCGTGCCCGCCTACAACAGCGCGCAAACTCTCGAGCCACTCATCGCCCGCCTCGCGCCAATGCTCTTGGAAATGACGAGCGCGTTCGAAATCATCCTCGTCAACGACGGCAGCCGCGATGCGAGCGCCGCCGTCGCCGCCGGCCTCGCGGAGCAGCACGACTTCGTCCGCGCCCTCGACCTGATGCGCAACTACGGCCAGCACAACGCCCTGCTCGCCGGCATCCGCGCCGCGCGTTATGCGCTCACAGTCACGATGGACGACGACCTCCAGCATCCGCCGGAGGAACTCCCGAAGCTGCTCGCTGCGCTCACCGAAAATCTCGACGTCGTCTATGCGCCGCCGGAAGCCGAGCAGCACGGCGTCTTGCGCGACCTCGCCTCGATCATCACCAAGATCGCCCTCGGCAGCGCGATGGGGGCAGAGACGGCGCGCAAGGTCAGCGCCTGGCGCGTCTTCCGCACGAAGGTCCGCGACGCCTTCGCCGCCTACCACAGCCCCTTCGTCAGCATCGACGTGCTTCTCACCTGGGGCACCACGCGCTTCGGCGCCATCCGGCTGCGACACGATCCGCGCACCATCGGCAAATCGAACTACACCTTCCGCCAGCTTTTCCGCCATGCGATGACGATGATCACCGGCTTCTCGGTGCTGCCGCTGCAGATCTCGAGCATTGTCGGTTTTGCGTTCACACTCTTCGGCTTCGGCGTCCTCGTTTTCGTCCTGGGAAAATACCTGATCACCGGGAGCAGCGTGGCCGGCTTCCCCTTCCTTGCGTCGATCATCGCCATCTTTTCCGGCGCACAACTCTTCGCGCTCGGCATGATGGGTGAGTATCTTGCGCGCATGCATTTTCGCATGATGGACAAGCCACCCTACGCCGTCCGTGAAGACACCGGTACCAACTTTGCCGTCGCCGGACTTGCGGCTCTCCACGAAAGCGAACTCCACGGATGATGGTGCAAGCGCCAGTCATCTCCAACGGGGACTCTCCATTGCCCGGCGAGATTGTAGAGCTTCCCGTCGACAGCGAGATCTTCGGGTTTTTCGTTGCCGAGTATCGCCCGAATGTCGCTGCGCTCGGCGCGGGAAAGACCGGCCGCGCGCTGAGCGGAGTGCGCGAACAACTCGAAACAAGGAGCCTCCGCCTGATCTCGGCGCGACTTCCAGCGTCGGAACACCGAGCCATCGCCGCGCTCGCGGACGCAGGTTTCAAGATCGTGGACTACGCCCTCACCGCGCACCTTTCCCGCCTCCACCGGGCGAAGCTCCCGACGGCGCATGCCAGCCTGCGGCCCGCGCGAGTCGGCGATCTTCCTCGCCTCGAACAGATCGCGGAGACTTCGTTTCAGTTCGGACGCTATCATACCGACGGGGAATTTCCGCGCCCGCTCGCGAACCGTCGTTACCGGCGCTGGGTGGGCCATGCGATGCGCGAACTCTCGGAGTCAAACATCATGCTCGTGCTCGAATCCGCCGGACGCGTCGCGGGCTTCATGCACGTCGGCTTGGATCACGGACACGCCGAGCTGAAACTCGGCGCCGTGGATGTTGCGCTGGAAAATGGTCTGCTCGGCTACCAGCTCTACGTCAATACGCTCGGTCATTTGCAAGCCGCGGGCGTGCGCGAAGTGTCCGCTCGGATTTCCGCCGCGAACACCGCAGTGATGAATCTCTACGCGGGCCTCGGCTTCCAGTTCGAACGGCCCGAGGCCGTCTTCCACCTTCATCTTTTATGACCCGGGAACAAATCATCGACCTCATCATTTCCACCGTCACCGATTTCCTCGGCAGCGCGCGCCTGGCCGAGGTGGGTAAGATCGACGCGAGCACCCGCCTCTTCGGACGCGAGGGCATCCTCGACTCACTCGGACTCGTGAATCTCCTGCTCGACATCGAGCAGCAGGTCAACGAGCAGCACGGACTCGCGATCGCGCTCGCAGACGACCGTGCGATGTCGCAAACCCGCAGCCCATTCCGCTCCGTCGAAACGCTCGCGGACTACATTCACGCCCTCGCCCATGAGCAGCCCGCGGCCTGACGCCGCCGACCAGCCCGTCGCGCTGGTGACGGGAACTCGCAAAGGCATCGGCCGACACCTCGCCGAGCGCCTCGTCGCGGTCGGATACCGCGTCATCGGATGCAGCCGAGAGCCCGCCGACTGGGAGTTGGAAGGCTACGAGCACGTGCTCGCCGACGTGAGCATCGAGGAGGACGTGAAACGCCTGCTTTCGCTCGTCCAAAAAAAATACGGCCGGCTCGACGTGGCAGTGAATAACGCCGGCATCGCCTCGATGAATCACGCGCTCCTGATTCCCGCATCCACGCTTGATCGCGTCTTTGCGGTGAACGTGCGCGGGACCTTCCTCATCTGCCGCGAGGCCGCAAAGCTGATGCGCCGGCGGAGCTTTGGCCGCATCGTGAACATGACCACGATCGCGGCACCACTGGCGCTGGAAGGCGAGTCCATCTACGCCGCTTCGAAGGCTGCGGTCGAAAGCCTCACCCGTATCCTCAGCCGGGAACTGGCTGCCTTTGGAATCACCGTCAACGCCGTCGGCCCCTCGCCGATCGACACGGATTTGATCCGTGGCGTGCCCAAGGACCGCATGCAAAAGCTGATCGACCGGCTGCCCATCGCCCGGCGCGGGACGTGCGCGGACGTGTCGAACGTGATCGAGTTTTTCATCAAGCCGGAAAGCGATTACCTCACCGGACAGGTGATTTACCTCGGAGGTGTGAACTGACATGAAACCGCTGGACTGGCTCTACCAATCCTTTGCCGCCCATCCGCAGAAGGTCGCACTCCTTTGGCGCGACGAGCCGTTT
>JBAVML010000166.1:0-5161 GCA_049690035.1 Chthoniobacteraceae bacterium
GCCCTGCTCTTTGGCGAGCTTGATCAGTTCACGCAATTTTTCCTGAACTTCGGGTTGGTCGAGCACGCTGATCACCGGCGTCGCGGGGGCTTCCGTCGCCTTGGCCGCGCCCTCTTTTGCGACCGCCGCTTCGATCACCGGCGAGTGCCCGTTTTTCGCGTGAATCACCGGCCTCATTGCGGCTGCGGGCCGGGGCGCCGGCTTTGCGGTCACCTTCGACTTTGGTTTGTCGGCTGACGCGACCACGACTTTCGCGATGGGCGCGGTTTTTTTGATTTTGGGACGCTTCGTCTCCTTCGATCCTTTTTCCTTCTTGGAGCTGATTGAGGCTGTCTTTGGTGTCTTCTTCTTCGGGCTCTGACTCGGTTTCTTCGCGGCGGGGAGAGGCTTTTTTGGGGAAACTTTCTGTTTGTTTTTTGACATACCCGAGGAGTGGAAACGATCAACCTCGCGGCTCGGATCGCGCACAGCGTTTCAGAGGGGCGGGGACAAAGGCCGCGCAATATCCGAACGGCGTTTTTGTTGGTCAAGAATTTCTTTCTGCAGGCGCGCCACCTCTTCGATCGAGACATCCGCCGCTCGCAGCCGCGCCTGCAGCGCGTCGAGGCGGCGCTGGATTTCACGCCGCTCCAAGTCGCGCCAACAGTCATGCGCGATCGTCATGGCATTCGTTGGCGGCTTTTCCTCCAGAAGTCCGGAAACGTACGCTTCCTCGGCGGCGTCGAGCGTGGTGAGAAAGGCATTCGTCGAGCCGGAATCTCCGGGCACAAGCGAGGCACCGAGGATCTTCACGAGCAGCCCGCTCTCGGGATCGGTGGCAACGACGCGCTGCCACGACTCGGCGAGCAACCACGACCTCGCTGGCCCGTCGTGCAAGGCCACCAGCGCGAGCAGTCGCAGCACCGGACTTAGCTTGATCGGTTCCTGCGGAGGCTCATCCTCGTCTTCGTTCATGGCGGCGGAGGCCTTCGGTGCCTTCAGCAGTTTCACGAGTTCTTGCGTCGAAATTTCGATCCGTTGCGCCACCTTGTGCATCACGGCTTCGCGCAGCATCGCGTCAGTGATCAGGCTCATCCACTCGGCCATCTTGCGTGCCGCCTGCATCTTGCCGCGCGGGGTGGCAAAGTCAGGCCGGCTCGACAAGCGATCGATTTGGAAATCGAAGAAATCCTTCGCCGTCGCGATGCGCCCGGTGAACTCCTGCGGACCCTTCGTGCGGATCATCGAATCGGGATCTTCGCCGGGCAGCATTTCCGCCACCCGCACCACGAGATTCTCCTGAAGCAGGTGCGGCAGCGAACGCTCAGCCGCCTTGTCCCCGGCGCTGTCCGCATCGAAGCACAGCACCACTTCCTCCACGTATTGCTTCAGCTTGTGCGCCTGCTTCGGCGTGAACGCTGTGCCCTGCGGCGCGACCACATTTTGCACGCCCGCCTCGAAGGCGGTGATCAGGTCGAGCTGTCCCTCGCAGACGATCGCCGAGCCTTTGTCGATCAGCGCGCGTTTCGATTTGTGGAGGCCGAAGAGCACCGCGCCTTTCGAGAAGAGCATCGTCTCCGGCGAGTTCACGTATTTTGCCGCCTTCGCATCCGCCTCCAGCACGCGGCCGCTGAAGGCGATCACTTCGCCGGTGTCGTTGCAGATCGGGAACATCACGCGATTGCGAAAACGATCGTAGAAATCCCCATCGCGCCGCTCCTCATCGCGCAGCTTCACCAGTCCGCTTTCGATCAGCTCCTGTGCGGTGAAACCCTCGTTGTGCGCGAAGTCCGTGAACGCTTCGAACGAGTCCGGCGCGTAGCCGATCTTCCACGACTTCGCTACCTCCGTGCCGATGCCTCGTCCTTTCAAATAATCGCGCGCGATCTTCGCCGACGGTTTCTTCAACAGCTGCGCGTGAAAAAACTCCGCAGCCTCCGCGTGCAGCGCCAGCAAGCGCCGACGCATCCCGTAGCGCGCCGTGTCCTCCGCGCTCATCTCCGCCTCCACGATTTTGATCCCCGCGCGGTCGGCCAGCTTCTTCGCCGCCGAGATGAAATCGAGATTCTCGTAAGTCATCACAAAGCGGATCACGCTCCCGCCCGCGCCGCAGCCGAAACACTTAAAAATCTGCCGCTGCGGATTGACCGAAAAGGACGGCGATCGCTCCTGGTGGAATGGACAGAGCGCCTTCCACATCACGCCCGCACGCTTCAGCGGAATGTAGCTGCTGATCACCTCCACGATGTCGTTCGACGCGGCGATCTGCTCGATGGTTTCCGGTGGAATTAAGGGCACGCACACACCCTATTGATTCGCGCCGAACCGGAAAGATTTTGCTCTACTGGGGCGGTGAGATTCGTGCAGCTCGGCTATCGCCTCCGAGCCGCTCTGGTGCGAGAAGGTGCCGCTGCTTTCCCATGACTCACCGCCCGCTCGCCCGGAATATTCCGCTCTTCATCGCCTTCCGCGTGTTCTTCAACGCACGCTGGTACTATCCGGTGCTGGCGGTGCTGTTCCTCGATTTCGGGCTGACCATCGAGCAATACGCGCTGCTTAACGTGGCTTGGGCGGCGGCGATCGTGGGGCTCGAGGTGCCATCCGGCGCGCTGGCGGACCGGCTGGGGAGAAAGCGCCTCGTCGTCTTCGCGGCGGTGCTGATGGTGGTGGAGATGACCGTCTTCGCTTTCGCGCCGCGGGGAAATGCCACGTTGCTCTTCGTGCTTTTTTTCATCAACCGCATCCTGAGCGGCGCGGCGGAAGCGAGCGCGAGCGGCGCGGATGAAGCGCTGGCCTACGACTCGCTGGTCGCCGAGGGGCGCGCGGAGCAGTGGCCGCAAGTGCTCGAGCGCGTGATGCGCTGGCAGTCGATCGGTTTCTTCGTGGCGATGATGCTGGGGGCGGCAGTGTACGACGCGAGCTTCGTCCAGCGCGCGATCGATCTCGCGGGCCTGCCGTGGAAGATGACGCACGAGATCACGATGCGCTTCCCGCTTTACCTCACGCTGGGGAATGCCGTGCTCGCGCTGCTGGTGACCTTGAACCTGCGCGAACCGTCCACCTCGCAGGTAGCCGCGGTGGAGACGGAGGGCGCGCCGGCGGGCGCGGCCTGGCGGACGACGCTCGCCGCCGGCCGCTGGATCTTGCAGACACCGCTGGCACTGGGCGTGATCCTCGCCGGGCTTTGCTTCGACAGCATCGTGCGTCTCTTCATGACGATGACGAGTAATTACTACCGCCTCATCGCGCTGCCCGATGCGGCCTTTGGCTTGATCGGCTCAGGGTTTGCGGTGTTCGGATTCTTCGTCCCCGCGCTGGCCAAGCGGCTGGTGGGGCGGGGGACGAAGCGCGGGAATTTCGCGATCGTCGCTGCGCTGGTCTTGATCGCGCTGGCGGGCATCGCGCGGCTCTGGCCGATCTACGGGCTGATCTGGCTGGTGCCGCTCGGGGTGGCGATGTCGCTCACGCAGTTTTTCGTTTCGCACTATCTGAATGAAGTGGTCACCGACTCCCGCCAGCGGGCGACCGTGCTGAGCTTTCGCGGGCTGGCCTTCAATCTGGCCTACGGCGGCGTGGGCCTGCTCTTCGCCGGGCTCTCTCGAGGGCTGAGCGCGCACATGCCGGCTGCGGCCGTCTTCGGTCAGGCGCTCGGGTGGCTGCCGTGGTATTTCGTGGCGACCGTGGCGCTGCTCGCGGTGGCGTGGCGGCGGTTGAAGCTGTGACCGGCGGGTCCATTCCGCCTCGGGCGAAAAGTGTGGCCGTCCCGCATTCCCGGTCATGAGCGCCCTCGGCCGTGGAGGATCTTCGCTTTCCTCCCGGCGAGGATGGAGAGCGCCACGAGGCTGGCGGCGAGGAGCGCACGGAGGCTGAAAGCTTCGCCCATGAAAAGGGCGGCGAAAGCCAGGGTAAAGAACGGCTGAAGCAGTTGGATCTGGCCCACGCGGGCGACGCCGCCGATGGCGAGGCCGTGATACCACGGGAAGAAGCCGAGGAAGGCGCTGACCACGCTGACGTAGGTGAAGCCCATCCACGAGGCAGGCGTGGCGGTGAGTCCGTGCTGCCACGTGAGCCACGTGACGGCGGGGATGGTGATCGGGAGGCCGAGAACGACCGCCCAACTGATGACCTGCCAGCCGCCCATTTCCCGGCCGAGCCTGGCCCCTTCGGCATAGCCGAGCGCCGAAGCGACAACGGCGCCGAGCAGTGCCCAATCCGCGTGGCGAAAGCTGCCGCCGCCTTGCGCGAGCGCAAAGCCGACCACGGCACAACTGCCGACCGCGCTGGCGCACCAGAAACCAAAGGATGGCCTCTCGTGCGCGCGGAGAAAGCCGGCGACGGCGGTGGCCAGCGGGAGCAGGCCGAGGACGACGGCTCCGTGCGAGGCATCGGCGTGCCGCATCGCCACGGCGCTGAGGACGGGAAAGCCGACGATGAGGGCGAGAACGACGATGCCGAGGCGGCGGAGTTGCGAGCCGGTGGGCCGCGGCTGACCGGTGAAAAACAGCAGCGGAGCGGCGAGGCAGGCGGCGACGAGTTCGCGCCCGAGCCCGACGAAGAACGGATCGAACGACGCGACCGCGACCCGCGTAGCCGGCAGAGTGAGGCTGAACGCGAGGACGCCGAGCAGCCCGAAGGCGTAGCCGCGAAGCTGCAGGGCGGGAGGAGGAGCAGTGGCGGGCATCGGGGATCGGTCGGGCATGGTGATGCCCGCTGGAATCGCCCGCGGCAATGCCGGCGCGCGTCATACCGGCAGCGCAACGAAGCGGCAGCGCCGGCGCGGTCCGCGTGCCGGCGCGATAATTCCGCGTTTCGCAGAGGAGCCTTTGCCGGTAGTGGAAAGGAACGATGGTCCCGATTACCGAACGATTTCTCTCCGATGCCGGTGGCTGGCAGGCGCTCAAACAGGCGCGGGCGCTGCACGACATGGGGCGGGTGCTGGACGCTAGCTACGAGCCGCCGCTGCTTCAAGGGCGGGTGCGGGAAGGGGAGACGGAGCTGAAGTCTGGGCTGCGCATTCTTTCACCCTCGAACGTGGAAAATCTCTGCACCTGCCGGACGTCGCGGCGCGACGGGATGATCTGCGCGCACTCGCTTGCCGTGGGTATGGCGTGGATCAAGCCAAAGCCTGCGGCGGTGGCCCCGGCGAAGGTCGCGGACTCAGTCGCGGCGCGGAGTGTCCCGG